>CAIXIX010000124.1 GCA_903919615.1 uncultured Chthonomonas sp.
ATCAAGGGTGGCGAAACCCGCGTGTTCGAGGCCAACGGGCCGAAGGGGCAGCGCTTCACCATGCTTGAGCCGTGGACCCTGCTGCTGCTGGACGATGCGACCGTGATCCACGAATCGACGCCGATCCAGCCGCTGGGCGAGCACGGGCACCGCGATACGCTGGTGCTGACCTGGCGCGCAGGCGCCTTCCAGGGCGACGACGTCGAGCCGACCGGCGCTTGAGGCAAAAAAAAGGTTCTTCACGGATTAGCGGGAAGTAACCAGTAAACGAAGAAAGCGGTAAAGAAGAGCTAGACTTGTTGTGCGACCAACAAAACCTTGACTCAACTTACCGCTTTCATGACGGATCATAATCTCGAGCTCCCGTTCTGGGAAGGCTTTATTGCATCAAAAGTGGAGCGCCGGTCCGGCGCCGTGTGGATCGATCTGCGGCGCTGTCCATCGGTGCCGATGGTATGCAGCGGCTGCGGTCATCACTGCTATCGCGTGCATGAAACCGGGGTAAGGATCATTCGCGAGTTGCCAATGCTGGGTCAACCGGTATGGTTGCGGGTGCCGCTCAGGCGTCTTCGTTGCGGCCAGTGCGGCACGCGTACAGAGCGTGTGAGCTGGCTTGACCGTCATGCCCGGGTGACTCGAGCGTTGGCGGATTTCGTCGGTGTCTGGTGTGAAAAGCTGCCTGTCGCCCACGTCTGCAAGCTCGCTGGACTGCATTGGGAAACGGTACGCACCATCGAGCGCGCCAGGCTGGAACGGCAGCTGTCTGCGCTACCCGAGCCTCAGCCAACACGTCTTGTGATGGACGAATTTGCCTTATTCAAAGGCCACCGCTATGCAACTGCAGTACTCGACGCCGATACCCGACGTGTCCTTTGGGTAGGAGAAGGCCGCAGCCGTGAAGCGATCCGGCCATTTTTCGAATGGCTCGGCACAAAGCGCTGCGCCAACATCGAAGCCGTCGCGATGGACATGAATACTGCGTTTGACCTGGAAGTGAGACAACAGTGTCCAAACGCGCGTGTCGTCTATGACCTATTTCATGTCGTTGCCAAGTATGGCCGTGAAGTGATCGACCGTGTGCGCGTCGACGAGGCCAATCGCCTGAAAGACAACCGACCACAGCGAAAAATCGTGAAGCGGGCACGCTGGCTTTTGCTGCGCAATCCACAAAACGTCCCGCCCGACCAACAACCCAGACTTAACGAACTCCTCGCGGCAAACCAGGCCTTGATGACTGTCTATCTGATGAAAGCAAGCCTGAAAGAACTCTGGCAGCAGCACGACGCCAAGACCTGGCGCCTTGCTTGGCGCAGCTGGTTTGCCATGGTGGCCGACAGTGGTATCGAGCCGCTACGTCGATTTGCCGACAAACTGAAGCCGTATTGGCGTGGCATCCTGGCCAGAGTGCGCTGGCCGATGCACACCGGCCAGCTGGAAGGCATCAACAACCGCATCAAGGTGATGAAACGGATGGCCTACGGTTACCGCGACAGCACCTTCTTCTTCCTAAAGATCAAAGCCGCGTTTCCCGGAAATCCGTGAAGAACCAAATAAAAAAGCGGCGCCGCAGCGCCGCTTTTTTTTGTTGCCAAAAACCGGGGTCAGACACCGAATTTTGGCAATATCCGCTG
>CAIXIX010000125.1 GCA_903919615.1 uncultured Chthonomonas sp.
AACATTCGGGATGAGCTTGTCGTGCCGTTGCACAAGATCACGGATCTTGTCTTGCTGCCCTGCCAGCATCCAGCTTGCTCTGGCTCGCATGTAGAACAGTTCATTTGCAACTCCCATGGTTAACAGGTGCTCGTACTGTTCTGCCGCCAGCGAATATTTACCGGTTCGATCGTAAAAGTTTGCAAGACAATGGACAGCATAGGGCTGAAGGGGATGCGAATTCATGTTCGCAACACCTCGCTTTGCCGCCGCCTGGGCAGCGTCATCGATCTTTACGCCCAGCGTTTCAAGCGTATGAAGCTCAATCCCCGTGGCATCTGAAGGCAAAGAATGGGACTCGAGCACAAATCTTGCCACATCACGCAGTCGGACTTCGTCATCGATCCATTTAGGCTGATACATTTGAAGCGCCCAGCTAATTGCTTCAGAATTGGATGTCTCAAGTTTGAGGGCCTGATCCATTGCCGCAGTCGCGCGCTTATTATCCTCCGCAAAGGTGGCAGACATTGCAAGCGCTGCCCAGCAATGCGGGTTGCCGGGCTCTAACGCAACGGCCCTTTCATCGCATATACGCCATCGTTTATAGTAACTGTTTAATGTTTTCCACTCTTCTTCGGTGATATTTCCCGCCGTTCTGCCCTTGCGCAAACTCGATGCCTTTTGCTCATACGCATACCCCAGCGATAACCATGGTTGGGCGGCGCCAGGCAGTTGCCGAACGGTCTGTTGCGCAAATCTCACTTCTTGGTCGAGGTCACCCATCGCTCGATAGAGCCGAGCTGCGGCTATCTGGCACAGAACAGAATGCGGATACAGAGCACTAAGTTGCTGGATTTCAGTGAAGTGGACTCTCTGGTCTGCAGTAGTGTCGTGAGATACCTCGTAGGCTAACTCAGGGTCTGAAGCAAGCGACCGATCTCGAGTCATTTTGCATCGATGAGAATCGTCGCGCGAAAGGTACGGGTCGTACCAGATGGCAACGGCCGCCGCAACAGGATCTTTTCGCCCGATTTCGGCGATTCCTTTAATCACAGGCAGATCGTATTCGCGATTAAATCCCCAGCAGCAGGAGCCCAGCTTTGCCAATTCAGCAGCACTAACGTTCGGAGCAGGGGGAGCCGGAAATGCTGCATCGCCGAATGATGCAGCAATCATTGCCGCAACGGAGGGAAGCCGACTTGAAATGTCGCTTCGAGTTAGGCTGATTGAAATACTGTTATCTACAACGGTTGGGGATGTGACTCGCCGAAACTCGCATAGTAGCGATAATTGGGCAGGATCCGTTCCCTGCTTAAGTTTAAGGAATGCCAGATGGGTTGCGCCAAGGCGCCTGGCTAACGGAACGATCGCAGCGGGCATACCAACAGGGCCCCGCAAATGAAGCGCACTGCTGTCAAGCTGGATGCCGCGGAGACCCGGCATGCGGTCAAGCTTGTGCGATCTAGCGAGAGCGTATTGCAGCCACGTACCGATCCCCTCTGTCAGTGGAGAAACGGATCCATCGGCGCCAGGCTGGGTACAGAAAAGGATTCCCGGCCCGCTTTCAACAGGTTTAAGTACCTCCGAACCAAAGAGTTCGGAGACAAGGGCATCTGTAGATTGAGTAAATGACTGGCCGGAAGCGGCGATGCAGAACTGCAGCGCAACGATACAGCACATCAGTTTGAATATTCTCATGCAGTGTAGTCTCCGATACGTGATTTACAGCAATTCGTGGGTCCCAATCGCTAAGCTTCAGCGACGGGATGCCAAATACCACACGTCAACAGGTAGCAAGCCGAATCTGGCAGGGCGCATTGCGGTCGCAGGTGATCCAGCCATTTTCCAGATGCAGTTCAACCACCTGAATGGAGGATCGCCTCGTCTCGGTTTGGTCTTGTCCGGCATTTTCGGGCACGCGGCCGGGATGCGTGAAGTAGAACAGATAGGCGCGATCGCCGCAGACCTGAACCTTCGCATGTCCGCCCATCACACGATCGTCCTCACCAACGCCAGGCTCGGCAAGGATCACATCTGGCTGACGCTCCCAGGTCATCGCATCTAAGGATCGATAAACGGCCTGTCCGCGCCAGATATCCACTACCATCCAGAAATAGCCATGCCAGAAAAAGACGTTCGGCCCTTCGCCGGGAACATCTCCTGTCGCTTTACCGTGGTCGGTCCATTGATACAGGTCCGGGCTATCGGCATAGTAGATCGCCTTGTTGTCCGGTTCGTTGTTGTACCACATCCTCCAGCTGCCGTCATGCAGCCGATGCACGCACGCATCGATGACGCGGTCAGAGGACAGGTCGATCTGCGAGATATGCTGCCAGTCGACAAGATCAGTACTTGTTAGATGATGCATCTCTCGCGTACCAGACCAATCCTCATGCACTCCTGGCACAAAGCTCAGATACATGTGGTATACACCGTAATCCCACACAATCTCAGGAGCCCAATGGCTATCGTCCAGTCCGCCGAGCGGAAGGTTTACAATTCCACGATAGGTCCAGGTTATACCGCCGTCACTGGATCGGGCCGAACCAAGATGGGTGCCGTGCACCCAGGAAACTCCTGGCAATCCTGGTACGTTCGCCCTGCGGTTGGTATAGACGAGCACCCATTCACCCGTCGAATAGTCGTGAATGATCGTGGGATCGGCTGCTCCATCCCAGATCGGATCTCTGAAGAGGGGCTTCGGTGCGATGCGATCCAGTGGTTCGTCGGTATTACTCATTTGGTAGGGTCCCCCACTTCTGTCAGAGCCTTCACTAGCGTTTTTCCTCCGTCCTCTGAGACGAATAGTCCATCTGTGCAGACGAAAAACCACCTTTGCCCATGCCGCTCATCGCAAGCCGCAGCGATCATGCCTCCATGCGGCAAAGCGTCTTTGACTTTCACTCTGCTCCACTCAAATGCCCACTGTTCACTCAGGCTGAATTCGCCGGGATCAACAGGGTTCAGCGCCTGTGTAATCACTCTGCCGAACTTCTCATCGCCGAGAGCTGCTGCGCCAATCGCCGTATACGGACGCAACCAATCCAGTCCCTTCTGCGGAGGATAGAGCGCCATCTGGCTGTTCTGGAAAACTTCCGACTGGTAACCCAGTGACGTCGCGTAGCGCATCTCGTTAACAGACTGCAGCGCCTTATCGAACACGACATTGTAAAACCCACAATCGGATCGCTCATCTGCTACTTGCAGCGTCTGCACGCCATCAGGCGATAGATATCCCCTGCTTGTTTGGCCTGTGGTCGCGATCGTTGGCTCACCTCGGCCGAGGAGGTTCATAAATCGATCTGGACAGGTGATGACGCAGACATGTGTTTTGCCATGAGCAGGCGCCGGATAGTAGCGCTCCCAGGGCCACACCACAACGGCAGTGTTTCGCTCATTTGCTGCGCCAATCAAACGCCATGTATCGCCGCCATCGTCACTGCGGAAAAAGCCTTTGGACTCGCAGCCAGCATAAACAATATCCGGATTGCGCAGGTCGTAACCAAGCACCTCACCGCAGAGAGCGGACGGACCAGCGCCGTCGAAATCGCCCGAAAAACTCAGTTTCGTCCAGTGAGAACCACCGTCCGATGTTCGCCAGAGACTGCTCGATCTACCATTTCCGGCCGCAAGCAGCATCCTGCTGGCATCCTTCGGATGGATCGCGACGCTGCGCACCGCGAGCGCATCGGGCGGAAGACCATCGTTAATAGCGCGCCAACTCTTGCCGCCATTCTCGGTTTTCAGCACTCCAAATCCGCATGACCTGGCGATGGCAATGGTCGGGTGGGATCGCGATACTATGACGCCGGTTAGCCGTATTCCAGAAGTTCCAGATGCCGAAGTCGGCATAGGAAGCGCTGTCTCCGTCCGAATTCCAGCCTCAACCGATAAATGAGACACGGAGGCGGAGTAGTGCGCGCGCGCATCTTGCGGGAGCGCGCTGAAGAAGAGCCCAACGTTCATCGTCTTTTGACAAATTTTGCTCTGATAGGCGCCCATATCCCATTTTGCGCCATCTGCGGATGTCCAGGCAGTCCAGACATCGCCCTGGCGAACGATCCGCAGCCATGGCCGAGAGTGCGATACCTCGTTGGAGGTCATTCTCGTTGCGCCAAAATCTGTGAAGTCTGCCGAAGCACGAATGCCTTGCGCTGCGGTCTGGACCAGATAGAAATCCTTGCCCCACTCCCAGTTGATTTTATCGGGACGCTCCTGAGCCGTTATCCCCACCCACGCATTGGGATTGACCGGCTCGCCATGTGCGCCATTGTAGTGATCCACGCGGCACGTTGCCGTAAAATCACCTGAAATCGCCCGCATAACCGTGTGCATTCCATTGCCAAAGAACTGAAAACTGTCTTCAGAGGTCTGCCAGAGCCCTGCGCTCGCGCTCTTATCACCCGCATTTCTGCGCACCCAGTTATCAGTAAACGGCTGCCCCGATATTTTCAGGGTCACTGGCGCCGAATCCACCGTGTGGCTCTTATCGAACACAACTCGGGCTCGCAGCAGGTTGCTGCCCTCGGGCATCGCGCCGGCGTAGATTAGGTGGCTGTCGTGAGACTGTGCCAGCAGCAATGCGCCAAGATAGAGATCGGTTCGCTCCACCTTCGCACCGGCAGCATCCACTCTCACTTCGATGGCGGCGGTTCCGTTGCCGG
>CAIXIX010000126.1 GCA_903919615.1 uncultured Chthonomonas sp.
CCCTACACGACGCTCTTCCGATCTGCTTGCCAACTCTTCTGCACGAAGCGGCATTGACCGATTGCTCATGGATACAGGCGCATATATCTGGATTGAAGGCGAAAACTACTCTTCATCAACCTTCGACGACGCTCCAAAGCTAAACGGCGCTAGCGGAAACAAATACCTTCGGATATCCAACTACAATAATCCGCCGCGCGAATATGCGGTGCACTATCCGTTTAATATCATTGCGCCGGGTAAATACAATATTTGGGTGTCGGCCACGCCGCCTGCAGCAGACGTGTCCCCTTTCCAATGGACCATGAGGGATGGCCAGCGGCGACCGCCTGCTGACCCCAATCCACGCGGCCCATTTTATGCCAATGACAAGTTTGGATGGATACTGCTCGGATCCGCCACATTAGAATCTGGCCCAAATACGATTGCATTTTATGTTACAGGGCGAGCGCCGGCGACCGGTCGGTACTCCTTTGGGATCGACGCGGTATTTATAACGACGTCATCGGACCCACCCGCCGGTCGTACAATGCCTATGCCGATCGATCCAGATTCCTTTAACAAAAAGCCCGCAAAGCGCTAAGATCATTAACAGGCTACTTTGCGTTACGCTTCGTTGCAGGTTTGCTCTTGGATGCAGAGGTGTTGTTGCGTGGGCTTCGAGTTCTGGCTGACGTCCTAGACGCTGTTTGCCCCGGCGCCGTCCTCTTTTTAGTGCGCTTTGCTGGCTTTGGGTCGCCAAGGATCTCCGCCAAGTATCGGCGGCCCCACTCGGTTTTCGCCCAAAAGATAAACAGGACAAAAGCGGCAATGATGGCAACCGAGCCTGCTTTACCTGCGTCAAGCATTGTTTACCTCTTCCATGCTGTCGGTTCGCAGTATTCGACGTTCTCCCGAGTCTGTGTCGAAAACAACACATGCGGTAGCGTTTGGCCACAGTGCCCTGAATTCCGGCAGCCAACCCGGCCCCAGGGTAACAAGAGCGGTTGTGAGTGCATCGGTCTCTGTGGCTGATGCTGAAACTACCGAAGCAGACAAACAGCGGTTTGCAGGCTGGCCATCGCGCGGATCAATAATATGACCATACTGCTTTCCATCAACCTCGAATGATTTACCATGCGGCGCCGAGACGGAAATTGCCAAATCATGCAGGAAGAATGGCTCTATCTGAAGACTATCCGAGCCTTCTGGGAGCCTGGATGTGATAGCCCAACCTCGGTCGTCACCATCTGGCGGAACACCAAGGCCATATATAGTGCTGCCGCCTCCGTGCAGCAACGCAGATTCAACGCCATGATCACGCACAATATCCATTACACGGTCAATGGCATACCCCTTGCCGATCGCCCCCAGATCGAGCATAACACCTTCTTGATCGAATTGTACTGAGTAATCTTCCTCATGAAGCAACATATGCTCCACCCCTACAAAGTTCATGGCATTATTAATGTCATCTAGCGATGGAACAGATCCTCGACCTGACATCATTCCCCAGCATCTCATTAACGGGGCAACCGTAATGTCAAAAGCTCCGCCCGTTAGCTGGCTCAGATTTACGGAAGTCCGGATCAAACTAAATACCTCATGTCCAACGAAAACGGAGTGATTGTGTGCGTTGCGATTTACATCGGCAATGCAACTCGTTGTTCGATATGGACTAAGCAGCTGTTCGATCCGTTCGACCTCATCCAGCGCTTCTTCCGCGACACCTTGAAGAAACCTGGCGCTATTCCCATAGAGCAGGATTTCCCATGTTGTCGCCATTGCGCGGCGAGATAGCCGAACTTGTTTCACAGAATAGTTCTCTCCCCGGAAATAATCAAGGGTGAGCAGGTTTTATCCCCGCTCACCCTGACCAGTAGTACATGCAAACTAGATTTAACCGTCGCTATGCCTTGTGGGCGGGTGCGGCGCCAATCGGGCTCTGCGAATAGGCACGAGTTTTCGGATCGAAGTGGAACGTATGTCCCTGTCTGTAAGCCAGCTCGCCCAGCGACACCATCGTCTGAACACGAATGGCAACTTCTATATTGCCATTAGGCGCTGCTCCCGACCGAATACAATCCAGGAAGTTCTTCTCATGAATTCGGATGTCTTCAGTTGGGCCAGGCGCAGGAGTGCTGTCGCCATCGATCTCGTCAGTGTAGTTGTGTTCGGGTTTCAGTTCGATGTTACCGCCATTGTAAACAATGGTGGCTTTGTTGCCTCGAATCATAGATGGCCAACCCTGCTCTGTGATGCATGAGGTCATTGCCATCAAGGAGAAGTCCTTGAAGTCGACCATCAAGTTCATAAAGTCAGGCACTTCGCGATCTGGCTTACCAGATGCAGGGTTTATCTTCTGAACGTAAAGTCCGCCCGTCGAAGCGACACGAATTGGGAAGCCATCGAGACCAGTGGTTGGTACGGCCATGGCGTACATCAAAGGATGGAGGCGATGGGGCAACAGATCGCCCATCAGTCCGCTGCCGTAATCCCACCACTTTCTCCAGTGGAAGAAGCGATCTGGATCCCAGGGAGTTTTCTTACCCTTGCAGAACACATCCCAGTTAATGTAGTCGTCTCCGGTCGCAGTCGGCCCGGCCGTCGGATCGATTTTGCGATAATCGTTCCACTCGCCAGTCTTATTGTCTGCACGGCAATA
>CAIXIX010000127.1 GCA_903919615.1 uncultured Chthonomonas sp.
AGGATCCACGCTGCCTTCTACAGACCAGAATCGGTCGGCCAGTGCCTCGCGAGAAAACGCCTCTCCAACATTCTCGCCGCGGAGCGCAGGCGGTAGCAACATGCATGCGAGCACCGCCCAAGCATCACGTGATCGCAGATGGGCAGTAGCGTCGCCACGAACTGCGCCCGGGACCCCCAGAAATCTTACATACCAACGTTCCATATCAAAGATCTTACACTGAATTTGCTCTAGTCGGAATTTGCACAAAAGTTTCTCGCTTTTCGTTACGTTGAGATTACGGTAGGACTTCTATAATTCAACTGGAAGCGTAACTTGGTGGCTCAGCCATCACCACTCTATAGCTATGACGTCGACGAGAGCAAGAGAATTCGACTCTTGCCAAGCAAACAAACAGTTCGAACCGGAGCCGCTACTACCTGATCGGCAGTCAGCGCCCAGAAATTACTCTTGGCATAGTTACCAGTGTGTTCCGGGCGCTAGCCTGCGTTTGGAATACGCCTATGCCTACTCGCGTCAACTTATGGTGGATCCTTGACCTAATCGGTCGATCCTAAGTTGCACTTACACGATTCCGGTCCGATTCATGAATGCCCAACGTACAGTTACCAGTGTTCTAACAGAACTAATCAGGAGCGGTTTGCGATGCCAAATAGTAAGGACCAACCCGAACTAAACAGAGTTAATCACTCAAAGACGCCTCGGGCCAGTGCGCCGGATCATGCGGATATTGACCGTAGAGATATCTTACGTTGGCTAAGTTCAATAGCCGCCTGCGGCGTGATTACACCGATCGCTGCAGCGCTTGAAGGCTGCGGTGGGGGAGGCGGCGGTGGCGGAAGCGCTGCTGGCGGCAGCACCGCCAGGAAGATCAGCGGAACAGTTAACGTGGGGGTGCCCATTTCACGGGTAGTAACACCGTATGGCGGGTCCGCTGTTTCCAGTAACGGATCGTTCAATGCAACTGCATCCGGAACCGTCCCACATATGATGATTGCATTAGACGCCACGGGACATTCCGCGGGATTTGCATTCCATTTACCGGGCAACGCAATCATTGACATTACTCCTGCTTCAACAGCGCTCACTTTTGCGGTCATTCTTGCCAGGCGCTCGGTCGCCGATCGAACTGACTTCGATGCATTTGCTTCAACGGTCACCGGCCTGTCGACGTTTTCAACCCTCGTACAATTATTGACGGACGGCATGAAGTCAACTTCGATCATCAGCCTTGTGGGGCAACAGAACGTCATCACTGCACTAACCAATCTGTACACCGAAATGAGTACCACTCGCTCAGTTCGAAGGGGCTCAGTCGGCAGCCAAAACAAGTCGCGGGGTCAATCACCTACACGTCTGCCCATGCCTGCTCAACATCGTGACGCGGGGCTGTACGATGACCAGTTCACATGCGACGCATTGGACTCTAAGGATAAGTCGGCCGTTACGGTCGAGATGGCCAATGCAGCCGGGCGATTGCTAAGAGTGTATCGCCGAAAAATGGTCGGCACAGCAGATAGCGGTGTCGCACAGCCGACCTTCAAATCGATCAGGCTTCCTGACAACATGATGATGGGACGACCGATCGCTGGACTCGAAAACGTCTTCAGTCCAACGCTTGAGCCCAATATCGATCAAGACACTGTAAGTTTTGTAACCACAAGCTCAGATCGCGTTATCTATGAATACTGGACAGCAGGAATCGGAACTCAGAGCAGCGGAAACACGCCACCTTCTAACATCCCGCTGGCAGATAGCATGAACGAGCTGTTTCTAGGAACAATCTGTGTTTACCTCGTCGTACCCTTCTTGAGCACGATAATCGAAATTAAGGATGAAGTCCTTAATGTAGTCGTTAAAGCGTTTATTGATCGTTTCGCACCGATTGCCGGTTCTTTTTCATCCAGTGTAACTTTGGACGCGTTTGTTCAGCAGCTCAGGGGGATTGTCCAGGCAGTTTTCAAGTCGACCGACTTTTGGCAAGAGATTGCGCTTTTTGTTGACCAATATCTAAGCGTCACAGAGCTTGCCGCTGTGGTTGCTTACGATATGCTCTTCTGGCTAAATCTTGGCCTGATGGGGCTTAACATATCGTTCTTCGCGGGCGAAATATTCACGCTTCCCAATTATGACAAGAACGTACTGGATCTTGGCGCTGTTGGTGGCTTCCAGTACTTCATTCGGAAGGATGGAACGCTTCAAACGCTATTTGACACTGTTTTTACACCGAATTCAAAGGTGTGGGTCAACAACCAGCAGGTGCCTACTGTGTATACAGTTGCGGGACTTGGACTGGCGTACTTAACCGCTACCCTGCCCGAACTCAAGGGCGGCACAACTGTCCTGATCGAAATCTATGACTCGGGTACCAGGATTGCTGTCTCCTCACTGGTCATGCTGCAACCGATCAGTGTCACGGTGCAAATCACAAAAACACCGCCGAGCGGAAGTAATGCGAGTGGGCAGCTCTCGATCACAGGCGTATATGTTGTTCAACCAATACCGTCAGTTGTCGATACCGGTAATAGCGTGAACAACTATTTCGGTAAAGTCCTCTCGGGGACAGCCACGGCCTCAGGAAGCATCAAGAACCCCACTTGGACCGACTCAGTATCTTCAGTATCGGATACTCCAACCCTAGACATCTCCTGGGGCGCCCCGTTGATAGAAGTAGCGGCTGTGATTCATTACCAGAGCACAACCAAATATCAATCGTTGCCTAATCCGGTCGTGTCGGGGGCTACGGAAGGCATACAAATCGACGAGCCGACGTCTGACTTGTTTAACAAAGGGATACCTTCGGCCCATTACACTCAAACGGGCACGGACGGCATTTACGATGTGAAACGGGAGATATTCTGGTAGGCCGAGCAATAACGCGGTCGGAATTAATGAACGGAAGTCTGGCGAGAAGCGGACTGTTGTCGATGCACTGGGTTAGTTGCGGACATGGATCTGCGGAACTTGCTCGCCATTAGACCTCGAATGTCACTCAGAAAGGCACAAGATGAATACCTCCATTAAAGTACTCCTACTCATGGCATTAGCGCTGCCGTCACAAGCCGCTCAGAACAATGCAGCCACAGGTTCAGCAAAAATAGCTGTCCTACCTCCGGTGATTAAGGTTGAAGGCACTCGTAAAGAGAACGACAAGGCGTCACAGGATAAATTCAACCCGGCAGAATCGGTCAAGCGCATTATGCCGAGACTGATAAATGAAGCCAAAAAGAAGAACTGGCCGCTCGATATTCTATCCGCTGAAGAAGCGCAGGAGGGGTACCTTGCAGTTATTGGACCTGCTCAAGCAGAAAAGGACGAAGTTAAATTCAATCAGCTCAAACCAATTGCAGAGAAGCTTGGGGTTAGATATGTTGTGAGATTTACGATCATAGAGTTGACATCTTACCGCAAGACCAACGTCTTCGTTCCAACAGCCGCAGCAAGGGCAGGAATAACACTCTACGTGTACGATCACGACACCAATCAGTACGTCTGGCAGATTGAAAAGTCGACCGAGTCTGCTGCAGGCGACCTTACGGCAAACGGCAGCCTGAGCCAAAGGCAAGATCAGGCCTTACTAAACTCGGTTTCACGCGCATTGGAGCCTTTTGCAAAGGGCGAGCGAAAGAACATAGGCAGACCGAAGAATGATCTGATCGCGAATGTACAAAAAGTGCTTGCAGACGGCAAGAGCGTACTCATTGATGTTGGAAGCGACAAGAACGTTTCGGAAGGTGATATCTTCAACAGTATCGAGTCTGATGCATCGATCAAAGTAACGAAGGTTCTCTCGAACGGTTCTATTGCTGAAGTTATTAAGGGATCACCAAAGGACAAAGAGACTTTCAAATCGGCCGAGTAAGTAGATCAACACCCGTAATCTCAGTTGCCCATTTGAAAGTTTAATGGTTGACGACATTATCCATTCCAATCTGTCACGCAACACGGAAGCAGACCTCCAGGTGTACGAATAATTCAGCGTGTGGACTGCTGAGCTTCAATCGAACTTCAATAGAGACTGGCAGACTTCACAGATTTGGGATCAATCTCTGTTACAACCACCCATCAGAGATGTGACGCGGGACCGGACGTGTCTCGGCTCCAGATCAGTAGAGAGGGACGAACCCATCCTCAATGCCATTGCCGAAGGAATTCAGCTTGTCACCACGTTAAGTTGATCATCGCCATTCTGATTCGGGCGTCTAATCCCGGACAGATCGAATATCACTGATGCCTAGAAGGAAATGTACAGCCGCACCCTAATCCAGTTCTTCATCGACGCGTATGCGGCGGGAATGGTACCGGCAGTGGATAGGAATCACCAATGACCAAGTTTTGCAATCACAATACGAAATCGATATTGATGTGTTGGCTGATTATTTCGGGGCTGCTTCAAGTACCTCGCCAATGCACATCCAAACCAATGGATCCAATTGCGCCGCCGAAGATCGCAGGATCAATCGCAGACTATACGACCGGTGGTATTGCATTCAACAAGCTTGCAATGTCGCCTTTTGCGCCACTTGTGTACATCGCCGAAGAGTTGACGCCTGGAGTTGAGATCGGTACCGCACTCTACACGATCGACCAGAAACGAATACCGGGACTGTTGGTAGATTGGGATCCGACGACAGGGGAACCCTACACAATCTCTCAGAAGGCACTGTATCTTGGAGGCGAGAAGAAAACTGACATTCCATCTAACTATGAGCCGGCATTCTGCAGAGTGGATGCTCTTGGTTGTCTGAGAATTGTCGCGGTAGGAGCAGGTGGGTGTGCCACGTTCGACGGG
>CAIXIX010000128.1 GCA_903919615.1 uncultured Chthonomonas sp.
AGCTTCGCTGATCGCCCTCACGGGCTAGATGCGTGGTTCCGTAACCTCGATCACTTATGTGCGGTTTGCTGCCCACAGCGGCACCTGGAGCTCCTGGCAATCTCGCCTCGGCGCTTATGCCCGGCCAGGTGCACCATTACCTTTGTACTGCGGACAGCTAAGGTGCTGTGGTCCTTAGACCCCGGTAACCGGCCCAATGAAATTTCCGGCCGGGCCTTGCATGGCTCCATACTCTAGTGTTAGTTGAAGCGCGGCCCGACGGCGGCGATACGTTATTCCGGCGCCTACAATGCATGCTCCTAAAAGGAGGGCTGCACCACCGGGTTCCGGAGTGGCTGTATTGACCAGCCCTCCATCAAATGCAACATCGACCGCAGGGTATATGCCGTTGGTGAACGTCGACATTGTGCCGTTTGGAGTGAACTTCTCAATACTGGTGTCGCCTGTGTATTGAGCAACGTACAGGTCGCCAGTATGGTCGAACGCCAACCCGTAAGGCGTACTTATATCTGTAGTGAACGTGTTTCGCGCACCATTTTGTGCGAATTCGTAAATTGCAGAATCACCTGCACACGAGGCGAAAAGCTTGCCTGCTGCGTTAAATGCCAGGTAGGTTGGGTGAAGCCCTGCCGACCCAAAATAGAACGGCACCGATTGGGTTGCTATGCCAACAGGCTTAGGGTAGCAGTAGATTGCTCCGGTAGCGTTATCGGCAACGAACAAGTTGCCCGATGAGTCAAACGCTAACCCGTAAGGGTTAGTCATTACGCCGCCAAGCGAGTACCGCTGCGCCGCGTGACCGGGTTTGATCTCATATATCTGCCCGTTATTGAAGTCAGAATAGAACATGTCGCCGGTTCGGTCGAATGCGAGACCCACCGCACCTGGCGCCAACGCAACGCCTGTTTGCGTTCCATTCGAATCAACTCGATAGATTTCGTTGGCGGCAAATTCGGTTACGTAGAGTTGACCGGCCGGGCTAAAAGCCAGAGAGTACGGTTGTGCGTCCATACCAGAAGCAAAAATCGAGTTTACGCCAGCGGCGTTAACTTTGTAGATGTCTTTTGCAACATAGTCTGATACATAGAGAGTTTCGGCAAGCGCGTTGCTACACGCGATGCCTAAAGACAGTGCAACTGCGGACAGGAGCTGGAGCGATCGCCTCATCGGCCCGCGGCCGGTTTCGATGTGTAACGATTTTAGTGATACCATTTTCTTGACACCTCCTAAGATGCTGACCTTATTCGTAACGGGGCCAGTATACAGGTCCGCTGTATGTGAGATCGTATGTGGGATACTAAGAAAACCGTATTCTACGTGCAAGAAACTCGCATTGTCGAAGTGAAGCCGTCTGTTTCGATTGGCATAGACAGGATTCGTATGGTCGGGGCAAGTTCCCAACTCCAATCTGGTCTGCGTATTGCTTTACTGGGATCTTTCGATGTTCAGATCGACGGTCGACCGATGCCGCGTGTCCGCTCTCGCAAAGAGCGATTATTGTTGGCTCTGCTTGTTTTGCGCCATGGCCGGGAGGTGAGTAGAGACTGGCTGGCAGAGACCCTGTGGCCCGACAGCCGGATTGACCAATCGCTGGCTTATCTCCGCCAAACGCTATGCTTCCTAAAAAGTTCTTTGGGTTCGCAGGCAGGACGCCTTCAGGCAACCCCGCACTGGCTGCGATTGGAAATCCAGGGCGCTGACGTGGATGTGGCCGCGTTCGACGCCGCCATCGCGCGCGGCGATGACGCATCTTTAAAAAAGGCCGTAACGCTCTACACGGGCCCGTTTTTGGAAGGATGCACTGAGACATGGGTCGAGAACGAACAGCGTTTGCGCGAGAACAGCTGGTTGCTGGCGTTGGAGAAGGTGGCGGACCTCGAACGACGAAATGGGCGAATTCGCGAAGCCTGTGGTCTTTTGGATCGCTTGATTCAACATGACCCATTGCGCGAATCCGCCCACCGGTCCCTCATGCAGCTTCTGGCTGATTGTGGTGACTATGCTGCTATGACGACAGCGTACCGTGACCTGCGAATCCTGTTGCGTCGCGAGGCAAACACAGACCCCTCTCCAGAGAGCATCGCCATTTACGAACAGCTTCGCAGCCAATCCAAACTGCGAGTTGAGCCGGTGCGCAGGTGGGCATCCGGACCAGGCGTCGCATACACTCCAGGCTCTGCTGATGAGATTAATGCGGAAACGTTTGAAAGAAAGCTTCCCGTAACTGACTCATTTCCTCCGGAGAGTGCGTCCGGCGTGCTGCTGCCAAGTCCCTTAACGCCACTTATCGGCCGCAAAGAAGTAGTGCAGAAGATAATTGATGGTTTGAATGAGAAGCGACTAACGACGCTTACTGGAACAGGCGGAGTAGGAAAGACCCGTCTGGCGCTTCAGGCAGCGAAGCAGTGGTCGTCTCAAGGGGATGTCTGGTTTGTAGAACTCGCATCACTCGCTAATCCTGCCTTGCTTGCTCAGGCGGTCGCCACAGTTGTTGGGCTGACCGAGGCGCCGGGCAGATCCCTGGATTCGGCGCTGGCGCGTTATTTTGCGGACCATCCGGGCCTCCTCGTTTTGGATAATTGCGAGCATCTTTTGGATTCTGCTGAAGGTTTCATACGCCAAATCTTGCAGGCATGTCCGGATCTACGGATACTCGCCACTAGTCGTCAGGCGTTGGGAATGAGTGGTGAGGCGCTCTTCCCTGTTCCAACCATGGAAATTCCGCCTTTTACCAATACACCGACACGTGTTGACGAGGTGGGGTGGCTCTCTGAATTACAGAGATTCGAAGCAATCCAACTGTTCTTAGGTCGAGCCCAGGCTGTGATGCCTACATTTGGCCTGACGGCTCAGAATGCAAGTGCGGTTCTGGATATTTGCGCCGCGCTAGATGGCATTCCACTTGCCATCGAATTAGCTGCGGCCTGGGCATGTGTGCTCACACCAGAACAGATGCTGGCAAGCCTGACAGCTCGGCGATTCGACCTGCTCATCAGTCGACAACGCGATCCAGCGGCTCGTCATCGCAGCCTCTGGGCAACGCTCGACGCAAGCTGCCAGTTGCTGGAGCCTCCGCTCCTTAGCTTCCTGGCCCGCGCCAGTGCGTTTCGAGGTGGATGGACACTGGAGGCGGCGGAGGCAGTCTGCGTACCTGCGGTGCATTCTACTGCATCTCCTGCACTTCCCAAGCGAGCACTCGAATACCTGGCTGTATTATATGAGCGCTCATTGATTCAGACTCATTCTTCCGGAAGCTCTATGCGCTACTCCCTACTAGAGACCGTACGTGAGTATGCCTCTGAACTGTTGACACAGGAAGATCAAGAAGGCGTTGCACAAGCGCATACCGCATGGTGCCTGGCTCTTGCAGAGCTTAGCGCTCCTCACGTTATTGGCCCGCAGCAAGTGCAATGGCTGGATCGATTGGAGGAGGAACAGAATAATATGCGCGCCGCGCTTAGTTGGTGCGCGCAGAAACCGGATAGGACTGAAACAGGACTGAGGCTGTGCACGGCTCTGTGGCGATTCTGGGACGTACGCGGCCACCACCAGGAGGGAATTGAGTGGATTAGCGCGTTTCAATCTAAAGATCAAACTGCCTGTGCGGCGCTGCGCGGGCATATTAGAGAAGCGTTGGGTTTGCTCCACGCCGGCTTTCAGGATCCGGAACAATCTCGAAAGAGCAGCCTGGCGGCATTGGAAATTTACACGGAGATTGGCGATGATATAGGAGTGGCACGAACGCTCTGCACCTTGGGAATATGCGAAACCAACTTGAACCACGCCGAAGCCGCACGCATCCGGTTTCAGGTCTGCCTGCCGATTCTTGAAAAGAGCGACAACCCATATGAGTATGCCCGTGCCTTAAGCGGCCTTGGCTGTTTGGAGCAGTTTTTGCGTGCTTTTGACACAGCAAGGCCGATTCTGCAACAGGCTGCCGACAATTACCGAGTTTGCGGGCATTTGCGCGGGGTGGCTTTGACGGTTTATCGCCTGGGCGGAATTGCTATGGTAAACAACCAGTTTGATAGTGCCCACGAGCTGTTCGTAGAAGCGTTGGCGATAACACGCGAGGTCAAGGACAAGATGACACTGCCCTTTGGCCTGTTTCATATCGGCCGGAATAGCCTGTTATTACAAGATTTTTCGCGCGCGCGCGCTTATTTAAATGAAGCCATAGAATGCAGTCGAGCCTGCCGAAACAATGTGGTGGAAGGCACGTGCATGGTGCTGCTAGGCGACATGGCCCTGCTTGAACAGGATATCCCCGCTGCCTGTCGTTATTATTTCGACGCCTTAATCCCGTTCGATCGTCCAACACGCGCTGCAGCCACGTCACTCGTTGGTTCTCGTCTGGTTGCCCCGGCGCTGGAACAGAATAGAGTAGCCGACGCAATTCGCCTTACCGCTTATGCTGCCAGACATCTAACTCCGAGGCGCACAACTGAGGCCCCAACTGCTTTTCTACTTTATATGAGCCTGGGGTACCTATATCTAGACCTGGATAGATTGGAATCCGATATCGCCACCATGGTCGCATTAATCGCGGACGAATTCGAGTCCATATGGAACGAAGCCCAGACACTGACGCAACGTGATGGGATCAACTACGTGCGAAAAATGGCGCTAGAGCTTTCAGCAAGCGAAGTGTAGTTATGTTCTCAGGAAGCTGGATGGCAGCAAATCCGCAGAGGATTGCTTGTATCACATGGAGATTATGACTCTACTGATGCAATAGCGTCACTAAACAAGGTGTTTTGGAAACGTCGTCGGATTTTTGATCAGCATTTACGGATGATGGTACATGTGTTGGGGTTGCTCCCGAGACATTGGGTGGTGGCGGAAACTCCTTTGTAACTTCTCTGTAACAGTGTTGTTTGTGCAGCGGCCCTTAGGCTAGATCACAAATCGACACATAGGTGTTCAGAAACGGTGATATCTCTCGCAGCGAAAATGAACAGTTTCTATGCACCTAATCCTTCTCCACTCCCGCTGCTCGAACCAACATCGCAGGATCACCAGCATTTGTGCCAACTATGGCGCGCAACAACTCGTACTCTTTATCTTGCTCTTTCTCACTCGCCCGCAGCAGCTGGGACTGAGACCTGCTCTCTTCATCGCGCTGGCGAAGTATTGGCAGCAGTTCTTTCGCTGCCTCTCTAATTCCCTCGAACGGCGGATTGAAACTCAGCTCCTCAACCGCGCTTATGGCCCGGCCATCGCCGATTAACTCGAGCGCTCGCAGGATAACACGCATAAACTCGTAGTCTGCATATTGCAACGCTTCGCACAGCGACGGCACAGACTTAAAGGAGAGCGCACCGTAATCTGCAGGTCTCAAGTTTGCAGCCACTTTCGTTAGAGCCACTTCGGCAGTCTCGCGAAGAGCCCCTCGTTTATACGCTTGCGCGATCGTAGCAATGCTGTCTGGATTACCAAGATCACCGAGGACCTCCACTTGAACGCTCAAAGCCGCCGATATCCGCATGTTGGATAGGGTTAGCAAGCCTCGGGGCCCAACGGTTATCGATAACAGAGACACAAATAATAGCCAATCAGGGAAGTGATAGTGGTCGTCAACGATAGTGAGGATATACACGGTCAAAAGGAAGCAAATGATAATGCGCCCACATCCAACTAAGGAAACAGCATTGCTCGGCATATGCGCCAGTACCGGTTCGACGGACGTAACCAGTTTATCGGACAGCGTGCTGGCGAAACTGTCGGTGAGCCTGCCGTTCTGAACGAGCCAGGCAGCCACAGCCAGTTCATTGCCGTGCGACGATAGCCCCGTGAAGATAACCTCAAGCATCGCATCCGAATCCTCAATTTGCGAGTTCGGATCCGTCAGAACGAACTCCGCCTGCAGGCGTAACGGATCGTCCTTCCGCAATGATTGCAACCATTTGTGAAGATCAGCGTTATCGTCGGATGGCATGTTCATCCCCAACCATTCAACCCCAACGGGGTGACGAGAAGATAGCCCGGTCTGAAGGGCCGGGAGTCGACGCCGCAACATTTCCGTTCTCGCCTCCCTCCTCCCCATCGCGCCGCTGGCGCAATAGAAGAGGAGGGAGAGGTGATCTTGTCCTCGCTTACCGGACCGATGAACGGTCCGGCAGGGAGCTTCGCTGATCGCCCTCACGGGCTAGATGCGTTATTCCGAGTGTTGGCGGTGGGTTCAGTTACTCCTGTTCCTTTCCTCGTCCAGAAGCTCTTAGCAGCAGTTCCGGTTCAGCATCATTAGTAGATGCAGCAGGGCGGACCAGTTCCTGATCCGCGGTCTCAGGCACTTCACCCGCTCTTAGAAGCTGAGATTGAGACCTACTCTCCTCATCGCGCTGGCGCAGAATGGGAAGGAGCGCTGTCACGGCTTCTCCAATTTCAGGAGTGTGTGGTCGCTGTGCCAGACGTTCGACGGCATTTATAGCGCGGCCATCGCCGATGCACGTGAGGGCTTTCAGGATGACGAGGGTCGTGCTCTCGTCAGCAATTAGGAGGGCCTCGGCTAGCGATGGGATCGTTTGTGCCCGCAGGGCGCCGTAGTGCTCTGGAAATAAGTTGGCAGTAAGTTGCTGTAAACCTCGGCCCGCTGAATCGCGAAGTGGACCGTATCTGTATGCTCGTGCGACGGACGAGATGCTCTCGGGAAACCCAAGGTCGCCAACGCTCCGAACCAAAGCAGCCAACTGCCGTTTCCGACGTTGATCGGACCAATAAAACCAGCAAGTTGGGCCTACGATTGAACAAACAATAATAGCCAGCAGATCGGTGTCACTCCTATATGTGTCCCCCATGTCGGTCCATGTCCATGTAAATAGCATGCAAATAAGCAGAGCACGGAAGATCCATATAACAACAGATGGGCCAGCCTCCTTATTGTTCATCCCCTCGCTGAGGAAGCCGGACAGGACGTTTGATATAAGTTTGCGCTGGTCTGACGATAGATCTGCATTTGAGATTATCCACGACGCTACCTCCTGTTCGTTGGAGAGTAACGCTGATGTGCTGAGGAACGGCGATATTATAGGTTGTATTTCCTCGATCTTTGCTCTGCGTTCTGCCAAGATTAACGCGGCTTGCTGCCGCAGTGGATGCGCCTTCCGCATAAAACGCATCGCCTTCAGGATCCTTGCTTTGTCGTCAGGAACTGTATTTCCGTTTACCATTTTCAGAAGAATCTCCGCACGGCGACGCCAACATCAACATAACATTAAAGAGATGACAAACGATATGCCCACTGGTTTCGCGCGAGTTTGTGAGAGTCCTGCTTGCGAGGGTAGCGGAGTGCAGGATGGCAGCCAGATAGGGCAGGGTCAACCGCCAAAACTCGCAATCTTGCGATACGCGCTGAATTCGATGGCAATCAGCGGAAGTGTTTTCCCCCTCCCCGTCCCCTCCCGCATTTGCTCGCAAGCTCGCAGGGGAGGGGACAGTTTTTGCGCCTGCCGGATGTTGGGAGTGCACATCGCTCGCACATGCTGACCATTGCGCAGTTTGAATGCAATATACGATATATAACTTCAGTTTTGATGGTCAGTCGCGGCGCAGCAGAGGGCATATTGATGAAAAGTCGATTGGGATTTTGGTTGGTGTTAACCGTGTGCTTCGTTCTGTTAGCCTCCGCGCGGCTAGAGGCACAGAAGCCGACTCCGTCTCACATGGAGTGGTGGGCGCAGTCGCGGTTCGGCATCTTTGTGCATTGGGGACCCATCAGCCTCAAAGGCGCTGAGATCAGCTGGTCGCGAGCTAACACCAACTCTAACTGCCCCAATGCCGGGCCAATTCCGGCGGAAGAGTACGATAACCTTTACCACCGCTTCAACCCCGTAAGATTTAATGCAAGAGAATGGGTGCGCACTGCAAAAGCCGCAGGCGCGGGATATATCGTCCTCACAGCGAAGCACTGCGACGGGTTCCTGCTCTGGGATTCGAAAGTTTCGGATTACAACATCATGAACACGCCGTTTCATCGCGACGTGTGCGCCGAGTTGGCAAAGGCAGCCCATGAGGAGCACCTGCGCATCGGGTGGTACTTCTCGCCGATGGATTGGAAAGATCCCGACTGCCGAGGCGTCCGAAACTCCGAATTCGTTGCTCGCATGCAGGGCGAGATTCGAGAACTGCTATCGAACTACGGCCGGATCGACCTGATTTGGTTCGATTATGATGGCCGCAGCGCCCCCTGGGATCAGGCAGCAACCTATGCACTCGTCAAGCGGCTGCAGCCAGAGATCGTGATCAACAACCGTCTCGATCTGGGAGAAAACACCAACGCAGGCTTGCCGCAATCGATGGGACCACATGCCGACTACTACACGCCTGAGCAGTGGATAGGCGGATACGATGACCAGAATCCCTGGGAGTCGTGCATGACGCTGTCGACCAAGAACCAGTGGTCCTGGGGTGGCGCGGATGATGGCGTTAAGCCACTAAACGACTGCCTGGAGATGATTTTGGGAGGAGCGGATGGCGATGGCAACATCCTGTTGGACATCGGTCCAATGCCATCCGGTGAGATCCCGCCGGCTCAGGTTACTCGGCTTGAGCAGATAGGCGCATGGCTGAAAAAAAGCGGTCGCAGCATCCATCAAACGCGTGGTGGGCCATACCGTCCCGGCGAATACGGCGGTACAACGCGCAGCGGTAATACGGTATACCTGCATCTGAAACCTCGAGACGGGTACCCGCTTAAGCTGCCGGCGTTGCCCGCGAAAGTGTTACGAGCGCACTCGCTGAACGGAGGACGGGTTGCTGTTACCCAGGGGTCGAACGGCATCGAGATCTCGTTACTGAAACCAGCAGTGGGTCCTGCGACGGTCGTCGCACTCGAGCTAGATCGTTCCGCGATCGGGCTGCCAGCTATTGATGTGCTTGAGGCACCAAATCTGTGCTTTGGCGCAACGGCAACCGCGTCCAACGTGTTCCAGAACATGGCCGAGTACACCGCGGATAAGGCGATCGATATAAGGGAGGACACGCGATGGGCTACCGATAACGGGACGCGCGCAGCGTGGATTCAGGTTGATTTCGGCAAACCGGTAAAATTCAGCAGGGCTGTGGTGGTTCAGGCCTATCCGGAGCTGCAGCGCATCAAACGGTGGGCAATTGAGTACTTTGATGAGGCGTCCGGCGAGTGGAAAACCTGCAGCGCTCTGGGGCTGATGCCATCAAAGGCGTCGTGCCGGTTCGCTCCCGTAACCGCTCGGAAGGCGAGGCTCAATATCCTCGAGGCAAGCGATGGCCCAACGATCTGGGAGTTTAAGCTGTACGCAGAGTGAAACCCGGGTGAGGATGCAGAAGAGATTCGGTTTTAGGTTTTAGGTGTTCGGTATTAGGACGGACATGTCGCCTGGGGTGGATATATGAACTTGACGCGTCATAAGTCGGGCGGTTTGCGACTGCTCGTAACATTCTTAATAGCAGTACTCAGCACGACGCTATCTACTGCGGACGCATACGGTGCGCCGACGACGTCGGGCGGTGCAGTAGCTGTTTTTAATGAGCCCAAATTCCCGTATTTTGGTGGCTGGTGTGGGCTGACGCCTCCGGATGTCGCGGAGCACCTTCGGGCTATGGGCATCAAGGCGGATCTGCTCAACGCCGAGCAGTTAGCCAATCCTGCCGTGCTCAACACGCGCCGCTACTTTGCACTTGTCCACCTGTATGGCAATCCCTTTGCTGCCGTGGCGGCAGACAATCTTCATAGTTTCCACGCCGATGGCGGATCGTTTATCTCTATGGGTGTGCCTTACTGCCATCCATGCGTGCAGGACGGCGCTGACGAATGGACATTTGTCGGAGACAGCGCCGACCATGTTGAACGAATTACCGATAGTCCTCGCAGCGGCGCAGGATGTCTTAGAGTCTCAAAGAACAGCTCCCCGGGCTGGTCCGGCGCGATCTCCAGACGTATACCCGCCACCGCAGGATCGATTTACCACATCCGCGCCTGGATGAAATCGAGCGGCGTTATCGACAGTAAACAGCAGGATGCTCTTTACATCCGGTTTTTTGACGCACACGCCAAATTCCTTGGCCAGTCTGGACCCGATCTACATACAAATGCTGATCAATGGCAAAAAGTAGAAAGCGATGTAAAGGCGCCTGAGGGTGCGGTTGCTATGGATGTGTGTCTGGCATTCTGGAGCTCGCCGAGAACGGTGCTGATGGACGATGTTACCGTTACGTCGGTTTCCAAATCACAGGCAAACCTGATTGCCAATGGCGGTTTTGAAAGCGCGGGTGGTGATTGGCGCGACATCGGTCACGATTCAACCTATTATCTGCACACCCACATCGGCACGGGAGAGTTTGCCTACCCTTCTGCTTCAGCCGGGCCGCTGTTATACCATCCGGACCGCGATCTCTTACATTTATCGGGCATCGATTGGAGCAAGTGGGGCAAACTCTGGCGTGATCACGTCGTTAGCAGCGCCGCCCTGAACGCAAACACTCTGCCGAAAGAGGATGAAGCCATCGGCATCGTGGATTACACAGACTCTGGTCACAGCTACCCGGTGATCGGTATGATCAGGCATCGGTGCAACGAGTTTCACGGCGCGGTCGATGTGTGGGCTGGGGGCAATCTCTTCAGCGCCATTGTGGCCTACGAGCCCGTTCTGGAGCGTGAGGTTGTGTGCCGCGCAGTTGCAGCGGTAGCTTTCGAAACCGGGCATGTTAGCGCTGATCAGCGCGCGCGCCTTCTTTCAATTGCAGATAAGCTCAGTCGGCGTGACGTCGTGGCGTCAAACCTGTCGTCGCCGTCAAATCCAACCGTGACCGCTTCGATTTTTCCACACAGCCCGCCGCCTGCGCGAGAATTGGCGGTTGCGGATGTGCGGTTTTATACTGCGGACCAGTACCGCCTGATTGCCTCGCTTCAAGGGCTCGTTAATCGCTCGAAACCACGAATCTATCTGATTACGGGCGCTTATTCCCCCGGGGTGGATCTGGACGAACGCTGGCTTCAATGGATGAAAGAGCGCGGGAATATCGACAACATTCGCCGCATCGCAGATCCATTTGCGCTGCTGAAGGAGTTCGACGCAGATTATAAAGGCGCAGTCATTGTCGACCCTGCCATACCGGCAACGATAAACATCGCCACCATGATCGCGGCAACTCAAAACCTGGTAATCGCGACGCATGAGCTTGCAGTGAAACTAAAACTGCATGTGGTTCAGGACCTGCGCGGTCGCTGGAAAACCAACGCTGCTGCTTTCACATGGGCAAGCGAAGCACTCTGGCCGCTTTTAAATCACCGCCTTCTTGCCTTCAATGCTCCCACCTCGCCCTATCTCACCGACTATCTTGTTGAACACAAGGCTGTCGCGTTCTGGATCAGCGGCCCGGATGACGGTCGGCCACCAGTCGGCGGACCGTTAGCGGAACAGATTGCTATCGAAAAGCTGCTTGCAAAAGCTCCACCGAATTCCGGGTGCCTGGGTTCGCCCTATGCGGACGTATTCGATGGGCTTTCGGAGGGTCCAGGCGTTTCGCTGTTATCACGTTATGCCCATTTTCTATCCTGGTCTCCACAAAACCCCAATCTTTCGGTACACTCCGGGGCCAGAGCTCGTTCGAAGTTCCAACAGAAGAGCACACCGCCCCCGACGATTCAACCCGGCAAGACGTACATTAGCCTGATGATTTCAGACGGCGACGCGCCGGTGAACTGGTATGGTTTCTTCCTGAAGGGCTACTGGGATGATCCGGTGCACGGCGAGTTTCCGCTCACGTGGTCTGTGGGTCCGACCGCATACGACCTGATTCCGGATTTGATGGACTACTACTATACAAAATCTTCACAGCAAGACTGTTTTCTGTGCGCCTGTTCGGGTGCAGGGTACTGCTACCCGGATACTTTCGCATCAAAATACGTCGAGCAATCTAAGCTCTACACCGCGTATCTCAAGCTCACAGACCGATATATGAAACAGCTCGATCTGCATGGCCTCTGGACCCATACAGCATCTGGAGCAAGGCTCGATGAGCTTGCGAGGCAGACCCCGGCGGCCGCTTACCTGTTTCCTGGATATGGCAGACAGTTAAATGTAACGCCAGATATCGCCAACACCGTTGCAGGTGATGGCGTGCCGGTGCTGAATGCCGTGACGGCATTTGATCCTGCTGCAGACGATGCTGCCAACTTGAAGTCTATGCTGGCCGATATTCGCGCATTCACACCAGCCGTCAAACCTGCGTTTCTGAACGTATTTGTTCAGTGTTATCCCTGGTCTCCAACGAAACTGAAGAAGATGTTGGCTGAGTTAGGGTCGGATTATGTAGTGGTTACAGCAGATCAGCTTTCGCAGATGTATCGGCAGTCCAAGCACTGATTTGTGGTTTATGGCGGCAAAACCGGGGTGGGAGGAAGAGGAGCCTACCGCATGGTGTTCACTTCAACGGTTTCACCGTCGGAGTAGCAGGTAACGGCTCCGGCCTTATCGGTGCGGTCGACGTGAGCTCCGGCCCGTTTCAGCCTCGAGATAACGTCGTCCGAAGGATGGCCGTAGCTGTTATGCGCGCCTACGGAGACAACCGCTTCTCGTGGACTACAGGCTTTGATAAATTCATCGGTGGAAGAGGTGTCGCTGCCGTGATGACCAACTTTCAGCACATCGCACTTTAGCCTGTAACGCACGGCAAGCAGATCCTGCTCTTCGCGCTTCTCTGCATCCCCGGTGAATAGGAACACATTTCGCCCGTAGGATAACCGGACGACGATGCTGCAGTTGTTGGGCCGGTCATCTTCAACCTCGTCTGTTGTTGGTCCAAGAACCTCCATCGCAACCCCGTCGCCGAGATCGATACGCTCGCCCCGCAGCGCATGCAGGCAGGGCACATTGCGCTGCGCTGCATCTCCCAGGAGCTTCTGCTCAAGCGCTGGCTGCGTTGGCTCGCCGTTATCGAGAAGCATGTCTACGGCCATATCTCTTAACAGAGTATCTGCGCCGCCAATATGATCGGAATGCGGGTGCGTGAGCAGAATCGCATCGATGTGGCCCACGCCCTCGTGCCGCAGATAGGGCTCTACCGTCTTTTTGCCCTCGTCGCGATCGCCAAACGGGCCAGTACCGCCGGTATCCACCAGAACTACGCGCCCACCCGGCGTTTCGATAACGGCGCAATCACCCTGCCCGACATCGAGAAACGTAACCTTCAAGCGAGCCTGCCTGTGCCGCGAAATACCGTAGCTGGCGAGCAGCAGATTGAAAACCAGCACGACAATTGCAACTCGGCGAAGGTTTTGCGTGGTCATGTCGTGAATAACGCGAGCCAGTTGAGGAATTAGTTAGAGTAGGGATCGGCCGCATCGCGCAGAGCATCACCGACGAAGTTAAACGCAATCACAACGATCACTACGGGTAAGGACGAGATGAGCAGCCACGGGTAGTGCAGCACCACCGTCACACGCTGTGCGTCTTGAAGCAACACTCCCCAGCTTGTCATGGGAGGGCGGATTCCGAGCCCAAGAAAACTGAGCGCTGTCTCTCCGAGGATCATCCCCGGTATCGAAAGCGTTGCGATGATAATGATATGGCTGTAGGCCGTTGGCGCAAGGTGCCGTGTTATCACGTACCAGTGGCTGGCGCCAGCAGCACGTGCAGCCATCACATAATCGGCATCCCGCGTGGAGAGCACTTTTCCGCGTACCTGCCGCGCGAGCCCGCCCCATCCGAGAAGCGAAAGGATAACTGTGATGGCGAAGTAGACCTGCAGGCCGCTCCAGCCTGCCGGCAGCGCGGCAGCGAGAGACATCCAGAGCGGTATCGCAGGAAATGCGGAGAGGAGCTCAATGATTCTCTGTATCGCGACATCCAGCCAGCCGCCGCGATATCCCGAGAGGATGCCGAGCAATGAGCCGAGCAGAATACTGAGAAATACGCCGACGAGCCCAATGGTGAGTGACACCCGCCCACCAAACAGGATTCTCGAGAAGAGGTCCCGCCCCATCCTGTCTGTCCCAGCGATGTAGAAAGGCCCATCCGAGCCGATAAGATGCAGATTGGAAGAGACGATACCGAGCATTCGGTAGCTGTCGCCCCGATGAAAGAGCGTTACAGGATACGTCTTTGTTGTATCTTCGGTGAAGCTCAGCTCCATCGTTTCACGGTCGCGCGTCGATTTCAGCCCGTACACAAACGGCCATCGAAGGTTTCCCGCTTTCGTGTCGTACACATGCACGTGGGTTGGCGGCACATACCGGTTCAGCATGTTATCGGTTATATAGCTGTAGGGCGCAAAAAAGTCGGCGAAAAGCGAAAGCGAATAGAGTGCGATCAGAATGCCGGCGCCGATGATCGCGAGCTTGCTCTTGCGAAATCTGCGCCACACAAGCTGTCGATAGCTCAGGCTGCCGCGATCAAGCGCCTGTGGGTCTTCACTCAGCTCGTCCTCTATCTGCATGTTTGCTGTCGATCCAGGATTCATATTAGTCATAGCGAATCCTCGGATCGGCCCATGCGAGCGCGATGTCGGCAAGTAGGTTACCGATGATCAGCAGTACGCTCATAAAGAGTAGGATCGTCCCTGCCAGATACATATCCTCATCCTGAAGACCCTGCAGCAGCAGCGGACCAACGGTAGGCAAGTTCGCAACGATCGATAGGATTGTTGTGCCGCTGAGGATATCTGGAAGGCTCATTCCCATCATGCTGATGAGCGGATTAATGGCGATTCTGGCCGCATGCTTTACAACAACTACCGACTCCTTGAGCCCCTTCGCCCTCGCGGTGCGAACAAAGGGCTCACCCAGGACATCGAGCAGGTTGCTGCGCATAACGCGCATTAGCCCGGCGACACCATTGAGCGAGATAACGATGATGGGCACCCACAGGTGATTGATGAGATCGCTGACCTTGCCAGGAGTCCAGCCGACCTGCGCCTGATAGTAGGGCGAAAAGAGCCCGAACAGAGGCACGCCGAACAGCTTGTAGACCACGACGATAATAGTAAGCGCGATCAAGAAGCCGGGCAGACTCATCCCAAGAAACGCAAGAAAAGTCAGCGTGTTATCCTGCCACTGATACTTATGCGTTGCCGAGTAGATGCCTAATGGTATCGCCAGCAGATAGGTGAAAATCAAAGATCCGATGGAGAGAAGTACGGTGAAACCCAGCCGTTCCCAGATGAGATCCTTTACCTCGCGCTCGTAACGGAACGATTCGCCAAAGTCGCCATGAACAAACCCGCCAACCCATTTGAGATAGCGCTCGGGCAGAGGCCGATCGAGGCCATATCGGTGGCGCAGGGCGCCTGCCTGCGCAATGGAGCTGCTATCGCCGTACTGCTGCTCGAGCTGGGCGATCTTCTGATCCAGATAGTCGCCCTTCGGCAGTTGGATGATCACAAAAGCGATTATCGAAATCGCAACGAGGGTCGGGATGGCGAGCAGGATACGCCGGATGATGTAGTTTCTCATTTTGCGGCCTTCCATCCGACGGGAGCGAAGAAGAAGGTCTCCGGGTAACTCGTCGCTGGGCCGGCCGGCGCCCAGGGCCCCATGATGCGCGGCTCCTGTGGAACGTTCCTGAAGCTGTTCTTAACGATTACAAGGATGGGAGGATTGGCTGCGGTGCCAATCGAAAATAGCCCCCGCTCGGTATGGATCTTGATGGCTTTGTGGACGAGCTGATGCGCCTTGTTGATATCCTTCTCGTTCAAAATCTGATCGTAGATATCCAGCAGTTCTTTTGTAACGCCATCCGGCTTCTCGCCCTTTTCACCATGGTTTTTGTACCACTTGCCAATGGCGGAGTGCCAGTACATCTCACCCGTGGGAAACACCCAGTCCGGATACGTGAAGAGGTCCATCTCTGCTTCGCCGTGTATTGAGACCTCGAACTTGCCCAGCTTCTGGCGCAGCGAATACTCAGCGGAGGGCCAGTTCTTAACAAAAGCATCAATGCCCAGCAGCTTCCAGCCATTTGAAATGATGAGCGCCTCATCGGTCTCCGGGCCCGAGTCCTTTTGAGGAGGCGCATCGATCATGATCGACAGCCGTTTGCCATCGCTTCTCAACCGAAAGCCCTCGGCGTCTCGCTTAGTTAGCCCAAGCTCATCCAGCAACCGATTGGCCTTCGGGATGTCGAAATCGGTGTACGACTTTGCCCAATCCTCAAAGACCTTTTTGCCCTCTGGCGTTAGGAAGTGCCACGCCTCGCGGCTAATCGTCGCCTGCTGCGGCGTTGCCAGCCCGCGCCAGGCCACATCGTTGCACTTGTTGCGATCGACACCGAGCGAAAGCGCCTCACGAAACTTGAATTCGCGCAGCAGAGCGCGGTTACCGAGGTCTGGCGCCGACCAGTTCAGCAGAAATGAAGATTCACCGCCGGTCGCTTCATTCCACTTTATAACTCGAAAGTCGCCAGAAGTCCGGCCTTCCCAGTAGAGCCCCAAATCACGAAGATCGACAAGGCGGAACTGGGCATCGATCTCGCCGGAGAGCAGCTTCAACACGCGCACCTGGGGATCTGGAACATAGTTGCAGACGACGGTATCGATGTAGGGAAGCTGACGCCCAAGCGTATCGACCATATAGTAGTAGGGGTTGCGCTCCAGAATCATCTTGAAGCCGCCATCTGCTATCTGCGTTAGCTTCCAGGGCCAGAGTGTGGGGCGATCCGGATTGAAGTGGGAGCTGTTCTTCTTGTCGAAAACGCTATAGTCGTGGTACTTCGGGTTAACATGAGGATCGAACTGCTGCAGGTAGTGCCGCGGCATATTGTAATCGTCGGAGTTCCAAAATCCTGTTGCAAGGTTTAACGGCACAAACCAGTTCGGGCCGGCAAACTTCAGCACGATGGTGTACTTATCCGGCGTTTCCACCACCATCTCTTTGCCGCGCGTAATTGACCAGACCGGGCGGGTTAGCTTCTGATTTTTCTCTGCCGTTAGCTGTGCCCAGTAGCCGAAATCGGCTGAGGTGAATTCGACCCCATCGGACCATTTGAGGCCTTTTCGGAGATGGATAGTGAGCTGCGTGCCTTCGGCATTGTACTCCCACTTTTCCGCCGTGCCTGGCTCCAGGCCGGAGCAATCCGCCTTCCAGCGCATTAGGGGAGCGTAACCGGCGATCATCTTATACATGCCAAGATCGGGGTCATCCACCATCATCTTCCAGGTTCCCCCGTAGAACCCGGGCGCCTCGTAGGGCTTTACCTGCAATGGATGTTCGGGAAGCCGATCTTGAAGTTTGGGGAGTTTGCCTACCCTGACAAGATCGGTTAAAGCGGGTGACTCGAGGGCTGTGATTCCACCATTCGGATCCGGTCGAGACGTAGGCGATGGCGGCGCAGAACAGCCAGCAAGAGTAACGGCGGCGACCAAAAGTGCGCTGTGGTGAAGCATTATGGTCTTATTCAGGATTTCGAATGATGCCCTCATCGTCAAACTCCTGCCAGCTTCAGCTCTGTCGCAAAATGGCACGCGACCAGACAGCCGGGCGAAGCCTCCGTGAGCTGCGGCTCCTGCTGAGAGCAGATTGGCTGTGCATAGCGGCAGCGAGGGTGAAATCTGCAGCCCGAGGGCGGGTTTGCAGGTGAGGGCACATCACCGGTAAGGCGGATTCGCTCGCGTTTGCGCTGCTCTCTTGGGTCGGCAACAGGGGCAGCCGAGAGCAGCGCCTCGGTGTAGGGGTGGCGTGGATTCAGAAACAGATCTCGCGTTACGCCCATCTCGACGATACGGCCCAGATACATCACCGCAACCCGATCGCAGATGTGCTCCACCACTCCCAGCCCATGTGAGATGAAGACATAGGAGAGCCCGAACTGCGAGCGCAGATCGGTCATCAGATTGAGAACCTGCGCCTGAACCGATACATCGAGCGCGGAGACGGGCTCATCCGCAACGATCAGGCTCGGCTGCAGCGCAAGGGCGCGAGCGATGCCAACCCTCTGCCGCTGGCCACCGCTGAAGGCATGTGGGTAACGGCGCCTATCCTGAGCGCGCAGTCCAACGGCTTCGAGCAACGAAACCACTCTCTGCTCTAACTCTGCTCCACGGCACACATGGTTGACCACGAGCGGCTCGGCGATGATATCTCCAACCGTCATGCGGGAGTTGAGCGACGCCTGCGGATCCTGAAAAACCATCTGCATTCGCGGCCGCACGCGCTTCAGCTCGGCAGGGTTCATCTGCATCAGGTCGCTGGCTTTGCCATCTACATAGAGGTTAATGGAGCCGCTCGATGGCTCGATAAGGCGCAGCAGGCACCGGCCGATGGTCGTTTTTCCGCAGCCGCTCTCCCCGACTAGGCCTAGCGTTTCGCCTCGCTGCAGGGTGAAGCTGACGCCATCCACCGCGCGCACAGCGCCAACGGTGCGTGTAACCAGCCCTTTCCGAATGGGAAAGTGTTTCACGAGATCTTGCACCTCGAGCAGCGGCTCAGACATTGCGCTCCGCCTCTCTCGCCGCACATCGAACCAGATGCGGAAAGCCTGCGTTCTGTGGTTCTGTTTGCTTCAGCTCCGGCTGTTCGAGGCATGCGGGAATACGATCCGGGCACCTGGGTCGAAAGGCGCAGCCCCGCGGCATCGCGAGTGGCGAAGGCACCGATCCGGGGATGGAGTAGAGCCGCTCCTGCGAAGGCTGGCCGAGCACCGGTGCTGCATGCAGTAGACCACGCGTGTACGGGTGCTGTGGATCGTAGTAGACCTGTTCGGCAGTGCCATGCTCTACGACTCTCCCGGCGTACATCACCACGACCTCTTCCGCAAGATCGGCGATAACGCCGAGGTCGTGACTAATGAGGAGTATCGCCATGCCCATCTCCTGCTGCAGGCTACGCATCAGGTCCAGAATCTGCGCCTGAACGGTGACATCAAGTGCGGTAGTTGGCTCGTCGGCGATAAGCAGGCGCGGCTTGCATGCAAGCGCCATGGCGATCATTGCGCGCTGCCGCATACCGCCCGAAAGCTGATGCGGAAACTCATCAATGCGCTGCTGTGGGGCCGGGATGCCAACCTTTACCAGCATATCTAGAGCACGGCTCCTCGCCTCCTTCGGCCCGACCGTTTCGTGGGCAAGCACCATTTCGATGATCTGCTGTCCGATGGTATAGACTGGGTTGAGGGAGCTCATCGGCTCCTGAAAGATCATGGCAATTTCACCGCCGCGTATGTGTCGCACAGTCTCCCCAAGCGGCGGAAGAGTGGCGATGTCGACAGGAGGAGGCTGCAAACTGCTATCGGTATCGGGATAGTGGTAGAGGATGCTGCCAGAGGTGATCCGCCCGGGCGGCGGAATAAGCTGAAGCAGAGAGAGGCCAGTCATGCTCTTGCCGCAGCCACTTTCCCCTACCAGCCCAACGGTGTGGGCCTGCGGGATGGAGAAGCTTACATCGCGTACAGCCTCAATCACGCCATCCTCAAGCGAGAAGGCGACGTTCAGATTCTTAATCTCTACCAGCGGGCGCTTTTCGGCCACGTGCGATACCCTGTTCCGACGGCTGTATTAGACGCGCGTCCCTTTGATCTGGCCGAACTGCGTGGGACCCATAAAGAACCTGAGAGATATGTTGAGATTGAACTCCTCGCGCTGTTGCGTAAATGAAAACCTCAACGTTTGAATGAAAGGGGTCTCGTTATAACAGAGCGTAAGCTCGCAGACATCCTCTCCAATCCAAACCAGATGCCCAGCAGTGTTGTGGCTAACAATCCCTGGCAGCTGACCTGCGCCCTTTGCCCAGCCTCGCTCGTCTCCAACAAGATTCAGTTCGCCACCCGTCGTCGTAAACGCAGCGGTTAGCTTGTTGCCGTGGGTTACAAATCGAACCGACTCCAGATTCAAAGAGTTCGAGTTGAGCTTGTACCGTGCGCCGTTCAGTTTTTGAGAACCACTGGGTACGAGTTTCACGGGCTTTGTGTAAGGAATCTCAAGGTGCGAGATCTGTTTTTGCAGCGCAGTGGCATCCTGATCGGCCGTTTTAACGCCTAATGCAGGGAGCAGATGGAGCCAGGCCTCATCTAGGATCGCCTGCATATCGCCAACGCCGCTCGTAATCGCAATCACCGCATTGTGTTTGGGCAGTACAATGCAGAACTGGCCGAAGGCGCCATCGCCTCGGAAAGCGTCGTGTCGGCAGCGCCAGAACTGATAGCAGTAGCCCTGGGTCCAATCGCTCTCAGCATTCGGATCGCCGTTAACGATCTTCTTTGTCGTCGCCGTATCGACCCAATGTTCCGGTAGCACCCGTCGGCTCTCCCACACACCATTCTGCAGATATAATTGGCCGAACCGCGCGATGTCTTCGGTTTTCACCGCCAGCCCCCAACCACCGGTGTTTATGCCGTGCGGGCATGTCTCCCAGGTGGGTTGCTCGATGCCGATCTTTTCGAAGAGCCTCGGCTTCAGGTAGTCGACCACCTTCAAGCCGGTCGTTTTCTGCACGATCGCTGAGAGCATATATGTTGCTGCGCTGTTGTAGACAAACTTTGTGCCAGGCTCGTGCTCCACTGACAGCGCAAGAAATGCACGAATCCAGTCACCATCTGCAGCTGCAGTCGTACCGCCGGTGGCGTCTTTATCATGCCCGGTCGACATTGTCAGCAGGTGCTTCACCTTCATCGCCTTCAGGTTGTCGCTCTGCTCAGCGGGAAGTTTATCCGGAAAGTAGCTGGTTACGAGCGTATCGACCGATATTTTTCCCTCAGCGATGGCAAAACCAACGGCGGTGGAGGTGAAACTCTTGCTCAGCGAATAGAGCATATGCGGGTGCTGAGGGCCATATGGAGCCCAATAGGCTTCTGCCTCAACCTTGCCGTTTTGCAAAATCATGAAGCTATGCAGTCCGCCAACCCGCTTCTCGACACCAGCAATAAAATCCAGGATGGCAGACGGCGCGATGCAGGCTTCGCCTGGAGCCACACGCGGCAGCGGACGTGGTCCCGAGAGGGCGTACGCAGGAAATTCACCAATAAGATCTGCAGCACAAACGGTTACGGCAGAGGCCAGCATCTTTTTACACGCAGTTCGTCGGGTTACTTTTCGAGTGTCGGAAGGCATTCACAGCTCCGTAAATTAGGTGTATGTAGCGCAGAGGTGTAGAACTGCAATTTCGGCAAAAGTGTGGCGCAGTCCTGCCTGGGATTTGATAATGAGTGCCTTAGCGTTTATTACAAGAGCCGCATACAATCCAGGCTCAGATGGACTCCGTGCACGACAACATCTGAGCTGTTTACCGAGGCGTACGCGCTGCGGCTGAAGCGTACATGAAGTATAAGTTGTCTGGCTCAAAAACAAACTGCACAATTGA
>CAIXIX010000129.1 GCA_903919615.1 uncultured Chthonomonas sp.
CCTCACGGTAAATCGGCGATATATATTTTCGTTGGTTGCTCTGACCCTAACGCATCCCTCCACTCAGGCCACCATTCATGGACATCCCCCATCGCCAGCCCCTAGTGGAGACGAACAAAAAGTAGCCGCAGGCAAAACGGGGGGGGTGACTGCTGAAGTGCGAGATGTACCACTGGCAGATTCGCCTTCGCCAACCGATGTACACAGAAACCTTATGCGTACTCGAACCACAACAGCCCAGCCAAACAACGCCTGCGCAACGTTGCGGGACATGCCCTCTCCACCGTCGTTGCCCGTGGCACCAGCATCCTTTGAAAGTTGGCGAAAGGCCTTTGCAGATTACGCACGGGTCGTAGGGATTGGTGAAGCAACGATCCAAGAGATGCTGAATAACGCTAAACCGGTGCAGAAAGTTCTGACGCTAGACCGGCACCAGAGTGAGTACACGCGAACATTTTTTGATTATCTCACAGCTAACGTTTCTCTGGCCCGCCTCAACCGCGGCCGCGCCCTAATGAAGCAGCACCATGATCTGCTGGCTAGTATAGAGCGCCGCAAGGGAGTGCCTGCCTCCCTCCTAGTCGCCCTATGGGGCATAGAGAGCGATTTCGGCAGCCAAATTGGTAACTTACCTGTGATCGCCAGCCTTGCCACGCTGGCTCATGACGGTCGGCGACCTGAATTCTTCACTGTCGAATTGCTCGATGCATTGCGCATAATCCAGAGTGGCGGGGTGAAGGCTTCGCAAATGAAAGGCTCCTGGGCGGGTGCCATGGGCCAGCCTCAGTTCATGCCATCAACCTACTGCCGCCATGCCGAGGACGGCGATGGGGACGGTCGTGCGGACATCTGGACCAGCGTCCCGGACGTGCTGGAATCGACTGCGAGCTATCTGGCGGACAGTGGTTGGAGCAGAGGTCAACCCTGGGGAATGGAGGTTCTGCTACCGCGAGACTTTGCCTATTCTCAAGCACGTTTGAACTCGCGTAAGCCCCTGAGAGAATGGCAACGCTTAAGGGTAACGGATACCACCGGCAAACCTCTGCCAACCAGTGACGACAAGGCTTCCATTATCCTACCAGCCGGTTACTTGGGGCCTGCTTTTCTAGTCTACTCGAACTTCAATGTCATCCGTGAATGGAACCGAGCGCTCTACTATGCCCTCACCGTTGGCTACCTATCCGACCGCTTGAACGGCTCCAGCCCCTTGGTAGGCCGACCGCCACCGGGAGACCAGGCACTGTCACGAAATAGTATTCTCGCCCTACAACATGGACTTAATCGTCTAGGGTTCGATGTGGGTAATGCGGATGGATTCGTAGGTACGCAGACCCGCGAGGCTGTGGCGGATTATCAGGAATGCAAAGGGTTGCCCGCTGATGGCTACCCTACGCCAGAGCTTATCGCTCGGATCGAGGAGGAGAACACTAAATTGCAGGGACAAATGTCCATCGAGTGCCAATGCGCCGATCAACATGCGCATAATAATTCAGGACTTGAATCAGCTGATGCGCGATTTGGCAGATCCAACGGGATTTCAATAACGCACCCAGAGGGTCCGTATGAGCGGTTACCGACTCACCCTGCGCAAGACATCGGACAGCATCGCTAATGAGGAGCAGTTGATCGTCGAAAACGGTATGTTGAGTTCCTGATGGTTCAACTAGCGATTGCGTGTGTCTCCAGGGTACATTGCTGTAATCCGTGAATGTTTTCGAGAACCTTCAAAGGTCCACCAAACCTTAGCTGCGCAGTTCCCTTCCTGCTTAACTACGCGACATTTATATTCCTCACACGTCCCAGTACAGGTGCAATACGAGTTTCCTTCAAGATACCAGCGACCTTGCCAGCTTGGAAGTTGCTGTTGGTTCCTAGAACCGCTGGCGTAGAAAGTTCCGGGACTTTCGCGGCTGGGACGTTGTTGCGGTTGTGCATAGTACTCCTGCCACTTGAGGTTTCCAGTGGTGCCCTCCC
>CAIXIX010000130.1 GCA_903919615.1 uncultured Chthonomonas sp.
AAGCGGAAAGGGTAGGTCCCTACTCGCTGCATCCCAGGGCTCCTATGCCGCCCGAAGAATGAGGGAATCAGGCATGGGATGAATTCGGGCGCGAGCAGTGAACCCGGTGTGGGTCCCGTAAAGCACGCCGCTCCGAAATCTTACGCACCACCTTCGACTGAGATCGCGGATTTCTTACAACGTTAAATGAGCCAAGATTAGCATTTCAATGGGGAGTGATCCTTCAATTATGGAGCGCAAATGAGTATGTATCGAATGAGACTAACCCCTGGCGCGACGATTGGAATAGTCAGCCCCGCAGGTCCACCAGACCTCGAACTTCTCGATGCGGGAATCGAGCTGATACGAGCGCGTGGGTATCGGGTTATCGAGGCGGATCACGTTCGCGATCGCTGCTTGCCTGATGTCCCCACATATCTAGCTGGCGCGGACCGTGACCGAGCCGACGATATCAACAGGATGCTGGCACGAGAGGATGTGGATGCGATCATCTGCAGCCGAGGCGGTTATGGGTCGATCAGGTTGCTAGACAGAATAGACTGGGAGCCGTTGCGTCGTCGACCACGCCCATTTGTCGGTTATAGCGACGTCACATCTCTCCATCTGGCTATCGAACGAGAAGTTGGCATTCCCACGGTATACGGGCCGATGGTCTGTTCGCTTCCCAAGCTCTCGGACGAGGCTTACGCCTGGTTCTGGAAGCTGTTGGAAGGCGATGTGGAAGCGCTGATCGTTCCTACAGGAGATCGCGCCGCAACAATTCAAACGATTGTCGGCGGTGTTGCGCGAGGTAAGTTGGCAGGAGGTTGCCTTAGCCTGCTCGCTCACGCCTGTGGTTCTCGCTGGGCGCCTTCGTTTGGTGGAAAGATCGTTGTAATCGAGGACATAGGTGAGGCAATCTATCGAGCTGATCGTTATTTATGGCAGTTGAAACACGCGGGAGCTCTCGATGGTGCGACTGGTTTTGTCATTGGCGAACTGACAGGGTGGGAGAAGTTCGAAGCTGAGACACCACTCAATAGTCCAGAAACGCTGGTACGAGAGTTCTTTGGCGCATTGGGGAAACCAACAGTTTATGGTTTTCCATTTGGCCATGTTCCCGATCCTCTTGCACTGCCGCTTGGAGTAGAGGCGCAATTGGATGCCGATAATGGCGAGTTAGTAATCGTCGGCTGCAACCGCTTCTCCGTTAGCCCGCACTGGTAGGGTTGCCGCTTGCTGCGACCGACAGCATCCAATCTGCACGCCGCCGCCATCGATCGCACCCACCTGGAGCCCGCTTCTCCGCAAGCGGCACTACCGTCCATTCCGCAAGCCTCTCTGACGGCACGCAGACCACGTCGAACAGAGAAGGAACCTCCGCATTCGGCAGGGTACGCTTTACCCTCGTTACCCATTAATCAGAATTAGGTCGACACCATCGAATCGTTCAAAAGCTGAGTCGAGGGTGACGATCGGGTAACCACCGGCTTTCGCGAAGGCGGCAAGGTAAGCATCCATCCACACTTTCGGCGATGCCGAACCTCTGGAGGAGAAAGCTAACCAGTCACTTTCCACTTCCAATGGCTCCGCGGCAAATTCTATTCGTTCGTTCTCTAGCAGCGACTCATACACGCTTCGCGCCTCGTCGTTTGTAAGTGGTGGGTTTCCAAACGGCTTAAACACGGCCTCCGTCGTCAGCAGTCTCAAGACCGATTGCTGCGTGGATCGGCAGAACAGCAGAACATCTCCTGAATTCTCGGATCGAAACCACCGGAGAACCTTTGTGTGGTGATGGTGCCCGGAGAGCAGCAGAGCGAGCCACACGTTTGTATCAATCAGTTTCCGCATTCCACCCAGCTTCCTGCTCAAGTAGAATAGTCGCAACTCGGTCCGGAGTCAATCTAGACGACGGGGAAGCCGAACGACGGCACTGTATTACTGGCAACGCCGACTCTGCATCGAACGTTACGACTGGGTTCTGCTCACCTTTATCAGTTTCCACATGATCCAGGCCTTTACGCAGCAGGTCTGCAACGACTTCTTTGAGTTTTCTTCCTTCATGCACCGCACGCAGTTTTACATCTCGCATGAGAAGATCTGGAATCTCGATAGTGGTTTTCATTTTCCCATATTACTGGTTTTATGGTTTACTGTCAACACTGGGTAGGAACACGGCCAAGCAATTTAGCGAATGGTCACCGAATGCTACGGCCGCCGCCGCAACCAAATACGCGTCCAGCACTACCCATCACATACCCAGTCGCCACAGTTCCGAATTGGCAAGATCGCGAATGATATCCGGTATTGGCAGGTCGAACTGTGGTCCGTTACCGCGACCGATAAGCCTGCCGTTACGACGCCGCCAACCTTGATTCTAATACCCGATCATGAAGAAATCTGATTAACATGCGGCTCCTTGCGTCCGCGTGCCGCCATGCGATGCGTCTGCCATCCGCAAGCGCTTCGCGCGGGCGCAGTGAGCCTCGAATCGGCTAAGATACTATGATTGCATGTATGTACGCACCCGGCTGCGTTATGATAGATAGTTAACAGCTATTGACTCATGTTAAGCTTAATTCACGTGTGCACAATGATAACATCTCCTAAGATTGCATCATTTCGCGAGAACGTTTAGACGTTGAGTAACATCACGGAGAACGTTATCATCCAGCAGCGGCAACATAAATCAGATGCCGCCCAGATTTGTACATCTATTGGAGGTAGCTTTCGGCGGACATGGATTCGATCTGCTCCTGCAGCGGAACAAATTCGCCGCCGACATCGAACGCACCACCTGGAGCCTGCTTCTTTGCAAGCGGTACTGCTTTCCAATCTGCACGCCGCCGACATCGAACGCACCACCTGGAGTCCGCGCGTCCCCGCGCGGCTTTACCTTCCAATCTGCAACTCGCCATCATCGGCCTGTGAAGCGCTCGGGCCACAGGTCAATGTCCATCGGTTTTGAAACTACCAGGGGAGCGCGTATTCCACGCAGCAGCGGCATGATTCCGAGGAGCAGCCCAAAAAAACGCCGCAAACAACAGGAGGTCTCGCCAGGCATATCGAGGATTACCGTGTATAGATTGCGAGGTATAACCGAGCCCGAGCATAAGGCCCCTCCTGAATGTCCAAGTATAGCACTAGACCGCTGAGGTGGGCGGTGAGGTAATGAGGTCGTCGGTAATTGGTAGCGTTCGGATGCTTGCGGTGTGCGTAGTATCAGCCTGTAAATGCAGCCAGATTTCTTTGTCGCCTGTGGCTCCGATCGAAATGACGTGTGCGTTAAGCACTTTTTTGTCCGATGTTAGCGGTGTGTGGATTGGATGCTCTCGGTCGCAGCAAGCGGCGACCCTACCGAAAATGCTGCGCCTGCCGGATGTGAACGGCTTGCTGGTCGGATTCGTGCGCAGCAAGCAGCGCAACTACCAATACGGGCATAAAATCAAAATAAGATGGGGGATTGGTTAGACAGACTGGTTTACGACGTCTGGGGTGGAGCCTTTTATAGCGCTGAAGTAGAGCTTTACTCCGAACTGGCAGATGAGCGAACTCGCAATGGACATCACAAACAGGCAGAGCACATTAATCAAAAGTCCACCCAGGCGCGCACCGATAACTGCGATGCCTGGGTCGGTTTTGGCGTTGCCTGTGAATTTAAGCCCCAGAAGTGTATTTGGCGAAGCGTTAAAGAGTGCATAGGCCAGTCGGAACACGACTACCAGCATGCCTACGCCAAGCAAGAAAACGAGGATCCCAACGATTCGACCGGTTAGGTCGCTGCGAAAGTGTGTTGTTGGGCTCACGGCTGCTGGTCTCCTGGCATAATTCTACAGTCCTCCGCTTATGGCCGGAAGACTGTAGAAGCTGCATTCATCAGGGAGTGTACCAGAACTGGCGCAACTCCGAACAGCAGTGAAGCCGCACCTGTAAAGACCAGAGAGATCAGCACTCCGGCAGGAGCTATGGATATTCGTGGTTTTTCGTCCTTTGCGGGCTCAACAAAACACATGACCCATACGACCCGAAGATAGTAGTAGATCGAGATTATGCTGGCCACGGCAAGGCACAGCGCCAGCCAACCCTGCCCCGCTTGCAGTGTTGCATAGAAGATAAACCACTTGCCCATGAAACCCATGGTGGGTGGAATGCCGCCAAGGGAAAGCATAAATATCAGCATCAGATAGGCCGCGGGCGGGTCTGTCTTGATGATGCCAGCAAGGTCGTCGAGCGTCTGAACATCTTTACCGCGGCGTGTGAGCCAGATAAGGACGCCGAACGCCCCCATGGTCATTATGCCATAGGCAAGAAGGTAGAAGATGGCTCCAGAGAAGGCGCTGGCGTGTGCGCCATATCGGTCGGCGTTGGTAGTAGTGCCACTTCCTGTCATTGCCGATACTGCGACCATCAGGTAACCAGCATGTGCAATGGAAGAGTAGGCGAGTAGTCGCTTGACGTTGGTCTGTGTGACTGCAAGGATATTTCCACCGAACATGGTAAGCACAGCAAGAACTTGAACCGCTATCAACCAGTAGCTGGAGATAGGCAGCAGCGCATTAAACACTCTAAGTATTGCGAAGAATGCGGCGACCTTAGCGGCAGCGGCCATGTAGGCAGTTGCGGAGGTCGGTGCGCCCTCATAAACATCTGGTGTCCACATGTGGAACGGTACAAGCGCTGCTTTAAAGGCTAGCCCTACGAAGAGCAGCGCTATACCTGCCATCAACATCAGATTTGGACTGGGCGTTGAGTGCAAATAGAAGGCCAGTGCTGTAAGATTTGTTGTGCCGATTTGGCCAGGAACAACTCCCGACGATCCGCCATAGATGAGGGCAATGCCATAAAGCAGAAAGCCTGCAGCAAATGCGCCAAGCAGAAAGTACTTAAGGGCTGCCTCTTCGCTCCTTGCTTCGGTTCGAGCAAAGCCCGCTAGAACATAGAGGGCGACGGAGAGAATTTCGACGGAAATAAACAGCACGATAAGATCGGAAGCTGCGCACATTAGCATTGCGCCCGAAGTTGAGAAAAGCACCAGAGAGTAGTACTCACCGTGCTGCAGATCTCTATTCGCAAGGTATGTGCTTGCTAAGAGTACTGCCAGTGCAGCAATGATAATCAGGATGACATTGCCGGCCTGTGAAAAGGCATCTGCCGTAATTGCGCCATTAAACGCGATACGCTGACCGGTAACCCCGAGCAAAGTGACCGAGCTAGTGAAAGCAACAATCAGACCGAGGACACTTACCGTTGGAGACACCCATTTTGCTCTTCGCCATGGTGGCAGGCACGCATCGCCAAGCAGCACAACCATGCCGGTAATCATTAC
>CAIXIX010000131.1 GCA_903919615.1 uncultured Chthonomonas sp.
AAACACCTTACCCTTGTGCATTGCATCTCCTATGAACCGCAGATACAATAAGATTCGACACACGAATCCAGGATCACTTCAGAAGTGCAATAGTTGAAAAACTTTTTAGTCACTCTGCTTGCTGCGACCTCAAAGTCAAGATAGCTCTCCCGTCCTTCATATTTAACATTATCTTAACATCTCGATAATATCCGATTAACCAATTTAGCGTATTCTCGGCTCGGTCAGTGATCAGTTAAACGTGTACGACGATGTGGAGGTAACAAATTGGCGAATGTAGTAAAGCTTGGCGGTTCTGAGCCGCAGCCGACGTCTAAACCCACCAAAACTCCGAAGCAATCAAATAATGGGAATGGCGACCAGGGCGGTCTGCTGCAGAATCGCAAATTTCAAATTGGGATCATTATCACCGCGATCCTGGCGGTCACCATCACACTGCTATTCGTTTTCAAGGGTTCAGGGGATACGGTTAATAAGTCTGAGTCGGAGATTAGAGCACAGCAGTCTGCACTGGAAGATGCGGAGATTGCGCAGAAGGAAAAGAACCGATCGGCGACGCCCGGCGCGCAGCCAGCCGGCGCTGGCCACGCCACCGATTAAGTAATAGGTGCGCACGAGACATCGCTGAGAGCACCGGGTAGATTGTGAGCGTTCGGTCGCAGCAAGCGGCGACCCAGGTACACTGCGCCCGCGCGAAGGATGAGCGATGAAGGGCGTAGGGCCGACTCATGGCCGTTACTTCAAAGACATCACAGACCTCGACTCGCATCTACTTGGGCGTAAACGAGGTTCCGCAGCCGCAACTTCGTGCGGCATTGGGGTTGGTCCACTTCCAGCCACCTTCAAGCAGGTTGGCGGTGGTGTAATCGAGCTGAAGGCCGTCGAGGAAGCGTGCGCTGCGCTTGTCGACAAGGATCGAAATGCCGTCCTGCTCAAACTGAAAGTCTTTGGTAGGATTGGATTCCTTGTCGTCCAGCGTCATCGTATAAGATAGTCCGGAACAACCTCCGCCCTTAACTCCAATACGGAGCGCGAGCCCAGATTTACCCTGCTTCTGTATGAGGAACTGAACGCGCTTCACGGCGGAAGGTGTCAGAATCACATCGGGGATCTCTGTCTCTTGAGGCTTCTCTGCAACGTCGGTCATGTTTCTATCCTCTATTGCGCGTGTCTACATCAAGCCAAGTTGTAGTTTTGCGGCGTCGGACATTCTGTCCAGCGTCCATGTAGGCTCCCACACGAGATTAACCTTGACGCTCGACGCGCCAGATTCTACACGTGCCTTCGATTCCACTTCGCCCGGGAGCGATCCCGCAACCGGGCATCCCGGCGAAGTGAGGGTCATATCGATGGTCGCCGAGCCGTCATCCTCTACGTTCACTTCGTAGATAAGGCCAAGCTGATAGATATCGACCGGAATCTCCGGGTCGTAGATTGTCTTCATCGCTTCGACAATCTGACCTTTGATCAGTTCTGTCTCAATCGGTGTAAGGGTCATTGCTATTGCTCCAAACCTGTGCCAGGCGCCGCAAGTGCGGTTCAGACCTCCTGCGCGCCCCGCGATCGCGAAGCGGCCAGAGCTTTGATGCGCAGCACCATGCTAAACAGACCGTTTCTGCGGTTCATGCTCAGGTGTGCGATCAGTCCAAGCCTGTCCAGGAATTCATCGATATCGAAGGTAAGTATCTTCTCGACCGGTTGGCCGGAAAACACATACCATAGAATGGCAACCAGGCCTCGAGTAATCGAGGCATCACTATCAGCAGAGAAGACCACGACGGGTCCACTCTCCGTATCTTTCACGTCTGCAACCAGCCACACATTGCTCTGGCAACCCGGCACTCGACTGATCTCGGTTTTGTCTTCCAATTTCATCGGAGGCAGCTTTTTGCCAAAATCGATCAGGACCTGATATCGGTCCTCCCAGTTATCAAACAGAGCAAACGTTTCTTCGATCTCCGCAGCATGCTCTTCCTGCGAAACGGCAGACAGGTGCGTCTCCGTACAGCCTTCCGGCCCAGTATTCATTAGCCCAATATCTCCGAAACGCGGATCAAGCCCCGCGCCAAAGCGTCTATCTCTTCCCTGGTGTTGTAGCACGCGAGCGAAGCGCGGCCCGTGGCCGGTACGCCGAACCTCTGCATCACGGGATGCGCACAGTGCTGTCCCGTTCGGATCGCGATACCGCGCGTATCCAGCAGTGTTCCCAGATCGAGAGCGTGAATGTTGTGCAGCGTAAACGAGAAGACGCTCGCCTTCTCTTTCGCTGTGCCTATCATGCGGAGGCCTGGCACATTGCCAAGTACCTGCTTGCCATACTCCATAAGGCCATGCTCATAGGCTGCTATACGATCCATCCCTGTTTCGTTAAGAAAATCGATCGCTGCGCCCAGGCCGATTGCCCCTTCGATATGCGGCGTACCTGCCTCAAACTTGTTAGGCAGCTCATTGTACACGGTCTTTTCAAATGAGACCGTAGCAATCATGTCGCCGCCACCCTGCCAGGGAGGCATCGCCTCCAGGTACTTGCGCTTTCCATAGAGAACGCCAATGCCTGTTGGGCCGTAGAGCTTATGGCCGGAGAAGACGAAGAAGTCGCAATCCATTGCCTGTACATCGATAACTTTGTGGTACGCAGACTGCGCGCCGTCAACGAGCACCGGAACGCCATGCGCATGCGCGGTTTGAATCATCTCCTCAACGGGGTTGACCGTACCAAGCGCATTCGACATGTGCACGATGCCAACGAGCTTTGTGCGATGGGTAATCAGCTTCTCATACTCATCCAACAGCAATTCGCCATCGTCGTTGATCGGGATCACCTTGAGAATGGCGCCCTTCTCTTCGCATAGCATTTGCCACGGAACGATGTTCGCGTGGTGCTCCATCGCCGAGACGATGATCTCATCGCCTTCGCCGATAAAGGTCCGGCCAAAGCTCTGAGCGACGAGGTTGATGCCTTCGGTGGCATTGCGGACGAAGATGATCTCTTCGACGCCCTTCGCATTGAGAAAGCCGCGAACCTTCTCCCTACCCATCTCAAACTCATGAGTTGAGCGCTCTGCGATCTGGTACGAGGCGCGATGGATGTTGGAGTTGTAGGTGGTGTAGTACTCCCACAAAGTATCCAGCACGCGCTGTGGCTTCTGCGTGGTATTCGCGTTATCCAGGTAAACCAGCGGCTTGCCATGAACCAGGGTTTTGAGAAGCGGGAACTGCTCCCGAATGCTAGCAACGTCGTAGCTGCTCGTGGGTGCTGTCTGCACATCGGACATATCGATGATCCTTAATAAAACGGGTTCTGGTCCTTCGGGCTATGCCAGCCAGACCCGGAGCCTTTCGTCAAGCGCGGTTTGGAGACGCTCAACCTTCAATCTTAGAACAATATCTCCGGCAAATGCATAGGTCAGTAATCGCCGAGCTTCACCTTCGGAGAGACCGCGAGACCGCAGGTAGAATACCTGACTCGGATCTAGCTGGCCGATCGTTGCGCCATGTGTGCACTTTACGTCGTCGGCAAGGATCTCGAGCTGAGGCTTCGTGTCGACGCGCGCTTCGGGCGAGAGCAGCAGAGTCTTGTTGGTCTGCTTCGCGTCGGTCTTCTGTGCATCCAGCCGCACGAAAATCTTTCCATTGAACACGCCGCGTGAGCGATCGTTCAGAATGGCCTTGTAAACCTCGTGGCTGTTGCAATTGGCGCTTGCATGGTCAATCGATGTGTGGTTATCGATAAGCCGATCGCCATCGCCAAGAGACAGACCGTTCAGCGTACACTCTGCATGTTCGCCTCGCAATAAGGCCGTCGCTTCGTTTCGGATGATGGCGGCGCCAAGATTAATGCTATGAGACGAAAAAACCGATGAAGCATCCAGGGCTGCTGCCAGCGCCGATACGTGCCACGAACTTTTGGCTTCATCATTCACCCGGTAGTGATCTACAATCGCACTGCGAGATACGAGCGCCTCGGTCACAGTATTTGTGAGCGACGTGCCTGAGCCCAGGCTGATATAGGTCTCAACAATGGTAAGCTGGCTGTTCTCGCCTGCCTGAATTACGATTCGTGGGGAAGTGATCCTGGGAGCACTGGAACCGGCATGTCCTGAAATCAGGACAACCTCAATCGGCTGTTCCAGCGCCGCGCCTGCAGTCGCTGTAATCTGTAGCGTTCCCGGAAACAGCGCCGCGTTGAGGGCAGTGAAAGGATTGCTTTCGGTATCTGCGATTTCGCCGGCGGCGCTATCGGCTGAACTCAGATAGCGGATCGAAACCCCTAACGCTGGATCTTGATCCTCGCCAGCCACGGGCAGCCCGTTAAACAAGATTACGCTTGTTGCGTCGGCTGCGGGCTGGATGGCGGCCTCAGCAGCGAGTATCAGCTCGTAGCGGTTCGCTTCGATATAACTGAGGTCTGCCTCAATGGTCGTGAGCGGGTTCGCATAATCTGCGCCAGCCAGCTTAGAGACATCGGTGAAACGCCACTCTTCGTTCGATATTTCTGGAAAACCGAGATACAGGAAGCGGCTGAGCGCGTTCGCCTGAAGCGCCGGAAGCTTCGTCTCCAGCGTACGCAGTCTGTCCACAAAAGCAGTTGAGTTTGTCGTCAATTCCGTCATAATAATTTACTATCCGTTCAGCGCGCCGCACCGGCAAGATCCTGCTCTAGCCAGGCATAACCCTCTTTTTCGAGCTTGAGCGCCAGCTCTTTGCCGCCAGAGGCGACAATTTCGCCGTGCAGCAACACGTGCACGAAATCGGGAACAATGTAGTTGAGCAATCGCTGATAGTGGGTAACCACGATGGTGGCACGCTCCGGGCTGCGCAGCGCATTCACGCCATCTGCCACTGCACGGATCGCGTCGATATCTAGGCCAGAGTCGGTCTCATCAAGAATGGCTAGCTTTGGATTCAGCACAGCCATCTGGAATATCTCGTTTCGCTTCTTTTCGCCGCCCGAGAAGCCTTCGTTTACCGGCCTATTGAGCAGGCTCTGATCGATGTGCAGGATCTTGAGCTTTTCTTTTACAAGGCCAAGGAATTCAACGGCGGTCAGTTCCGGCTGTCCATGATACTTTCGCTTGGCATTGAGCGCCGCCTTCAGGAAGTACGTATTGTTTACCCCGGGTATCTCCACAGGATACTGAAAGGCGAGAAACAGACCTTCGCAGGCTCTCTCTTCCGGTTCCAGTTCAAGCAGATCCTTGCCATCATAGATCACTGAGCCGCCCGTTACTTCGTAGGCGTCTCGCCCGGCGAGCACGTTTGCTAGTGTGCTCTTGCCGGAGCCGTTGAGGCCCATGATCGCGTGAGTCTCGCCCGCATTCACGGTAAGGTCGATACCTTTAAGTATTTCGCGGCCGTCTACCGCCGCATGCAATCCTTTAATCTCAAGCAGTGCCATATCGAAATCCAATCCTCCGTTATAAATCTGCTGCAACACCCGATTTCCAGGAATAACGATGAATGCCGGGCGCAGTAAGCAGCGCCCGTACCGGAAGGGGCGTTGCTGCAAAATCCAGTTAGCCGACGCTGCCTTCAAGGCTTACGCTCAGCAGCTTCTGAGCTTCGACCATGAACTCCATGGGCAGTTCGCGGAACACCTCTTTGCAGAAGCCGTTGACGATCAGGTTGACCGCATCTTCGGTGGAGATGCCGCGCTGCTTGCAGTAGAAAATTTGATCCTCGCCGATCTTTGATGTGGAGGCTTCGTGTTCCACCTGTGCGGACGGGTTTCTTACATCTATATAGGGGAACGTGTGCGCTCCGCAGCGATCGCCGATAAGCAGCGAGTCGCATTGAGAGTAGTTCCGCGCGCCATCCGCGCCAGCGTTCATCCGCACCAGTCCTCGGTAGGTGTTCTGGCCTTTGCCCGCCGAGATGCCTTTGGAGACGATCGTGCTACGGGTGTTCTTGCCGATGTGGATCATCTTCGTGCCGGTATCGGCTTGCTGCATGTTGTTGGTGACTGCGACCGAGTAGAACTCGCCAACAGAGTTATCACCGATGAGCAGGCAGGAGGGGTATTTCCACGTGATCGCGCTGCCAGTCTCAACCTGGGTCCACGAGATGCGGGCATTCGCCATGCACTTGCCGCGCTTAGTAACAAAGTTGTAGATGCCGCCCTTACCCTCTTTGTCGCCGGGATACCAGTTCTGCACGGTGCTGTACTTAATGTAAGCACCGTCTAGAGCGACTAACTCAACGACCGCAGCATGCAGCTGATTCTCATCGCGCCGCGGAGCGGTGCAGCCTTCCAGATAGGAAACTGTAGAGCCTTCGTCCGCGATGAGCAGTGTTCGCTCAAACTGTCCTGTGTTCTCAGCATTGATCCGAAAGTAGGTCGAGAGCTCCATTGGGCACTTGACTCCTTTGGGGATGTAGCAGAAGGAGCCATCGCTGAACACCGCACTATTAAGCGTGGCGAAGTAGTTATCTGAGTAGGGCACCACGGAACCGAGATACTGGCGGACCAGTTCGGGGTGGTTGTGCACTGCTTCGGAGAAGGAGCAGAAGATGATGCCGAGTTCGTACAGCTTCTCTTTAAAAGTTGTGGTGACCGAAACGCTGTCGAAGACCGCGTCTACTGCAACGCCGGTAAGCCTCTGTTGCTCTCCAAGGGAGATTCCGAGCTTGTTGAATGTTTCCAGCAGCTCTGGATCGACCTCATCCAGGCTATTCAGCACCTTTTTCGGTTTCGGGGCCGCGTAGTAGTAGGAATCCTGATAGTCGATTTTCGGGTAGTGGACGTTGTGCCACTCTGGCTCATCCATAGTAAGCCAGTGACGGTAGGCACGCAGCCGCCACTCGAGAAGCCATTCCGGCTCGTTCTTCTTTGAGGAGATGAGGCGTACAATGCTCTCATCCAGCCCACGCGGGATCATCTCGGTTTCGATATCGGTTACGAAACCATACTTGTACTCTTGCCCCGTAAACTCTTCAATTGTGTCGGTAGCTGTAGACACGTTAAACTCCTTGAGGCGCCAATTCTGGGGAAATTGCTATAAGATCCAGACCGATATCATGTCGCGAATCGTCGCGATTGATTTCGGCCAGGGATATAAGGTTCAACATCTGTAGGATGCGCGTGTTGATGCGCTCAAGCGGGTGCCGAATTGTGCAGTGATTGTGTTGATCGCACCGATTCTCGCCCACCTTCATACAATGCGTGATTGCGGTCGGTCCATCTATAGTGTGGATAACCTGACCAATGCTTATCGCTGTGGCAGGTCGCCCCAGCTTGTAACCGCCAGTGGGACCGGGAGTCGAAACGACGAGTCCCGCCTTTGCCAGCTTTTGCAGAATCTTAGCGAGCAACTCTGATGGTATCGCGTACTGATCTGCGATCTCACGAGTGTTCACCGCTCTGCCAGCCTCTGCTCGCGCCAGATGTGAAAGCGCAAGTAAAGCGTAATCTGTTTTCTTGCTAAGGCTCAGCATGAATGAATGCGTCCTGGTCCTAATCCCAATCGGAAATATCTCCGACTGTATTGATCGCCGACTATGTAGGTCGGATATAGTCTACCCATACAACGATTGCTTGTCAAGCACCGTTTTGCATATGCGCGGGATAGTTGCAAGCTATATGAAAATGTTTTCACGAACCCAGAACAAACTTAGCAACAACCGCGTCATAATGATCTGGTATGCAGTGGCACAATTACGTGCCTATACTTGACTCTTCACACCTGTTTTCGCTGTGATTTAGCCCAATTGCCGTATGGAGGCTCATTCTATGCGTGTGTCTACAGGCATCCTCACAACGCTTGCACTTGTGTCCGCACTTCCAATTGCGGCGCAGCATAAGCATGTAGCCGCTAAGAAAGCGGTAGTGGCGGCCACGACTCCGGCCCCCGTTGTGGATCAGGTGCCCGATAAAGTTCAGTTCCTGCGCGATATCGCGCCGATTATCGACCGTGGCGGCTGTTCCGGCGCCCAATGTCACGGCAAATTTGGCGGTCGTGCCGGATTCCAGGTTTCGCTGCTAACCCTCAACCCGGAAGACGATTATGAGCCAATTGTCTTTGGTGGTCGCGGCCGGCGCATCAATTTCACTGAACCCGAAAAGAGCCTCTTCCTGTTAAAGGCCACCAATCAGGTGGATCATGCCGGCGGACCGCGGTTCGACGTCGGGTCATATCAGTATAAAACCGTACTAAAGTGGATCAAGGCGGGTGCGCCATTTTCTGACGCCGATCCACGGTTGGAGAAGCTGACCATTGAACCATCGAAGCTCACTCTTTCGAAGGTTGGGCAGAAGGTTCCACTAAAGGTTATGGCGACCTTCACCGATGGAAGCACGCTCGACGTTACTAGGCGCAGCGCCTACTCCACAACCAACGGAGTCGTCCTCAACGTGTCCGATACCGGTGTTGTTACCGGAACCCGGTGGGGCGGAGGTGGTGTTCTCGCGCGCTACCTTGGCACCGTGACCGCATCCTTTGTAACGCTGCCACAGGAGCGCAAGGGCGTCTATCCCCAGTTAGCCTCCGGCAACGTGGTCGATAAGGCTGTGTTCGAGAACCTGAAGCAGCTGAATGTCCTGCCTTCAAAGCGCAGCGACGATACTGAGTTTTTGCGGCGTGTTGTTCTGGATACGCTTGGCCGCCTTCCCACGATCGATGAATCTGAAACCTTTATGAAGGATGCCGCGCCGGACAAGCGCACAAAGCTGATCGATTCTCTTCTTGAGCGACCCGAGTTCGCAGACTATCGAACCCTTCGTTTGTGCGATCTGCTCCGTGTAAACCCCGGGAAAATCGGCGGCAACCGCGAACTGGCGGAACGCAGTGCGAGCCTGTTTTATGAGTGGATCTGGAAGAGCGTCGCCTCAAACAAGCCGTGGGATCAG
>CAIXIX010000132.1 GCA_903919615.1 uncultured Chthonomonas sp.
ATTATCTGAACCCCCTCCCCAACCCCTCCCACATTTGCTCGCAAGCTCGCGGGGAGGGGACAAAATGCGTGCATCGCGGAGCGACATTTAGTCCCGCCGAGATATGATACATAGTTAGGTTCGGGGAGGGGGATTACGTCATTCCGCTTCGCTTCGTGCCTACAAATGGCCTACAAAAGAAATGAATCATTGTTAGGGCAGGGTGAGGGGGGCTTTACCAGAAAGCCACGATTGATGATAGAGCCGTGAATCATAGTTAGGGTCGGGAAGAGGCGAATCTCCGAAATCACGAGGCGGCTCTGTCCCGTTGCATTGTGATTGCGTGATCTCTGTCCTAACACCCGACACCCAAAACCAAAAACCAGATTTCATTCTGCATCTCTACGCTGTCAGTTTCACCTGGCTGATACCGTGTAGAGCCTGTTTGCGAAGATGTAGCGCAGCGATGAACTATCTGTACTCCAGGCGAGGCCCGCGAGCTTGTTGCCGCTACTATTCTGTGGCAGTATGCCGATCAGATGCGGGTTCGAGCCATCAATCTGGGCAATGTACAGAGCAGTGCAGCTGCTTATGACTGTTTTCTGGAAGAATGGCGGTTTGCGTTGAAACGCGAACCATTCACGAAACAGCTGCATTTCGAAAGCAATGTGCTGACCATCAGGTGATGGCAGCATTCGCCACGAACCCAATCCAGGAGAAACGGGAGGCGCTATTCTGCTCTCCACAATGGAATGACTTGGGTCTTTCAGGTCCATTCTGTAGAGCCATATCTCCTCCTTCTGCGTGTAGTGATCACTCTGATCACTGTTGTTCATCTCTGTTGCAAACGCATATCGACTGCCAGCGGATATCCATCGAAGCCTTTGTTGTCCGGGTTCACGCACAGCAACAACTGGTGTGCGTGTGTCCAGGCTAACCAGGCATGCCATGTAATAGAATGGATTAGCGGGCACAAAGCTGGAGACCAACAGTGTATTGTTGTCGATCCAAACTCCGCAAACCACGCTATTACCGGGCACGACGAGTGCTTTCTGACGCGCCGTGTGAGAGTCCAATACCATAACCTGGCTCGGCCCGTCAAAATAATCTGGCAAACACGCGTAGTTTCTTCCGTCCGGGGAGAGCTGATACCGATCGTCTCCGTTTATTTGGTGATACTGACCGTCCGATTGCGAATCGACTCTAAAGCTGATCCCTTGTTCCGTTAGCTGATCCAACGAGTACGAGTGGAACACTAGATTAGTATCGGTTGCAGCCTTAAAATCTTGGGTTTGCCAACAGACCGCGGTGTCTGAAATGGTGGGCTCGAGATGCCAGGATCTATAATCCTTCGGCAGCGCCTGCGATTGAGCGAATTCTGTAAGTAGAGGGCCAACCGGTATACGTGCGCATCTGAATGAATTGAATAGATATATCACGACGGCCGCAACAACGACCGCAGACACACCGACGTTTGAGCGATATGAAAATTTTGATCGTCTATCCATAGTCATATAATAGCCAGTTCATTCAAAGATCGCAGCTCGGTAATTAAATCTCTAAATCCAAGAAGAAGCGCCCGTCGCCACGGTAAAACGCCTCCCAAAATAGAATATAGAGCATAACACATCTCTGCTATTCAAGGTAATACCATGGCTCGGCTTCGTTTCCGCAACATCTCCCTCGCTCTGGGCGTTATCGCCATCACCGTCTCCGCAGGCGCGTACCGCTGGCACAGCCAGCGTGTTACCCCGTTCAAAACGGAGAACACAGCGTTGCTGCACAATGGCTGGCGCCTCACGCCTGCCGGCACAATGCAGAAAACGGGCGACATGCTGCTTGGCGCTGCACTCTCACCGGACAAGCATCTGTATGCGGTAGTGAACGCCGGCTACAATGACCACCATGTCTATCTGCTCGATGCCGAAACGGGCAAGATATTGCAGAGCCTTCCTCTCGCCCGGGCATGGAACGGGGTCGCATGGTCCGCAGACGGCCAGTCTCTGTACGTTGCCGGTGGCGGTCTGCCCCGAGTGCATGTGTTTAAGCGGGTTTCAGATCACGAGATTGCGCCGTCAGATCCCATTCTTTTGCCGGATCTCACTGCACGTCCAGAAGAGCCCGGTGCGCCAAAAGCCGGCGTGGATCGCGGGCAGGCATACGTCTCAGGATTAGCCGTCTCCCGTGATGGCTCAACACTATTTGCGGGCAACTTCGCTACGGATACCGTTTACGCGATCGATCTTCTAAATGGGAAAGTTAAGCTACAGCGCAAACTGGATGCCCTTGCGCACCCCTATTGCCTGCGGCTATCTCCGGAAGGAAATGAACTGTACGTGTCTCAGGCCGCCCTGGGCAGCGTCGCAGTGTTGAACACAAAGACACTTGAGCCCGCGCGTACCCTGTTCACAGACGCTCACCCGAACGACCTGCTCTTCGGTCCCGGTGGCGACCTGTATGTGTCCTGCTCCTTCACAAATAGCGTGATGGTGCTCAACCCTCAAACTGGACAGGCGCTGGAGCGTATCGCCTTAGCTCCCGTCGCGCTGCCGGGCACAACGCCGGACTCCATTTCGCTCTCGCCGGACCAGAAGACGCTCTATGTTGCGGACGCCGACAATAACAGTGTTGCGGTTGTCGACATCTCTGAACCGCGTGCCAGCATGGTAAAAGGATTCATTCCGACCGGTTGGTATCCCACACTCGTGTGCCCGTCGCCAGACGGCAAGCAGCTATTTATCGGCAGCGGCAAGGGCATGGGCGCTGGACCCAACGCAACCCCGAATCCTAAATCAGAAGACCTGATTGAACGCACATATACCTACGTCGGCACGCTGCTCTATGGCATGATCGAAGCGGTCAAGGTGCCGGATACTCAGCAGCTTGCGGCCTACACGCGTCAGGTTCTGGCAAATTCGCCCTACCAGGATAAGCTTGTGCTAAAGCCTGCCATGGCGCCTCCCGCTCACAGCAGCCCCATCCCGTCTCGCGTGGGCGACGCATCTCCCATTAAACACATTCTGTATATCATCAAGGAAAATCGCACCTATGATCAGGTGTTTGGCGATATCAAAGAGGGGAATGGCGATCCGAACCTGACGCTGTTCGGCGAGAAGGTAACGCCCAATTTACATGCAATGGCCCGTGAGTATGTGCTGCTGGATAACACCTACTGCAATGGGGATGTCTCAGGCAGTGGGCACCCATGGAGCACAGGCGCCTATGAGACAGAGACCGGAATGCGCGGATGGATGCTTTCGTACTCGGATCATGCAGACTGGCCGCTGAAAGACAAGGATATCGTTCCTCCCAATGGCCGCATTTGGGACGTCTGCGAGCGATACGGCAAGTCTTTTGCATCTTACTACTACACCTGGACTACGGATAATACGCACCGCAACATGTCTAAGAGCTGGGAGGAGAAGTTCGGCAAGGTACGTGATACAGAAAAGGCCGAGATGTTTATCGCCGATCTAAAGCGATACGAGACCAGGAGCAATCTGCCTAACTTCATGATCATGGACCTCCGGGAGGATCACACTTCAGGCACCTCACCCGGGCGCTTCACGCCCCAGGCCATGGTGGCTTCCAATGACCTGGGCGTTGCTAAAATCGTCGAAGCCTGCTCTCATAGCCAATACTGGAAGGAGATGGCGATCTTCATCATCGAAGATGACGGTCAGGATGGCCCGGACCATGTTGAGGCGCACCGAACGGAGGCGCTCGTCATCTCGCCCTATACCCGGCAGCACAAGGTCGACAGCACGTTCTACACGACGGTTTCTCTGCTGAGAACAATGGAATTGATCCTGGGCTTACCTCCGATGAGCCAGTACGATGCAGCAGCAACTCCTATGTACCACGCGTTCACCAACCATGCCGACCTTAGCCCTTACACTGCATTGGCGCCGCAGACGGATTTGATGGCCAAGAACGGTCCGCACGCTGTGGGAGCAAATGAGTCGCAGCAGATGGATTTCAGCGGACCAGATAGGCTTACAGCCGCACAGGTCGATAGTCTTAACCGGATCCTGTGGCACAGCATCAAGGGGATCAACACCCCCTACCCTGGCCCAACACATCGCACGCTTTTCACTTCAAGCGGCAGGGCCATCGAAACGGCTGCAAAAAGGAATGCCGACGACTGACAGCACCAAATAATGCTAATTCGCATTTCTTGGCGTCTCGTAATGAGCACATTGTCAGATGTGCGCTTGTTGGCCACAATATGATCGCTTCCGAAGGCGCGCAAGGTGGTCCCCGCCCCTGCGAGCTTGCGAGCGAATCAGGGGAGGGTTAGGCTCTTTCCCGCTTGACTCCTTGCTGCGCTGCGGCGCGGGTAGAGGACACGGGAGCGAATCTCCGACAGCAGATAGTGGTTCCGTCCCGTTGAATTGTGATTGCGGATTGCGGTCGCAGCAAGCAGCGACACTACCGTCTCGTTGGCTAGTTCAAAACTGGCCGGATGGCCCGTGTTTATCATACGTACACATGCTCGGGCCAGCCCGTTGGGATACTTTGCGTGATACTCTTCTGCGCGCTCCCAGTTTACATGCCATTCCGGTCCGCCAGGCACGCATTTCACTCATCCCTGCTTCCCTTTTCACTCTTCCCTGCTCTCGCATAAACACACATCGGCGAGCCATTGCTCCACACTGGTGAGACGATGTGCAATAGCGTCCAACCTTCACGCTCGTAGAACCTTCTTGCTCCCGAATTGCCTTCGTCTGTATGCAGCCCAAAGAGCGTTATGCCGCGGGATACTCCGCTCGAGATGGCAGCATCCAGAAGGTGCTTGCCGATGCCTTTGCCTCGGAGGTCATCCTGAACCATCAATGTCTCTATGTAGGCGTTACCTTCGGACTGAAACCGCTCAGTATCAGCATCCGGCAGCCAACCCATTTCGCTCCGCAGACGATAATGGGTCGTTATCCGCCCAACGATCCTACCGTCGATTTCGGCAACATGCACCTGCGCATCATCATCCTGAGCACACTGCCACAGGGCAGGCAGCCGCTGCCGATCGCGATCGTCAAGCAAAGGATCGAGGGCATGCAAGTCTGCCGCCCAGTTAAGCTTTCGAATTTCCAGTTCACTCATTCGCTTTCTTACGTCCGCCACTTCCACAACCGATTCAAAGGCCGCATCCGCTAACAATCCGCCCGCCGCTGCCATCGAACAATCTAACGGTCATACGCGTCGTACATTTTGTGCCCGGGCACAGCCACCATCGTTGCAGGCATTTACCGGATTACCTCTTGTGCCCACTAACTCACTCGCTCACTAACTCACTCGCCTGCCTTTCTCATTTTCTCGCGCCGTTGCCAGGGTGAGAGAAGGCAACCGTTTAGCGAGGGGTAGCTGCCTGCAGCAATGAGGTAATCCCAGTTGCTTTGAGCTCCTCTGCCCACATCAGGGCGGTCTTGCCGGTGGAATCTTTCGGGGCAGGGTCTGCGCCCTGCTGCAGCAGGCATCGCACGTTCTCCTCATTCCCCTGCAACACCGCACTGATCAGGGGCGTGTGGCCGAACCGATCTGGCGCATCGAGATGCGCGCCATTCGCCAGCAGGAGTTGCAGGATCTCTTTATTTCCTGGTCGGGCTATTGCCCACGTAAGAGCCGTGGTTTGCGACGCTTCCTGTGCATTTACATCCGCCCCGAACCCCAGAAGCAGGCGAATGTTGTCGATACTGCCGTACTCCGCTGCGATCATCAGCGCCGTCATTCCATGCCAATTGCGGGAATTGGGATCTGCACCGTGCTTTAGAAGCACCTGGAGGCATTGGGGGGGTCCATTACGCGCTGTGGCAAACAGCACATCCTCGCCCTGTGGACCGATCGCGTGGATTCTCGCGCCCCGTGTAAGAAGAAGTTCCAGCATTGCCGGATTTGCCGTGTTCATTAGGTAGTTGAGCGGGACTTGGGCACCCCGGCCGCGCTCCTGAGTGACCTGGCCATTGAGCGGAGCGTTGCGGTCGAGGAGGGTCTTTACCAGCGCAATGTCGCCATTACGGATTGCGTACAGGAGCGCTGTGCCTCCTGCAGTATCCGTCGCATTGACATCGGCGTGGTGTCCCAGCAGAAATCGGATTCCAGCACTATATTTTGCCTGAATTGCCCAAATAAGTGGAGGCGCCGGGGCGGCAGGCGAAGTGTCGTTGCCGGATCGATTGTTGATCTTCGCGCCTGAGCGGAGCACGAGGTCAGCAGTCTCTAGCTGATGCTCCCGAATTGCCGTTGCCAGGGGCGTCTCACCGTCGTCGCTGAGATTTGGGTCCGCATAATGCGCCAGGAGAAGGCGCACGATCTCTTGATCTCTCCCCTGGATTGCCATACGAAGCGGCGATCCAGCCTGATCGCCCGCTATGTTGGGATTGGCACCCGCCCGCAGCAGTAGGCGGACGCCGGCGCGATTCCGGGTCCAGACCGCAAACCAGAGAGCGGTCCTACCGTCGGTTGTCCGGGTATCAACACGAGCGCCATGGCTGAGCAACGCCTTCAGCACACGCGGATCAGTCTCTGTGGGCACGCGCTCCTTTGCACTGATGTACGCAAGGTGTTTGCCGGCCGGAGTGACGAGATCGAGGAAGCCGCCGGATTCATAATCGCGTTCCCCGCCCGAATCTGTTTTGATGACGCGTCCGCCGGCAGCCGCAAACATAAGGGCGGTGCGGAGTCCTCGGGAGGTCGTGTTTACATCCGCCCCTTTATCAAGAAGCAGGCCGACCAAGACCGTGCTGCCCTGTGCCGCAGCTGCCTGAAGCGCCGTTTCACCACGTGAATCCCGGGCGTTTGGATCGGCGTTTGCCGTCAGCAGCGCCTGAACCTGCGACACGTCTCTATTATGGATAGCGGTAAACAGGTCGGCGCGTGGTTGTCCGGGCTGTGCGAGGCACAGGGCTTCCGGCCAATTCACTGCTATCAGCATGAGGAAGCCGGAGAGCCACCGAGAACAAGACAAAACACGCATCACCTTATCCTCCCGCGTTTAAGACGACAGCTCGCTGTTCTGGGTTACCTTGGGTAAGCGGGTCTCCGATAAGGGCAATGGAAACCTAGGGGCGCCGATCTCTAATGCGTCGCACCAGCCAGTTTCAGTAACGTGGCAATCTCCTGATGGCTCTGCATACGGGCGAACCCCAGAGGCGTGCCATTCCATCGGTTGGAGCGATGGACGTCCACTCCATGTTGGAGCAATACCTCGGCGACCTGGGTGTAACCATAGAAGGAGGCGCAGACCAGGGCCGTGTTTTGATCTGGATCTATTTCGTCGCCATCGGCCCCTGCTTGTAGAAGGAGTGCCACGATTTCAGGACGGTTGCGCATCACCGCCAGCTTAAGCGGTGTCGGTCCGGTTACGTTTAGGAACAGATCGTCTTTCGACTGCGTCAGGGCCGCACGCAACCCAGCGATGTCATCGCTCAAGATGGCATGATGAAGTGGGCGTTGCATCATCTCCGCTACGTGAGCATAGTCGTCATTGGGATAAGGTGCCGCATAAGGCGCCTCCCCATCCAGACCCAGGGCAAAATAAAGGGTGGAAAGTTGCCCGTGTTTGTAGATCACCTGCTGGGTGATATGCGTAACCAGGGTGCGCACACCGAAGGGTGCCATGCCGAACTGGAAGCGTTCTTCCGCCAACTGCTCGGGCGTCAACGCGAGCAGAGATTGACGCCAGTAATCTCTCTCGGCTTCCAATGCCTCACACAGCGCCTCGGGCTCGGTCGGGGAATCGGGGATAGGCAAGTGGTGTGTAACATCGGGTTCTTGCAGATGTTGGCGATCCGCGACGAGCCAATTCCAGGTATGTTGGGCGACAATGCGGGGCGATGGCGCAGAAGGGGCGGGGGTCCAGTCCCATTGCGCGGCGGGAATGGCCCGCAGGCGATGGATCATGTCCGCTAAATGTCGGCACAATAGCTCGACATAAGCCTCGTTTTCAGTTTGCATGTTCCTCCCCGGTCTGCGTGGTTATGGTTACCATAATCTTAGGCGTTTCCCCACTTCTGGCGGTGTCGGAAAACGAATATATTCCGACGTGCAGAATACGGCTCAGAGCGGCCCTGCGTTTTCCTGACCGGGTAGCCAAACCCGTCATGTAAACTACTAACCAGGACCGCGCCTCTGATGCCCGCAACGACCGTCCAGGACTCAAGAAGTGTCTGGACCGTCTATCTATTGCGCCAGGCATCCGTGTACAACCTAAAACCGTATCTTTTAGGCAATTTGTCATCTTGGTAGCGCTTGCAGGCTGTGCCGGCAACGCGGGAATAATTAATGTGACAATTAACTTAGAAGAATCGCGGTTACTGGCCAGGCTGGTGGCGGCAGCGAAAAACACTCCCTCATGGTTCTTCAGTATTAGTACATCCGTTCTGCAATGCTCCTGTAGTTTTCTCTTACAGCAAACATTCTTATCGGCAAACCTCGCAATCCACGTAAATTAACGGCTGCGCGAACGGTATCGCGAACGGTAGCTGGGTTATAGTGGCTGTTGGCTGTATCTACAGTACAACGCTGCAACGCGTGCATATTTCGGAGCGCAACATAAGTGTATGCAGCTCGCATTGTGGTGGTTCGCCGATAGAATTGATGGAAGCGCAGCGCAAAGTTGCCTGGCATTCTGAAAGGGGCATCTCACATGATTCGAAACATCTACCAAGTGTCTGCCGCGGTATGCTCGGTCGCACTTCTCTGCATTGGTCGCACGTCTTTCGCACAGCTCGTCTCATCTATGAGCAGCCCCGCCCAAAGCGGCGTACCGGTCAATGAATATGGAGCTGTTTATGCGGCCGGGCAGTTCACGCTGACAAATGCGGCAACGGTTGTCTCTGCCGACGTATGGGTCTTTGAGAGTACCTATCCCAGCTCTCAGTTATCCTATGTAACGGCAAAGTTGTTCACAGATAGTGCTAACTCAGTGGGCAGCCAGATCACGTCCAGCACCGGCCCGACCGGCATCATGCCGTTTGGGACGCACGATGACACTTTCACATTCAGCAGTCAGAGTCTTTCGCCTGGGAAATACTGGCTGGAGTTGACCGCAGTGAACGATGCGATACTGGGATGGTATGATACCGCCTCGCTTATTAACACAGGAACTGATGGAACGGTTAACCGACTGTCCGATGATACTAATACTGGCGTGCAAATTGACGGGTTAATGTTCTCGATCAACGGTTCGATAAACGAGAGTTCCAATACCCCAGAGCCTGGTCCCCTGGCGCTACTTGCCGGCATGAGTTTGAGTGGCATCGTCGCGCTCAGGCGCCTAAGGCGACGTCGCACTCCGGCGCACGCCTTGTAACCGGGGTCAAAGGTCCTGGAATCGGTTGGCCACACCCTCAGAATATCTATCCCTGTTACTTCGCGCGCCTTAGGCGCGCGAAGTAGCAGGGATACCGTTCTAGATTATTCCATGTTCGGATTCTCACCAATGACGTACCTACCGTTCCCTCGTCCACTTGGTCTGGCCCGCATTGGTCGGACAGGACACAATCTTCTCATTGGCCCCTGCTCGCTTCCAACCCGCACACCCAGAAAAATTTTCTGTCAATTTTTCACCCACCGGTAAAAAATGCCATTGGGAACGTACAATATATTGTAGGGCATTGTTTTTTTGCGCACCAACGTCCAAACAGGGCGCACTAACTATCCTTGATCCCGCTCCACCACGTCCGCGCTTTTAGCGTTCTGAACCCGTCTCCTGAATCTCACTCTACCCGGTAGACCGCGCGTGCAAGCCGGAACAACCAGCGGCCTGCCAGCCAGCTCACCACGAACGCTCAATTTTTTGAGTCCAATCGAGCCCATCCATTTTGTCCACCGCCTTCGCAGCAACTCGCGCAATGACCAATACCCACGCATGTTTTCTGGGCGAATGGCATCCGTTCACAGACGCGGCCACGTGATTATAGCGTTCATTTCGGCGTGCAAATTCGAAGGGGGACGCGGCTCAGCCAATCTCGCCTGTTTGCGCTACACAATCTACCGCAGCGCCCATACAGCGATACGTCGCCTACCGGATGCGAGAATAGGACCCTTCAATCGCAGATAAGAAAACACCGTCCACCTCAACCTTCCAAACTGTCCGGGCAGATACCGACAGCGAACGCAAAGCCGAAACATGAAGCAGGGATCAGG
>CAIXIX010000133.1 GCA_903919615.1 uncultured Chthonomonas sp.
CGTCGGAATCTCTTCCGACCCCCGGCTTTGCACCGAAGGACTTCGCAGCCAGTCAGCTACAGGGCGGCTTGGACCTTACCCCGACCGGACTTGCACCGGCTAGTCTAGTCCAGCTTAGCTGGACGCACCCTCACCCTACCTCTCCCTCATCCGCTCGTTCCTCGCAGGGAGAGGGGCCATGCGTGCCTGGCGGATATTTGCGTGGATGCTGTACGACGAGTAGGACCGGTACGACCAGTAACCGGAGCGATATGGCGGCTTGCGGCTGCATCGGGTGACCCAAACTTTCGAAATACCTCCTTAATCTGACACAATGATTCCGTTGTGCGAATTTGTCGCTCGCGTATTCGACCAGGAGTCCTTATATAGATGCCGAAAGTTCATTCATTTCAGGTCGTGCCATCCCTACCAGCGCCGCTCGCAGGGTTAAGAACCCTTGCATTTAACCTTAGATGGGCTTGGGATCACGATGCAATCGATTGTTTTCGCAGGTTAGATCGCCGATTGTGGGAATCTACGGCCCATAATCCCGTTAAGATGTTGGGAGAGATCGACCAGAATCAGCTAATTGAAGCCGCCCAGGACGAAGCGTTTCTCTCACAGATTGATCGCGTGCTGCGCTCCTTAGATTCCTATCTTACTGCCGAAAACACCTGGTTTCACCGCCACTATCCAGAAGCGGTGGCTGCAGGCGTAAAAATCGCCTATTTTTCGATGGAGTTCGGAATAACCGAATGCCTTCCCATCTACTCCGGGGGCCTGGGCGTTTTGGCCGGCGACCACATGAAGTCGTCGAGCGACCTCGGCGTCCCGATCGTTGGCGTAGGTTTACTGTATCAGCAAGGCTACTTCAGACAGTATCTAAGCGCCGATGGATGGCAGCAGGAGCGTTACCCGGAGAACGACTTCTATCACATGCCGATTAAGCCGGTATTGAACGAGGACGGCAGTCCGCTCCAGGTTTCCGTCGAGTTCCCAGGCAGAACCGTTTATATCCAGGTGTGGAAGGTTCAGGTCGGCCGCATTCAGCTTATCCTGCTCGATACGAATATCTCTCAGAACAGCAACGTCGATCAAAACGTCACCGACCAGCTATATGGCGGTGACATCGAAATGCGCCTCAAACAGGAGATAGTGCTTGGCATTGGCGGCATTCGTGCCCTGAAAGCCCTGGGGATATCTCCCGCAATGTGCCATATGAACGAGGGACACTCTGCGTTCATGGCGCTGGAGCGAGCGCGTAACCTCATGCAGGAGCACGGCGTTGATTACGCTGTAGCCCGTGAAGCAACCGCTGCAGGGAACCTCTTTACCACCCACACGCCGGTTCCCGCAGGTTTCGATGTATTCTCCCCCGACCTCTTGCGCCTCTATTTTGACCGGTATATTGAATCGATCGGCATCTCCTTTGATGAGTTCGTCGGCCTGGGACGAGTCCACAGTACCGATCCTGCCGAGCAGTTCAATATGGCCGTTTTCGCCATGCGTCATGCACACCACTGCAACGGTGTGAGCAAACTGCATGGCCATGTAACGCGGCGAATGGTGCAGTCGGGATTCGCAGGCTATCCGCTTTCCGAGGTACCTGTCTCTCACGTAACCAACGGCATCCACACCAAATCGTTCATCTCGAAGGAGATGGCAGACCTTTTAGATCGCTATCTTGGCGGCCGATGGCCTCAGGATATTAGCGAACATGGCCTGTGGGAAAAGCTGGATTCCATTCCGGATGAGGAGCTGTGGCGTGTACGTGAGCGAAGGCGAGACCGACTTGTTGTCTACGCTCGACAGCACCTTAAGGCACAGTACCAACGACGCGGGATGAGCAACTACGAGGTGCGCCAGGTTCGCGACGTGCTTAACCCGAACGCACTCACGATTGGGTTTGCGCGCCGCTTCGCCACCTACAAGCGAGCTACCCTGCTTCTTAGCGACCCGGAGAGACTGAAACGGCTCTTAACAAACCCCGATCGCCCGGTGCAGATACTGCTCGCCGGCAAGGCGCACCCTCGCGACGATGGCGGTAAAGAGCTGATTCAGAGGCTAGTGCAGTTTGCCAAGCAGAACGACGTACGAGCCCATATCGTCTTTCTGGAGGATTATGACCTTTCGCTTGCACGCTATCTGGTCCAGGGCGTCGACGTCTGGCTGAACACGCCAAGACGGCCCATGGAGGCCAGTGGAACGAGCGGCATGAAGGTGCTCGCAAACGGGGGCATCAACCTTTCTATACCGGACGGTTGGTGGGCCGAAGCCTACAAGCCAAGCGTTGGATGGAGCATTGGGCGCGGCGAGGAGTACTCGGACCCGAACTACCAGGACCAGGTTGAGGCTTTGTCGCTGTACGACATCCTCGAAAAAGAGGTTATACCGCACTTCTATGATCGCACTTCAGATGGCCTTCCGCATGCATGGATTGCCAAAATGAAGAGCTCCATGCGCCAGCTATGCCCTGTGTTCAACACGCATCGCATGGTCGCCGAGTACGCCACGCGGTTCTATATGCCGGCGACGACGCGAGCGACCGCTCTGCGCGAGAACCATCTGCAGCGAGCCGCTTCGCTGGTCGATTGGAAACGCAAAATGAAGCGATGCTGGCCAGAGGTGAAGATCGAATCGGTAACGCACTCGATCCCGGGGACTAGCGTGAATGAGCCGTTAGAGAGCATATCTATGACCGTTGGCGAAGCTCTTAATGTCACGGCCCTAATCAGACTTGGGGGCCTGGAACCACACGATGTCGCAGTGCAGGCATTTTATGGCATGCTCGATTCGAACCATGAGATTCCCGAAGGCAAGGGACTTCCGCTTACTGCAATCGAAGGGAACAACGGACTTTTCCGGTTCGAAGGTAATATCCCCTGCGGCGCCAGCGGCCTGCATGGCTTCGCGGTTCGTGTTCTTCCGGCACACCCGGACGCAGCCTTGCCGCATGAGTTGCATCTGATCACGTGGGAGGACTGAGAGGATAGGTAATTTGGTAAATAGGTGAATTGGTAGTTGGGAGAGAATGGGTGTTAGGTGTTAGGACGGACATGGCACCCCACGAATGCGGGCCGGGGTGAGGATTGGACCCTCACCTAACCTCTCCCTCGCCGCTCGCCGGGGCTCGCTAGGGAGAGGGATTTTGGTGCGCGCCTTCGGATGGGGGCTGTTTTTACTCGGAATCGGTGCGCTGAGCCTGAACAGCGCGGGCCTCAACCAACTGTGCGGCGAGCAGCCCTGAGGCGCAGGAGGCAAGGAAGAAGGCCCGTTCTGCGGTTAAGCCGCGGCCCATCGTTGTGACAGGAATGCCGCACTCCTCGAGCGCTTTCATCCCCTTCTCGGCGTCCACGGTAACCACATCGTGAGTATCCAGAATGTTGTGCTGCTCGAGAACACTGTAGAGTCTGTTCAGTTCGAACTTCGTTAACCGTGGTACCGGCAGAATCGCGGGAGCGCGAACAACCTTCGTCAGATTCGTAAGTGAGTGGTGGCTAAGCCCAATATGCCGGGATCGCGCATCTGCAAAGCTGATGCGCGGCACGAAGATCGGCACTCCTCCGAGGGAGGCAGCTGCATTGACCGCTAGCCCCTGATCGATGCCAGAAAAGCCTAGCGCGGTCTCCGTTCCCACATTTCCTGGTCCCTGACCAACGACAATTACATCCGCCTTCAGAGCAATCTTTGCCGCTGCAATCGCCGAGTAGATGTTTACCGCTTCGAAATCGCCGCCAAATGCATGCCCTGCCGTAATCGTGTCGTGCAGAAGCCTGCGCTCTTTTAACTGGGGCACCAATCGACTGAACACAAGGGGAAGCGATGCTCCATCTGTCATCACGTAGACGACACGCCCAGATCTTCCGCATTCGTTTAAGGCCCAATGAATGGACGCACAGATCGCAGGAAGCTGGCTGTGCAACTCAAAACATACAACCGGCGTTTCATCGAGACCGCTAAATTCGGCCAGGGTATCGTGGAGCGGGCTCTCCGGCGACTCCAGGGCAAGAACAGGAATCTGCACCGGTGTGTAGCGAAGCTTCATGATGTGCCCGGGCGGTTCTTTTTCCGCGTGAGGACGGTTTCGAACTGAAATCACAAAGTCGAAACCACCCGTGCCCAGCCCCATCTCTACGGCCGCGGTGTTCAGTTCCACGATATCACCAACGGATACCAATCCCGTTAGGTCCGTGATGTTGACCGCGATTCGAAGACTGCCAGGTGAGCCCTCGCACTCGACCTCAATCTCCTGGATTCCTGGCCGATCGGTCGTAATGCTGACAACTGTTCCCAACAACCGGTGGATCATCGTGTGAGCGTTACCTTGGATAGTCCACGTGGTTTATCAGGATCGTATCCGCGATTTCTGGAGAGATGGAATGCCCATATCTGCCCGGGCACTATGTATGCAATTGGGCTCAAATACTCGTTTATATCCACGCTCATCTTGATTGGCTTGGCAGCCAAACCCAAAATCTCGCAATTGTTAGATACGATGACCATCTCAGCGTTCCTGGAACGAAGCTTCATGGCCAGATCGACCATCGATGGATAGGCGCGACCGGTTGGCGCAAACAGAAAGCAGGGAAATCCTTCCGATACAATAGCAATTGGGCCATGCAGAAAGTCTGCTCCAGAATAGGGCTTCGCCACCAGATAGCTCGTCTCGGACATTTTCAGAGCCGCCTCAAGCGCGGTGCACTGGTTGATGCCTCTCGCCAGCACGGCGCATTCCTGAATATACCGATAGCGTTCACTCGCGCGGCTAATTTCATCTTCAAGCAGCAGCGTTTGCTGAATCTGTTCGGGCAGTTGCTTAAGACCATCAATCAGCCCTTGATGATCGGCCCAAACGCCTGCGATCAATGCAAACAGAGCGAGCGAAGTCGTGTACGTCTTGGTTGCTGCAACTGCGCGCTCCTCACCGGCATGACACAGAAAAGTAAAGTCGCTCAGCTCGGTGATTGGTGACCCCGCAACGTTTGTGATGCAGGCCGTAAGCGCCCCGGTACTCCGTGCAGCTTCAAGGGTCTGCAGCACATCGGTGGCCTGACCAGATTGAGAAACACCAATCACGAGGCTATCGGCAAAGTTGATGCTGGCCTCGTACAAGGTAAACACGGATGGGGCAGCCAGCGCAACCGGCACTCCCGCAACGATCTCCATCAAATACTTGCCATAAACAGCCGCATTATCACTGGTTCCACGAGCTGCAATAACTACATGGCGAATCTGCCTCTTCCGCAACTCTTTCACAAGCGACACAACGTTCGCATGTTCACTATCAACGGCAACAGCGACCGCATGGGGCTGCTCGTTGATCTCATCAATCATTATCGCCATGTTAACTCCCACTTGCCGGAGCGGAATGTATTGATACGCGGAACGCCCTGGGTCCGTACTATTGATGAACGCCTGGAACGGCAAGCAGCGCCCCTACGCATGAAATCGTTCATAAATAAGCCGTCCTTGGCCCGCATCAAAAACCATCCGCTGCCCAGAATATCATCTCTTGCGGAGGGAAGAGCGCCGCCAGCAATGGATGCAGCGAATCATCGCAGTTTGCATCCACCGGCGACATCGCCCCAAACATCAGATCAAACAGATGCGACTGCGAAATCGCACCCGTTTCGGAACGATACGAACCGGAATCAATTTCCAGCAGATCGCCCGTTGCATCGACGCGAGCTGCGCCGTAAGGCGTCTCAAACGTCGCGCGCCCTCGCGGCCTATTGGCCTCGAGCCAGCGTTCATTCCACATCATCGTGAAACTGCGCAGCAGTGCGTCCCTGTGAAGCAGTCGAACCATTGCAGAGGTTGAAATGGCTGAACTTATGCCGTTCCCGGCACACAGGGCTTTGAGCGCTGCATGTATAGATGGAGACATCGGTGTCTCGAGGAGCAGCGTCTGATCACCTGCTGCACGACCCAAAGTCGACATTTCATCAATAATTGAGCTAAGCAACTCAACCGCAATGTCTGTTTCGAACTCGCAAGGCCCTGCATTAATCCCGATCTCAATCACTCGAACCGCCTCATCTGCCGCCGTATAAGAAATAGCAGAGTTAAAACGGCCCAACGAAAGGTATCCGCACACCTTACCGTTACCATCACACGCAACGCGCAAACCCGCCGGCATTGCGGCAGGATCCACACGAAGCCAATCGCGCCAGTAGGCTTCCGTCCTGCGAACTGCTATCGGTCGACTGGCATTATAAGCTTCGTGAATACCGCGTATCTGCGCAATATCGTCGGCACTCGCCAATCTGATGTCAAAATTGTGCTTTGGACGGGAATAATCCTCTCGAATTCGGACCGAAGTTGTCCTTCTTGTCAGATTTGAGTACCCAAAGCCCTGATAATAGCTGTTGATTCCCGTAAAAAGCAGCGAAAAATCCATCGCATCTGCTTCCATTACAGCAATTGCGCGGCGCATTAAGGCGCTGTTTAGCCCACGTTTTCGATACTCCGGCAACGTGGCAACATTCGCGATCCCGCCCATCGTCAAACTGAATTCGCCGCAAGCGACGGTCCGTTTACAGATTTGAACAGAGCTTACGAGTTTGCCATCGCACTCGGCAACCTGCGTGTAGTAAGGCAGCCATTCGACGTCGCCAAAAAAGTAACGCTTGAAGTATGAGAGATTGTTTTCACCCGGCCAAACAGTCAGCCAGAGATCGAGACATGCTTCGGTCTCATTGCTGCGTAACGATCTAAAGGTAACGCCATCGATCACTTCCGGGGCAATAAGTGTATTTGTTGTGCGTGTGTCGCTCAAACTATGAGCTCCCGCCAGCGACTAGCGCAGATTTCACGAGCGATGCAAAGGGTTCATCCGGAGTGATTCCGCAGACGATCCGCAAGGTCTCATCCAGTCCCTGTTGGGAAAGAAGCCTCTGTACCTCCATCGCGGATGGATCTCCGGTATCGTTGTATCGCAATCCAGCCGCAAGCGCTGTTGCCAGAGCCACTGGCTGTACGCCCTGGGCTTCGCAACATCGAACCGCGCCCATAACGCGGTCTCCAGGAGCAAGTTTGCGCAGGGGATCCCGGGCGAGCCTACGACAGGTATCGCCGAGATCGCGATTGTTAAATCGTTCAAGCAAATCGGCAATATGATCTGCAAGCGCAGTGCGATCGATGCCATGTTTGCGAACTAGCGCTTCACTCGTCTCGGCCAGCACGGCCTGCAGCGTCTCTTTTATCTCCGCCACATGCAGCGCCTGGTACCCGTATTCAAGTCCGCGCGCATATCCCAGATATCCTAAAACAGCGTGGGCGCAGTTGTGTGCAAAGAGCTTCCTGTCGACATAGGCTTGAAAGGGTGATACGCGTTCAATGCCTACATAATCGGTGGCAGCGCCTACCCATGCCTCGGCATCGACGGGCAGATGTTTATACGCCTCCACACGCACGGCAAGCAGGTCCGCCTGCGTCTCCTCCGGGGTAGGCAGCGGCACCATTCTGCCGACTACTGTCTGGACAAATCCAGTATTCAGAAGGCAGCATTCCCGCATTCCGTCCGGGATTCTGGCGGCGACGGCCTCGCGCAGGACTTCGGCTGCATTATGAAGGTTTTCGCATAGCAGTATATTAAGGGGCGCGGCGCTCGTTTTTTGCCGTTCAATTAGTCCCAGCGCAATTGCGGGCGCTGTGTATTTCAAGGCGTTCACGCCGACCGCAGTGCATACGATCTCTGCGTTCGCAATCTCGGCTGCAACCGCATCCACACTCTGTCCATCGATTGCACGGACGTTATCGATCAGGATATCTTGGGCGCCCTCGCCAACAATATGAATGGTATATTCGTTCCGAGTGTTAAGCGCATCGATCATCGGGCGCTGAACATCGACGAACACGACCTCAAGCCCGCTCTCGTGAAACAACTGTGCCAGAAACCCACGACCGATATTGCCGGCTCCGAACTGTACCGCTATTCGGCTCATAGCAAACCTCCAACCGCATTGTTAGCCCACCTCGTTCGGCGCAGCATCAGGCTTCTTCGTTCTTCGTTATCTCGATAGGGTCGGTGGCTATTCCCTCGGCCCTCATGCCGCTTCGAAGGCGGCGAATCGCCTTGCGGGAAATATCCTGAAACACTGCGTCGCCGCAGAGCAGGCGTGTCGCGGTGCGGGTGGCACCCGGGCGTGTAACGCCATATCGGTAGCAGATATGTGGCCAGCGATAGAAGACACGCGCCAGTTTCAACGCCGCATCCATATTCCCTTTGAACTCGGTCGCGATTTCGCGTGTATATTGATGGCTGCGATTTTCAAGAATACATTTCGCGGCGATCTTACCGCTCTTGAGCGCATGCATTATGCCGTCGCCGAAGAACGGATTGATTAGTCCGGCGGAATCCCCTGCGAGCAGGATCCTATCGTCCTTCGTTTGAATACGATCCAACCCATTCCAGATAGGAAGCGGATGCGCCATGAATTTGAGTTCGGTCTCATCGCGCGGTACGCCAAGGACCTTAAGGTACTGCAAAATTGCACCGCGAAGCTCCTGTTTGATTGAGCCTTCCGCGCCGCCGTTTGATCGTGGCCGAAACACGCCGGCTCCCACATTGAGGTGATCGCCTTTAGGAAAGACCCACGCGTATCCTTGCGGAACTGCGCCATATTCGAGATGGCACACATCGGGCCGGAGATCCGGATGACCATCACCCCATCGGTGCGGAGCCTCAACTTCGATCGCGATGGCAAGGGCTCGCTGCTTTCGCAGTCCGGCGTTTCGCGCGACAACTCCATTGGCCCCATCGGCTCCAATCACGGTGTCGCATGTAGCTGTCCACGCATGCCCGGCACGCTCCGCCACTACACGAATCGGGCCCTTCTTTTCAACCTCAATGGATTTAACGGTGAGGCCGTCCAACAGTTCAGCACCCGCCGATGCGGCGCGTTTGGCCAGTTCGTAATCGAAAATTGAGCGCTGTACCATCCAGAGGGAAAGGGGTCGATCGGAATCTTGGGGCCCATTCATGGGAGACAGGACCGGCTCCTCAAAGTTATACGTATGCCGCATAAAGGTAGTATCGGCCTCAACAAAGGCTTCGGAGGAGATGTCTTTTAGCTCATTAAAACCAAGGATATCCCCCACTAGCATTGGCATTCCGCCGCCGCAGGTTTTATGCCTTGGAAGAGTCTGTTTCTCAACGAGCGCTACGCGAGAGCCACCACGGGCAAGATCATAGGCCGCGGCAGTTCCCGCAGGGCCTGCCCCAACCACAATTACATCATAATGCTGTTGCATGCTGCCTTCATCAATTGCCCTAATATTCAGGACGAGCTCAAAAAACCCGCTCGTGCAGGCCTATCCGGGGCATGCACGGCAGGCTAATTATAGCACAGCAGCCGAATTACCAATCCATCATGGAGCCATCGGCGCGGCGAGTCATCGGCAGGTAGGCTCGTTCATACGGGTACTTCGCTGCAGCCTCTTCATTCACGTCGGTTCCGAGCCCCGGCTTATCCGAAACCTGCAGATAGCCCCTTTCGAAAGTTGGCGCGCCCGGCAGCACCTCGTGCACCTGTGCGGGAAAGGAGACCATCTCCTGAATTCCAAAATTGGCAGTGGCGAAATCCAGATGCACATTTGCGGCATGCATTGCTGGCCCAATGTCGCCCGGTCCATGCCAGGCGGTCTGAACATAAAACGTCTCTGCGATATGTGCGATCTTCTGCGCTTCCGTGATACCCCCGATATGGCCCAGATCGCATCGTATGAAATCGATCAGCTGCTCAGTTAGCAGCGGAACGCAATCCCACCGGGAATGGAACAGCTCACCCATCGCCAGCGGCGTGGTCGAGTGGTTGCGAATGAGCCGGAAGCTCTCCTTATGCTCTGGGCGAAGGCAGTCTTCCAGGAAGAAGAGATGGTAAGGCTCAAGCTCCTTCGCGAGCCGTGCTGCCTGAATCGGCGTAAGGCGCTCATGGACATCGTGAAACAGCTCGATCTCGTCACCAAGCTGATCACGAAGGTGCGCAAAGAGCCGTGGAATTGTCCGCAAGTAAGGAGCAGGCTCCCACGTTTCTACCATCGGCATCGGGCCGCCATCGCCCCAGGCGCTTCGCCCACTATGGCTGTTTCCTGGCTGCTCTCTCCAGGTTGCAGAAGCCGCTTCCGCTCCTCCGCCAGTGCCGTAGGTGCCAGCGTTGCCCGGTATTGCAACCTGGCATCGGACCACCTTGAACCCTGCCGCAATCTTGCGGCGAACATCGTCTTCGACCTCATTAAAGTCGCTGCCGCCCGCATGCGTGTATGCCAACACTCCATCGCGCGTTTTGCCGCCGAGCAGCGAATAGACCGGCATGCCAGCGCGTTTGCCCTTAATATCCCAAAGCGCGATATCGATGCCCGCGAGCGCCGTCATCTGCACCGGACCACCGCGCCAGTAGGGCCCACGAAAGAGCATCTGCCAGATATCTTCGATCCTATCCGGATCTCGTCCGATTAGCAGCGGAGCGATATGCTCTTTCAAGGCCGTCGCCACTGCAAGTTCGCGCCCATTTAACGTGGCATCGCCTACCCCGTACAGTCCGGGCTCATCCGTCAGGATCTTCACCACCACGTAGTTTCGGGTGGGGCAGGTTACAATAACACGAACTTCCGTGATCTTCATTGAAAAACAACTCCTATGCCCGACCAACTCACAGGCAATACAATGCGCGGTCGCAGCAAGCGGCGACCCTACCATCTCAAAGGCATGTGCAACATCGTAAGCAACCGTGGCTGCAAGCGGAATTGCCTTTTAGGTTCTACCCGGCTACGGCCGACCAACTCACAGGCTATACAATGCGCGGTCGCAGCAAGCGGCGACCCTACCATCTCAAAGGCATGTGCAACATCGTAAGCAACCGTGGCTGCAGGCGGAATTGCCTTTTAGGTTCTACCCGGCTACGGCCGACCAACTCCCAGGCCATCGGCGACCCGGTTGATATAGTTGAACCAGCTTGCAATTAGATTGATCTGCAGGATCGCCGTGTCGTCGAATCCCTGGTCTCGCAAGCCTTCTACATGTCCGCGCGATATTGCGGCAGGCTCAATCGTGAGCTGGTGGACGTAGTCGAGCATAGCCCTATCAGCAGGCGAAAGTTCAGCGGTTCGATAGTCTGCCTTGATACGGGCGGCGAAGTCGTCATCTCCGGTTACCTTACGCAGAAACTCTGCGTGAGATTCTGTTCAATAGAAGCAGTCATTGGCGACCGACACCACGGTGGCAATCATCTCATGCTGAGCGCGAGAGAGCGGCAGCTCAGGCGACATGAGCGAACCAAAAGTGGAGAACGCATGATAAAGTGTTTCGGGCAGTAGGGTATGCGAATCGGTAATACCGCCGCCATTCGCCCTCGATGCCAGCTCCTTGAGCGATTCCACCTCGCCGCCATACTCTGGTGGGTACATCCCGCGCATCTTACGCCCGACTTCTCGCAGCTTTTCACCCGCCTCGGATGGCGGCACCGTCTTGATCCAGGTCATATCCCCTCCCCGTATCTAATGCGCACCGCCGCTCAATCTATCCAGTACCACCGCTTCAAGGTCGAACTTCAGTCTATCGCCGGCGACCTTCTCGTTCTTACCGACCAATTTGATGAACACTTGATTCGGGCCCTCCTTGAAATCGAGCTCGCCCAGCAGCTTCGTACCGCCCCAGCCGCGCTTTTCGGTGTAGGTATCCACCTTATCGCCAATGGCGCGCTCTCGGCGGAAGAGCTGAACGATACAGGTGTCCGGGCCGACCATCGGCTCAATCGATACTTTGTACCGCCCCGCAGCGGGTACATTGCACAGGAAGGAGACAAGGTGCTCGCCAAACATGTTCTCTCCATGCGCTTCAAGGGACAAATACCGATGCTCGCGATCCGTTACCTCTGCTCGCTTCGTAAGCGTTGCATTCTGCATCGAAAACGCGTGGATGGGAGTGTACCAGCCGGGGTTATAGACCAGCCGTGTGGGATCGATCACTGCGCGCGCCTTGGGCTCCTGCAATTTCCAGGGAGTCTTCGGCGGATTTTCCAGGTATAGGTAGCTCATGCCTACATAATCTGCAATGTAGTCATTTCGCTCGGGAGCGTGCTCCATGTCCAGCTTTAGGCTGTGATGAAAAGCGTAGGCATCGGTTAAGAACAGTCGGTATCCGCCACTGCGCGCCTGCGGTCTGCTATAGAGCAGGCATCCGCTCAACGGGTAGGCAGCCTGCTCCTCCCAGCGGCCCGGCACATCGTACCAGCCACCATTAAAAAAATCTTCGGAGCCAGTGCCATGAATTGTGAGCTTGCCGTCGATCCAGGCCTGATCGTCGCCTTCGAAGAAGGGAGTTATTCCAGGGATGGAGCCCTGCGCCTGAAGCGTAACGCCAACGAGGTGTCCGCGCCCCTCCACATTAACATAGTTGAAAGGCTGGCCCTGCGTCGTTGGATTTTCGCGATGCCATACTGCGTAAAATCGGCCCTCATCTTTGCGCCTGGGCGCATCGCCAAGAATCACCTCGCTCTTAATTACAATTGGCGCCGATCCCAAACGCTCGGAGACGAGTTCGACCCTTGCAGACTTATCGAATGGCATCGGAAAGTAGCAGTAGGCGGTATCGCCATCCACCCCCGCAAGGAGAGAGCGCATGGAGGCGCTGCCCCAGGCGTAGCCGAAGAAGTCTCCTGCCGGGCAGTTTACGGCCGGATGCGCATCGCCATCCCAGGTTATTCGCAATAACAGATCTCGGCCCTTGCCTGCAAGTACGGAGGCAGGCGATATCCGCAGCGCAGCAATTCTGCCGCCCTTATGCGTCTCCAGCAGCGTTACGGCGCTGCCAGGCGTAAGGGAGTGTTCTGATTTGACCGTCTTCAAATTGGATCCCGGCGGCGAGACCTGATAGCTGAGGTCGCGGCCTGTTTTGTTGAGCAGATCCACGGCGTGCGACATCGCCTCGCCAGTTACCTCTGGAGATTTCGGGTCGAAGGTCTCTACCTGTGAGTCGGAACCATAGGTTGCATAGTTAATCTGATAAAACTGAACAACCTTTGCGCGCATGATCACCTTGCACGAGATGCGATACGGCATGGGAACGTAGGAGTAGAACCCGCCGGAGCCAAAACCAACGAGGGGTTCATTAAACGGAGGATGCTGGCCAAGGAACAGGTCGCGGTACTTCAGGCTAACTCGAGGTGTTGTCTCGCCATCAAAATAGAACTCCATCGTGTCGTCGGTGGGAGTCGGGGTCCAGATTCGATAGATGCATCCCGGACCTTTGAGATCGGCAATCACGAGCCCATCGCCCTCCTTGCGGAGGAAGGAGTATTTTCCGGAAAATCCGTCGTCGTTTCCGCCAGTGCGATCGTAACTCGAGATCGATTCAACGCCAGTCGAGGATTTCAATCGAGGAAGAAGATCGACCCGCGAAACCTCTTTTAACCCAACCTGCACCGCTGCCTCATCGGCATTGGCAGCTATGCCAATCGTTGTCATTGCGATCGCCGCTCCTATCCACGCTGATATTCGCACAGAAAACACGGTAGATACTCCTAAAATCATGTTCTATGGTTTGCCACCATCCTAAGTCGCGGTTGTCTAGCCCTGAAAGGGCGGAAGAAGATAGCCAGGGGCACCGCCCCTGGAAATGTGATCGACACCCAATATTGCCTTCCGCTCACCTCTTCCGCGCGCCTGTGGCGCGCGGA
>CAIXIX010000134.1 GCA_903919615.1 uncultured Chthonomonas sp.
CTTCGCTTTGTCCCTACAAATGGCCTACAGAGATATGAGTCATGTGTAGGGGTGCACCCAGGGAACGCGGTCTTAGATGTATGGTCTTTGGTGTTACGACGGACATGCCGCCTGTCGGTAGGCGACATGTCCGTCCTAAAACCCAACACCTATAACCAACCCCCAACGCTCAACCCAAAGCTTTCTATCTCCCCTTGTAGTTCTTCCAAACATACTCCAGCGCGCCGGGCAGGGTCTGCCATACTACGCGGCCATCAACGTGGCCGGCAGCGCGTGCGAAAACATACTGGTAGTGGTACTTCTTCGCCTTCAGCGCACCCGCGAAACGGTTGTTGGCGAGTACCCAGTTATGATAGGTTGACTCCGGGTCTTTCGACCGAATATCGTTCTCACCAACCTCGTCCCAAATGCGCAGCGGCTTCGCCTTCTGCTCAGGAATGAAATGCTCGTGATACTCCCAGGCTCCATGCGGCGAATCCGGGTTCAGCGGAGACTGCTGGTTCACCAGCGTGCTTGAATACAGCAGGAGCAGGTGATACCACTCCGGGTGATACCATGCCATTGTAAAGGCGCAGGCGGCTCCGGAGCTTCCGCCCATCGACATTCTCGCATTCGGGTCTTTCGTAAACGTAACGCAATAGTCGGCCGATACCTTGGGAAGTACCTCTGTCTCGATGAACTCGGCATATTTTCCGGAGACGGTATCGTACTCCAGACCTCTCTCGCTGCCCTGTGCATCGCCACCGCCAGAGTCGATCATCACTGCGACAATCGCGGGAAGTCGTTTGTCCGCGATCATGTTATCCAGAACTGTTGGCAGGAGATTTCCGCCAGAGCCCATGCTGTCCTGCGAAATGATCAATGGCGCCGGTTTGCCCTTCACATATTGCGAGGGGACATAGACAGTCACGTTGCGATGGTAAGGAACTACTTCACCCGGTGCATTCTTGGCGATGCCGGAATAGATTTTACTATCCTTGGAATCCATCGTAAAGTGATAGAGCGTTCCCTTCGCCACGTCGGGCCTCACCACCGTTTCTGGTGCATTCGCGTAGGCCGGACCAATCGCATAATCACCATCACCGGCATGTTCTGGCAGGTCGGATAGCGTTGCTGGGTCTACCGTTGGGGGGTCGATTCCCAGGGCAATACTTGCGGTCGCGGCAGCCAGAGATGCGCAGCAGCAGAGCGCCGTTAACGCGACGCCAGCGCCCCATTCATATCTCCTCATCTATTCACCTTTCGTGTAAATCTTCGGTAGAGTTGTCCGACTGCGTCGGGACTGGTACTTTCTTCTTTTCATACGGAATAACCTTTAGGTGTGAGGTACTGGTTTGAGCTTAATCGTGCATCCTCGATTACTTCGTATCGCAGCCTGTGAGATAGTATCTCGGCCGCAAAGCTATTCAAACTCAAGTTGAAATAGTTTACGGATGTTTGAAAATCGCATTTTTTGTAACGGTTTTTGTAACGGCGCGCCAGTTACAATGTACCGAGCGAGTTCGCATTGTATCCAATACAGCGTCATCCATGAGATATGTGCTGCCTGGTGAAGCATCTGAAATGGACGCACAATACGCCGACACAAGTACCTTTCACGGTGATTTCGATACGCTATTATCAGTCCGATTCTTGGCCAAAAAATCCGCTTTGCAATTGGAGGTTTGATCGTTTACAATCGCTACAGAGTTGTCGGACATAGTGGCCTCCTGATGTTTGCTTTAGTGGTACAAACATTATGTCAGGAAGTTACGTCTGACAACTCTTTCAACTCAAATGGGTCACACCCATCACTAATACACTCGGGAGGGGCAAATGAAGTCCGCGTTGGCATTGATAGTCACACTGTGTGTCGGAGCATTTTTGCCAATATGCGCGAGCGCTCAGACAGACGGAGACCCATTCGCATATACAATTGCGGCAGGATTTGTAGACGGTGAACCAGACGCTACCCTAACAGCCACCAGTGGCAATGCTTTCGCGATCGTTTCTGCTAGCGCCACTTATACGGTCAAAAACACAAACAACAATATCCGGCAGTCAAGTACATACTGTTTTCTAGAAACATACATCAATAATGGCTTGGGTAGCACTTACTTTAACAATACGCAGACAAGTGACGTCCGTGCGGAACTAGATCCTGACGAATCAACCACTTTTTCATTGCTAACGTTTGGGAGCGGTAACCTTAGCATTGGCACCTATACCGCGTATGGGCCGTGCGTTGTTTCGGATGACAAAACCGAAGACTTCCTTAACCAGCCCATTACCCCGATGGCGGTCGTTGTTGGCCCGTGAAAATATCCCAACTCTTTATGCGAACGGGCAGTTCTGGA
>CAIXIX010000135.1 GCA_903919615.1 uncultured Chthonomonas sp.
CACAGTTTATGATCAACGGTTGATCTGATGTAGAAATTTGCTGAGAATAAACAACACCTGGTGCAAGGTTACGTTGAACGGTCGACGTGTCCGCAGCGGCGAGAATAGGGCAAGCACATATTAGTGTCGGCCCCACCGATTTCAGCAGGCTAAACGGTGTAATTCGTGAGACAGGTTTGTATAACATGATCGCCTGGAAACTAGCGGAGAGCCAATATAATCTGTGAGCCGATACTGCCTCGTCCTTCGGACGGAGTGCTGCGTGGAATAAATCGTGCGGTGAGTGCTCGCCATGATATCGGGAGCGAATTAATCGGATGGGTGCCGCTTCATACTGTTCAAGTTCAGCGCCTTTTCGCCAATGGCAAGGCAGTTGAATATCTTTCGCTGAATGGCGGCTGCGTCAGTGAGGTTGTTTGCTTCTGCAAGAATCCAGGTGGTCGTGCCATCCGAGGCCTCGATAGTCCACATGTGTTCTCCGTCCACTTCAAACGGACCATTAATTGCAATGACCCCTAAATGAGTGAGGTCAAGAAGAAACATTCGGCCATCGACTTTTCGTGCTTGAGTGTAAACCCACATCCGCGTGTCCCCTCTAGCTTCTGGCGTGCGACTGAAACTCTCGAACGGTAAAACAGAACCGGTCCGGAACCATTCTGTATCCTAAAACGATAATACCCCGCAAGGTGCATCAACGATGAACCCGCAGGTATATTTGTGCAATAACCAATCGAAATCGGCGATATTAGTAGCGTATCGGCACAAGCAATGTAACAGGAATAAGGGAAACGTTAACAAGAATTGAAGGAATAAATGATCGGGGTGACAGGACTTGAACCTGCGACATCTGGTTCCCAAAACCAGCACTCTACCACTGAGCTACACCCCGTAAGCGTACGTATTATAAGCTACGATTTGCCGTAAGTCAAGGTAACCGTGCGCGATAGGCGGCAGTTCCGTGAGATTACTTGAATACATTGCTGAGTACAAACCAGATATTTGCTGGCCTTTCGGCTAGGCGTCTCATGTAATAGGGGTACCAGTGCTGCCCAAAGGGCATATAGATTCTGACATTGAATCCTTCTGCTGCGAGCGCAAGCTGAAGGTCTCGTCGTATCCCATACAGCAGTTGAAACTCGAACCTGTCCTCATTTATCGAATGGTCTTTACAATAGGTTCTGGCTGCTTCGATCATATTGGGGTCATGGGTCGCGATGGCCGGGTAGTTTCCGGATTCAAGCAGCCGCTTCATTAGCGCAACGTAATTGGCGTCAACCTCTTTCTTTTCAGGGAAAGCTATGTCCGAGGGCTCCTTATAGGCGCCTTTACATAACCTGACCCTGGCTCCAAGATTGATTAGATCTTCGATATCCTTCGCGCTTCGATAAAGGTACGCTTGAATGACAACCCCTGTATTTCTGTACTTGCCTTCATTCCACAACCGGTAGAAAAGTTCTAGTGTTGCATCGGTGTAAGCGGAACTTTCCATGTCAATACGAACGAATTGATCCGGTCCTGCATGGTCGAGCAGCTTTGCAACGTTTCTATAGCAGAGATCCTCATCGATGTCCATGCCAAACGCCGTGAGCTTGATGGAGACGTTTGAATCGAGATGCTCATTCTTGATAATCTCTAACAACCGGATATATATGTCGACGGTGGCGTCTACGACTTCCTTACTGGCTACGCTTTCACCAAGGTGATCGATAGTGGCCCTGATCTTTGCGCCATTCAGCGCTCGAACAGGTTCAATTACCGATTCGATCTCTTCGCCAGTTATGAAGCGGTCACGAGCGCGCGCCGCAATTCTTGAGCTGCGGACAAAACGCTCCATGGACGCGTTTGCCGCCAAACGAAGCAATACATTTCTGACAAGCATGAGGTCTTTCCAATTATCGGGGAGCACGTCAACGACTGCATATTACCTCATGCCGTGACAGCGAATCCATCTGAAGTTTGTCAGGCGAACGCCTGGCCGCTCCACAATCCGTTCGTTCCGCGACGGGTACACTATACGGGCGCGAAATGATGCGACGATTCGAATAAATCGCGGTTAGTTTTTAGCATGGCTGCAACTTGACGAAGAAAGGTCGGGTCAATTAGAGTGAGTCGGAGCACACTGTTAGACATTGACACACCCACGGCAGTCGTCGATCTCGATCGTCTTGAAAGCAATATCACCACGATGGCGAACATCGTGAGGACTTCAGGAAAGACGCTTCGCCCGCATACCAAAACGCACAAATCTCCGATCATTGCTTATATGCAGATGTCTCATGGAGCTTGCGGTCTCACAGTAGCGAAACTCGGTGAAGCTGAAGTGATGCAGGCCGCGGGGTTTAGCGACCTGTTTATTGCCAATCAGATCGTCGGCGACTTGAAGATTGGGCGACTGTTGCAATTGGTCGATAACGCTTTGGTAACCGTCGGTGTGGACAGCATCGAAAGCAGTATTCCTATTGCCGATGCTGCTGCGCAGCGCGGCGCCTCTATCAATGTGATGGTGGAAGTTGATACAGGGCTTGGCAGAGCTGGGGTCCGATCCATAGAGGAAGCCATCAACCTTGTCCGTGTAATTGCCGAGCACAAAGGAATCTCCTTTGCGGGCATATTTACACACGAGGGACACCTGTATCGAGAATTGGGGGATGGATTACGGCCCGCGGCAAGTGATGTCGCAAATAAGATGCGCGATACAGCCGCTGCGATCCATGCCCGTACCGGTATCGAATGTAGAACTGTAAGTGTCGGTTCAACTCCAGGAGTTCGTGCGCTTGCCGACCAGAGCGGCATTCATGAAATGCGTCCAGGAGTCTATGTGTTCAATGATCGAATGCAGGTCGCGCGGGGAGCATCTCCAGAGTCGCTGGCTCTTACGATACTGGCAACGGTCGTTAGCGTTCGCAGCGATGGTGCGATTATCGTGGATGCGGGGTCAAAGTCGTTGGCGGGTGATACGCCATTCGATGACAAGACCTTCGGTGAGCTGCTTGATCATCCGGATGTAAAGGTAAGAGCGGTAAGCGAAGAGCATGGTATTTTGCAAGCGGGTCACGGGCATGCGTTCAAAGTGGGTGATCGAGTTCGCATTGTGCCAAATCATGCTTGTACCTGCGTCAACATGCACGACACGTTAACTTTCGTTCGTCAAGATACGGTGGAAGAGATTGTACCGGTATCGGGTAGAGGCAAGATCAGGTAGTTAACCTCCTGATTTCACCAACAAAATATAAAGGATCAACCAGGTTTCAGTCATGAAAACTTCTCAGATGTTCTTTCCAACTCAGCGTGAGATTCCTCGCGATGCTGAGCTAATCAGTCACCAAATGCTGGTCCGGGGTGGTTTCGTCAAGAGTGTAGCCGCAGGCGTCTACTCCTATTTACCACTTGGATGGCGAGTTCACGAGAAGATTTCGCAGATTGTTCGTGACGAGGTCAAACTCTTCGGCGCCCAGGAACTGCACATGCCTGTGCTTGTGCCACGTGAGCTTCTTGATGAGAGTGGACGATCTTCTGTTCCTGTTCTGTTTGCCCTGAAAGACAAGAACCAGCGCGATTTCTTTCTTGGGTTTACGCATGAGGAAGTCGTCACCGACATTGTACGCAGCACGGTAAACTCCTGGAAGCAGATGCCACTGTACCTTTACCAGATTCAGACGAAGCTGAGAGATGAGCCCAGACCGCGTGGTGGCTTAATTCGAGGCCGTGAGTTTACGATGTTCGATGGCTACTCCTTCGACTCGAATGAGGGAGATCTAGACGCAATCTATCGGGAGAACTACCGGGCTTATGAGAGAATCTTTACCCGATGTGGTCTTAAATATCTTGCAGTCGAAGCTGATCCTGGCGCGATTGGCGGCAGCGAGAACCATGAGTTCATGATTCTCACGGAGAGTGGTGAAGATACCGTGTTACGCTGCGACTCGTGCGGCTATGCTGCAAATGCAGAGCGGGCGGAAATTCCACCTTCGGATGTCTCTGACCGGCCCGATCTGCTGGTTCAAGACCTCGTGTCAACCCCCGGCGCCCATACTGTGGAAGAGGTTTGCGCATTTCTAAAAGTGTCTCCTCAACAGTTGATCAAAACGATTATCTGCACAGCATCCGACGGTACTGTTGTTGCCGGATTGGTACGTGGAGATCGAGAGCTCAATCTTCCAAAATTCTCTCGTGCCGTCGGCATCGGTGCGCTTGAGCTTGCGGATCCTGCAACTGTGGTCCGAGTGACCAATGCACCGGTTGGATTTGCAGGCCCGGTCGAGTTAGGCGTGTCCGTCTATGTCGATCTGGAGCTGAAGGCAGGCGGAAACTTTGTGGTTGGAGCAAACGCGGCAGATGCCCATCTGCTTAACGTGACTCCCTGCCATAATTTTGAAGTGACAGGATGGGCAGATATCCGGACTGCAGTTGCTGGAGATTCTTGTCCGCGCTGCGCTGGCGGCATTCTTGGCGACGCACGTGGAATAGAAGTCGGGCATATCTTTAAGCTGGGCACAAAGTACAGTAAAGACATGAACGCGCTCTTTCAGAATGACAAAGGCGAAAAGTATCCGGTGATCATGGGTTGCTATGGTCTAGGAGTGAGCAGAACCATGGCCGCCGCGATTGAGGCTCACAACGATGCTAATGGGATCGCCTGGCCGATTTCTATTGCGCCTTTTGAGGTGGCAATCATTATTGCGAATATGAAAGATGAAGCTCAAACAACGGCGGCTAAGGACCTTTACTCCAGCCTGAAACAGGCAGGTGTAGACGCCCTCTTGGAGGATCGAGATGAGCGCCCGGGCGTTAAGTTCAAAGATATCGATCTGATTGGGATCCCCATTCAGGTAGTTGTCGGTAAGGCGCTAGCTGAGGGTGCCGTTGAAATCGGCATACGGGGATCTGCTGAAGGCAGGCAGCGTGTAGCAGTCGAAACTGCAGCAAGCTACGTACGCAACCTGGTTCAATCGGAAAAGGATAAGCTGCAGGCTTCATAATGCGGCGGGCTGGTTATTCCATTCGTCTTTGATTATTTCGGGCAAAGTGAGGCAAATGGTGAAACGTTTGCACACTTTGCCCATTTGTTTTATGGCGACGCGACTCTGCCATTTCCTCCGGTACACAGAGCGACCAGTAGCCGAATATTTGAAGCATACGCCGAAAGGCGGATAACGCACTTGTAATGATCGGAGTAATATGCCAATGGAAGATGCAGCAATCGCGCTGCTTCCAGCGTCGCAATCCATATCTGTCGTACCGATCTCGAGCTATTCGTCATTCGATATAACGACAGTTGGTTGATGCCTTTCGAACTAGGAAGTGAGGAATTTGCTTCTGCAGAACCTTTCAGACCTCCCCAGACTAATCCAGGCAGGGATGGGGGCACATATTTCCAGCGCAAACCTGGCCAGGGAGACTTCTCGCCTTGGAGCGCTCGGCGTTGTATCCGGTGTTGGACTCCGGCAGATCGTAATTACACAGATCCGCCTGGGAGATACCAACGCAATTGAAGTAGCACGAACCTTTCCCATTCCCGGATATTTTGAAGAACTTCTGCGTTATTGCCCCGGTGGCGATCATGCTGACCGCGCGATACCCATGGATGTTCCCGATCGAGTTCGCGGCGCGATAGCAAAGCGGCTCAGCACAATCTGTTCTTATGTAGAGGTTAGGCGAGCAAAGGCCGGTCATCTTGGACAGGTCGGCATCAATGTGATGTGGAAATGCGCTCTAACCGCACTGCCAACGATTTATGGAGCGATGCTTGCCGGAGTGGATGCACTTCTTTGCGGAGCAGGGGTGCCAATGGAGCTACCCGATATTGTGCGTCGCATGCGAACCGGTGAAGATCTGGAATACACGCCTTTAACTGGCACGTCGACGAATGTCAACCTCCAGATAGCAGGCGACAATTCCGCCTCAGTACTGCAGAATCATCCCGTGCCACGACTGCTCCCAATTCTATCCAACTATGCATTTTGCAAGCGGCTTCTGGATACCTGGCGACAGCGGTACGAGTGCGAGCCCTCTGCATTTATTCTCGAGAATCATGCCGCAGGTGGACATAACGCACCACCGAGAGACCATGTAGCCTTCGGCAGTTCAGATGATCTTGAGAGCTATTTCGATAAGGTGCTGAGAATTGGTCTCCCCGTTTATGTGGCTGGAGATTTTCCGGATGGCGGAACACAGTCGGACATGCTCGAGTGGCTATCACGCGGCGCCTACGGCATCCAGGTAGGATCACGGTTTGCGCTTTGTGAAGAGTCGGGTATGCGCCCGGATCTGAAGTACGAGATCATCGAGCAAAATCAGAACGACGAGTTGCAGGTAGACACGGACATGAGAATGTCCCCAACGGGTTATCCTCTTAAATTTGTACGCCTGCCTGGGACGTTAAGCGAGCCAGAAGTTAGGGAAGCGCAGCGGCACGTCTGTAATCTGGGCTATCTGATGCATTCACACGTAGACGTGGATGAGGCTGGTAACTCCAAAGAGAGCTACCTTTGTGCGGCAATGCCTCCTGACCAGTTGCAAAAGCGTGGAGGAGACACAGCCGATGGAGACGGAAGGATCTGCCTCTGCAACGCTTTGCTTGCAACGGCCGGATACAATCACGCTTCAGAACCGGTGCTTGTCACACTTGGGCTCAGCGGCAAGGCAGTAAAAGAAAGACTCACAGCCCGCGAGGTGATGGAAAGCATTCTGGGAGCGGAGGCAGTCGCGAAGTTCGAGGCCCAACTGTCAGTAAAGTAACAGCACATCAACCTGCTAAAAGGAGCGCGGGCGATCGCCCAGCGCTCCTTTTTTAGTTAAAGTAAATGCGGAACTGGCATTGCCAGGTTGTATACAAAACCTGTTATCCTGTTCTATCTCGCCTGATTACTGGCCTGTAGGAGCAGCGGAGGAACCTGTTGGCCCGCTCTTTAACGGCCGGCCAAATTGATCAACGTCGCTGTGGTTACCGAATAGAGCAAGATACGCGATCGCCCCGAGGACAATGATAATCACTGCTATAAGCATGTAAGTGCCGCTCATATCTTGTCGGCTTGTCGTTCTGTGTTTTCGTCGATGTCTTCTCAAATGCCGTACCCGTCAGTCGTATTTGCCCTTCGAGGGACATGTTCCACGTCATTCAGGTACTACAGACGGGAAGTTAGAAAATCTGTGTTAACAAATGATAGCACGGTTTAAAGATTAATGGAACTTGATCAATTATTTGCCCTCCAGCAATAATTACGATTCACGGTGCAGGTAATTCCGGGAAGTATACTGTTACCATGGACGATTTAACGAGTACCGTCTCGGCACAGGACATCAACGACGCCTACGCTAGATTACTGACAGTTGTACGCCGCACTGAGCTACAGCCAAACGATCGATTATCCAAGCTGTATGAGTGCGAAGTCTATTTAAAGCGGGAAGACCTCCAATCCGTGCGGTCTTATAAAATTCGAGGCGCCTATAACTTAATGTCGCAACTTAGCTCTTCTGAGCGAGATGCCGGCATTGTATGTGCTAGCGCTGGCAACCATGCGCAGGGCGTTGCACTCACATGTGCGCTGCTTGGTGTCTGTGGCAGCGTCTACATGCCACAAAACACTCCCAGACAGAAGATAGATCGCGTTCGTGCTTTTGGTGGGGACAATGTCGAGATTGAGCTGATAGGTGATACCTTTGACGATACCTATGCAGTTGCTGCGCAATATTCTCGTGAGACTGGCAAGACCTTCGTGCACCCGTTTGATGATCCAAGAATAGTAGCTGGTCAGGGCACGGTTGCTTGTGAAATTGCAGAACAGCTTGGAGCCGGCAATGAGCCAGATTTCATTTTTGCGCCTGTCGGCGGGGGAGGGCTAGTAAGCGGTATCAGTGTATTTTCCGCTTCGGCCCTTAAACAGGTTAAGATTGTTGGTGTTGAACCGGCAGGCGCTGCTTGCCTGCAGGCTGCGATGGCGAACCATGGCCCCATCACGCTCGAAGCAATCGATACCTTTGTCGATGGCGCGGCGGTCAGACGCGCCGGTGAGTTGCCATATAATATATGCAGTCAGTTGTTGCCTGAGCTGGTGACTGTTACTGAGGGAGCCATTTGTACGGAATTAATTAAGCTGTACCAGACGGAAGGCGTCATCGCAGAGCCGGCCGGAGCACTATCAGTGACGGCGCTTGCGGCATTTAAAGATCGAATTATTGGTAAGCGCGTGGTGTGCATTATTAGCGGTGGTAATAATGACATTTCACGGTATCCTGAGATCCTGGAACGAAGTCTGATTGATCAGGGCTTGAAGCACTATTTCCTGATAGAGTTTCCGCAGCGGCCTGGTGCGCTGCGCCGATACCTTGATGAGGCATTAGGTCCAGACGATGATATCACGGTTTTTGAGTACATCAAAAAGAGTAACCGCGAATATGGCCCGGCTCTTGTTGGCGTAGAGCTTACACGGAACTCCGATTATCTTGGTCTCGTCGAGAGGATGAAGGCCATTGGCCTCCGATATGAAGTTATCTCGCGCGATAGCGCTCTTTTCCGATTCGTACTCTAGTGATCTGGTCTGGGAGCTGTGAACGCATGAAACTCATTGAATGCAGCCTGGTAGTGATCCTGGCAGTTGCGGCCTTTCAAGGAAAGGCGTCAGCTCAAACAAACCCGTTCACCGGTGCGCCACTGCGTCCCAGTCGCCCCACTACTGGACCGCCATTAGATCCCTACAATGCCGCTCAGGTGTTGATAAGCGCTGGCAAATACGATCAGGCAATCCCATTGCTCAGGCAAGCGCTTTCATCGCAGCCAGAAAATGTCCCGCTGCTTACTTTGATCGGCATCGCTTATCGGCAAACGCGGCACTCCGATCTCGCCGCGCAGACGTTTCTAACCCTGATCCGGCTCAAGCCAGACGTCGGCGCTTACCACAACGGTCTTGCAGGCGCGCTTCTCGACCTTGGGAAGACGACCAGCGCTCGAAGCGAGTTTCAGCGCGCGATTGAGTTAGAACCTCATGACGGGAACTCCCGTTTTGGCATTGGCTCGACGTATCTAAAGGATCGCGAATATGAAGCATCTCTACGCGCGTACCTGGATGCTCTCGGATACATTCCAGACAGTATCGACGTACACACAGCCCTCGGCGATGTTTATGAGCAGCTGAATCGCCACGAAGACTCCCTGCGCGAATACGAAGCTGCTCTCTCGATTAGCCCGGGCAATGCGGGGCCATTGATAGGCAAAGCGACGTCCCTCGCAGCCCTCAAGCGATTTCAAGAGGCTGAGACAATCGTTAGAGCCATTGTGCGAAAGTCCCCTCGAGACGCTAACTCTTACTCAGGCATGGCACAAGTGCTGGATACGATGGGGCGGCATGTTGAAGCCATTGAGGCCTACAGAACTGCACTTGGCTTTACGCCGAACGATGCGAGTCTTTGGGGGAATTTGGGTTGGGCTCTGTACAATCAGGGGTCACTCAAGGAATCTGTCGACGCAGGCAAGAAGGCGTTGAAAATTGATCCATCGCTCTCTTACGTGAAGTTCAACATCGGCCTTGCAGAATTGGCTGAAGGAAAGACTGCGGTTGCCAACGCGGACTACGATGCGGCAGTTCCAGGTTCAACCGTTGCCGATACACAGTCGGCGATCAATGATCTCGGCGACGCTGTGCGCCGACACCAAGCACTTCAATCTGCAGTTTTGCCTATAACTAACAGGTTAAAACGGCAGGTATGGCGCCAGAGCGGCCTCGATCCCGACCTCCTGAAAACCGTGATGTCGCGTTAGGTTGTTAATCGCGCAGCATCGCCGCATACAAAAACAGGTTTGTCACGCAAAGACTCAAAGAAATGCGAATTAATCGCAATAAAGCACATTAGAGGAAAGAAAAATTCGAGCCTTCGCAGTTAATCGTCCCCATAACGGGAATATAATGTAGTTCGCCATTTACGCATTTCTTTGCGTCTTTGCTCCCTTTGCGTGAGTCTCTTCTTTGGTTGCTGCTAGGCTGCCTTATGGCTTTGCATTGTTGGCGTGCGTCTCCGCTCCGTTACACACCAGCATGCGTATGCACCCTTGGCGGAAACGCATAGTTCAAATAGAATTGCGCTGCCTTACTGTAGAACTGCGGGTCTCGATGCACGATCATCCGGTATTTGAACTGCAGGCTGTTGCCTTGCTGCAGTACGAATGACCCATTCACGCGTCCATGCGTAAAGGCAGAGTATCCAAATGGATTTGCCGTCATCAATCCGTAGTTTCGCACGTGCCAGGTTGTAGGGCTGCGAAAACCATCCGGGTGATCAAAGATAGATATTCCACAGCTTGTATTCTCAACCGTGCTGCTGTAGCAGCAGTAGTGGGAGTTCTTTCCCCAGCACTCTCCCTCGTTTATCCCGCCATAAACATTACGGATTTCACCTCCGCGCGTAACATCCATTTCGCTTGCAACGCGAACTGCCAGGATGCCGCCTTCTTTGGTGTCGCCAAATTCGACGTCACCAACTTCGTGGTCAGCAGTCAGGGTGATGTTGAAATCGATAATTCTAGAAACGCCGTCCGATCGCCAAAAGGTCGTGGTTAAGTCCTGAGTTAGCAAAGGATTTCCATTGACGTCGGTCCAGATACCTGTCGTGTTGAACTGCGTTGCCACCGGTCCGTTCTCGATCCAGTTGATGGCTTGATGAGCGGTAAACCCATGGCCGGGCTCCTCACTCCAGTTGTCAGCGCCGTTCACATCCCCATGCGCTATCCAGATCGAACGATGGTGGGGATGATCTGCGGTTTCGTGTCCAATTGATTGCATCGGATAGGAACGTGTAACGCAGATACCGCCAGGTTCATTGACGGGGAAGAAGTAAGGCCTTGCCTCCACATTGTTGTATCGATAGGATGTTATCAGGATGTCGTTTTCATAAACGGAGATTGTGTCAATTCCGTTGTCTTCGGTTCTTAGGTTTGTGGCCTCACCACTGTCAGTCGCCGTAGAAAGGGTATATCGGCCCGTCTCCGTGGCTCCAATGTGCGGCAGAATCGCCACGGCAGTTCCATTACGTAATGGCTGCGCCACAATCGTCTCGCGTTTTGATGAATGGAGATGCAACTCGGTGCCATACGTAGCCTCAATCTGGCCAAGTTGAATGGGGCAGTAGTTTCGCTCATGCGCGCCCGCATGAATCTCTACTAGAAAGTCGTTTCTGCTCATTGTCACTCTCCAGCAGTCGTCGCCTGGCACTTTTTCAGGTAAGCGAGCGACTGCGATGCGATGGTGACGGGGTCTGGAGTGTAGTCGAACACCTCAATGGAGACCGGCCCATCGTAAGAAACTTCGTTCAGGGCCCTGAGAATAGGCACAAAATCCGTTTCGCCAAATCCCGGACCACGTCGGTTTGCGTCATTGACATGTACGTGATGTATCACATCGCTGTACTTGTGAATGAGCGCATCGATTGGTGTCGTCTCACTGCTCGCAGATTTGATGTCCAGCATCGTCTTCAGGCAGCCACGATTCAGTGTTTTCACAATTTCTGTGGTCTCTTCAAGCGTCAGCATAAAGTCTGCCTCTGGCGATGGTAGTGGCTCGAGGCAGAGGGTTACTCCTCGAGCGTCGCAAATCTCAAGAGCAGGGGAGATAACTTCTAAGAGCCTCTCAAGCGCTAGCTCTCGCGGGGACGCGGCGGAATTTGTCTCTGTCGCTGGAAGTCGTCGCTGTGCAGGTGAGCCCAGCACCATCGTTGAACCACCGATATCTGCGCAAAGATTCGCAAGCTCGCAGAGATAAGTCGATGTCTCTCTACGAATGTCTGGGGAATCGCCAGTGATAGAAAGCCCGGGAGGCGATACGAGCAGCCAATGGAGCCCAACAATTTGGAGCCCGAAATCTGTCGCGCATGTCTTGATCTTGGTGCGCTGTTCTGGAGTAACCTCTCGCACGTCCTTAGCAAGCGTAAACGGTGCGACCTCAATATATTGGTACCCGCATTCTGCTACCTGCCGACACGTATCGTGCCAGCTCCAGTTCTGAAACGTCTCATTACATATGCAGTATTTCATGCCTTGAGTTTCTTTTAAGCAGCCCGCTAATCCTGCCGAATTCTAGTTCGATGACTACGCTGCGGGCAGGCTAATCTTGTATCCAAGTTCGTGGCAGTTACTCGCAAACATCCGGAAGCGCGCTCCGGCCCCTCTCCCTGCGGGCGTTGAGGGTCCAGCACGCGTGCCGTGATCAATTCGTGCGTATCACCTACCGCTTGTTGGCTCGTCGTACACAATCTACAACTATGAAACAAGATAAGAAGCCGGAGGAGGAGGGGAGGGCAAGGCTCTTTCCCCCTTGACTCCTTGCTGCGCTGCGGCGCGGGTCGAGGACACGGGGGCAAATCTCCGAAATCAGAATGTAGTTTTGTCCAGTTGGCTTGCTAAACGCACGCCGATACGAAATCAGTGGTTCAAGTCTCATGCGTGGCTTTACCTTGCACATCTGTCACTTAAGTATTACACCCGTATCAAAGCCGCCTCCAGAAACTCCACACAGATGCCAGTGTACTCTGCAGGATGCAGCCTGAATGCTTGCACATGTGGGGTCATTGGCGCGATCCAGCGCGACTTGGGTTCTAAAGCTGCTGCGTAGAGACTATCCGACTCGTTTCTTGGACAGGTGGCATCTGCGCCGTCGGTAATCAATAGAACAGGGCGTGGAGAGATCGCAGCAATCTCATCCACCGGATTAACCTCATCGATTGAAAAACCATTATCGTTCCGCGTACCATCTACGGAGTGACACTGTTCGATAAGCTTTGATGCGAATGGCCCTGTTGTGAGCCGAATACGGGCGCTCACTACATTCGTGAGCCGGGCAAAGCAGGCTTCGCAGATAACTGCGTCAATACGTTTATCCCTGTACGCCGCGCGGATTGCGGATGCGCCACCCATGCTGTTGCCAAGGACAAAAACAGGCAGATTGCTGGTTTCGGGATTCTGCCTGACATAGCTAACGGCGCCCATAACGTCGAAGGCCTCTCGAAGGCCAAGTGTGCACATCGAGCCCGCACTCTTGCCTCGCGCACGAAAATCAAAACACAGCGTGGTAAAATGATGCTTACTCAGCATACACGCGATACTGAGCATCTCCAAACGGTTGCCAAGATGTCCGTGGCAAAGGATAACGACGCCGCGTGACGCGGTGTTACGCTCCTTAATCAACCATCCAGATAGGTTTGTCTTATCCGAAAACTCGCTTTTGAACTCGATATCAGAGTAGGTTAATGCAGGAGGCAACCAGGGCCCGGGAACTAGCCTCGCCCTTGGTCGTGTCGCAGACCATTTAATATAGTTAACTATCGTCGCCATCGTACTAGATTGTACTTCAGAAGACACAGTCGACCTCTCACGGGTGCGTTGATCGAGTCAGTCGAGTATGGCTGCGCGAAATATTCTCTGGCGATTGCCAGAATTCAGCATGAACTACAGGTGAAGGGATCAGTCATATGTCAGGTGTGATGCAAGGACGGCGAATTCTCATTACGGGACCGCGTAACAAATGGAGCATTGCATGGCATGCTGCACTTTCGCTGCACAGAGAAGGCGCCAGCCTGGCAATATCCGTCCTTGGGGATCGTGAGCAAAAGGGTGTGGAAAAGCTCCTGCTTGAAGCGGGCATCGCTGCCCCGATCTTTCAGTGCAACGCGACAGATGATGAGCAGGTTGAAGGCCTTTTCGCTCAGGTGGGTAACCACTTCGGCGGTCAGCTAGATGGATACCTGCATGCCATGGCCTTCGCAAATAAGGAGGAGCTCGATGGTGAGTATATTGCAACATCGAAAGCGGGCTTCTTGTTGGCGCACGAGGCGAGCGTCTACACTCTGGTTAACATGACGAGGGCCGCTCGGCCGCTGATGGTCGCTGCAGGCGGCGGAAGTGTCGTCACGCTCTCCTATCTTGGCGCAGAACGTGTGGTCGCTGGTTACAATATCATGGGTGTCGCAAAGGCGTCTCTTGAAGCAAGCGTCCGATATCTGGCGAACGACCTTGGCCCGGAAAACATCCGCGTGAACGCAGTTTCGGCAGGACCTATCAAGACATTGGCGGCATCCGGAATTGCTGGCGCCGATCGCATGCGTGAATACGTGGCCGGTAAGTCGCCTTTGCGCCGACAGGTCGAGGCGGAAGAAGTTGGCGATGCAACCCTCTTCCTATTGAGCGATTGGGCGCGCGCAATCACGGGCGAGATTCTCTACGTCGATTGCGGTTACAGCATTCTGGGAATAGTCTGATAGGTTTCATCGAGACCCTGATGGAAGGATAAACACATGTCGCTGGAGACCGCTCTGCCTTCTCCAAGAATCCTGCTTGGGCCAGGCCCAAGCAGTGTTTCACCACGCGTTCTTGAGGCGCTTGGACGTAACCCAATTGGCTATCTGGATCCAGAGCTGTTTACGCTGCTCGATGAGCTGCGCGCCGATCTGAGAACGCTATTCGGTACGAAGAACGACTTCACGATCCCGCTAACTGGAACCGGCATGGCGGGCATGGAGTGCAGCTTTGTAAACCTGATTGAGCCTGGCGACAACGTCGTCATTGGTGTGAACGGGTTCTTTGGCGGCCGAATGGTGGAGATCTGCAAACGGCTCGGTGCGAATGTGACCGTTGTGGATGCAACCTGGGGGCAGATCATTGAGCCGGGCAAGTTCTACGATGCGGTTCGGTCTCTGGAATCGGTAAAGCTTGTTGCAGTGGTCCATGCGGAGACTTCTACTGGCGTACGCCAGCCACTTGAGCCAATAGCGGAAATCACTCACGACCGCGGGGCGCTTTTTGTGGTGGATGCGGTAACTTCCCTCGGTGGCATTCCGGTAAATATCGACGAGTGCGATGTGGACGTGTGCTATTCCGGCACGCAAAAGTGTGTCGGGGCGCCTCCCGGACTCTCGCCCATCAGCGTTTCAGATGCCGCCTTTGCTGTTTCGAAGGCTCGAAAGTCTGCGGTGCCAAATTGGTATTACGATTGGCAGTTGCTCAGGAACTATTATGATGCTCCGCATGCGTATCATCATACAGTTCCAGTCAATCTTCTATTCGCTCTTCGTGAGGCGCTATCCGAGATCGTTGACGAGGGGCTTGAGGCAAGATACAAGCGGCATCGCGATGTTAGCGCTCAGCTGATGACCGGGTTAGCAAAACTAGGCATACAGCCCTTCGCGAATCCCGAATATAGGCTCCCGACCCTGAACTCTGTCGTGATACCTGAGAGTGTTCAGGATGAGGTGGCGGTTCGCAAGCGTTTACTTTATGAGTTCGGCCTCGAAATTGGAGGCGGCCTTGGCGAGCTTAAAGGCAAGATTTGGCGCATCGGAACGATGGGCGCATCTGCCACAAGACGTAACGTTGCCTTACTACTGATTGCATTGGAACACATTCTGAACTAGGATCTCGCGACGTCACATTTTGGCTTCGTAAGACCTGCCGTAATGTGAACGCGGGAGACATAAATAGATGGGGCTGTTTGCACATCAGCCTGGCGAACAGCCAGCGACAAAGCTGTATGCCGGAGTGACGCGAGAGCAGGGGACGACCCGGCTAATCTTCTGGTTTGTAACGGTCGTTGTGGCCTGGATTGTTGTCGGGCGTGTTCAGGACCATTTCCTGTTGCAGGCGAAATGGAGCCAACTGAACAGCGTGCCCGAGGGGCTGACGGTGGTCGGCACGTTAGACTCAAAAGATTACGACCACAACATGTTTCGGATCGTAACAGCGAACCAGACGTCGAGGGTCGAGCTAACCGAGTATGGCTGGAACACGATCTTCGATGAGAAGAACGGTCCGCTTTTTCAGCCAACGATCGGAGACTCCATTCGCGCCGTTCAGAAAATCGATAGTGAAACCTGCTACCGAATGCTGGAGCCGTACATCAGAGCGGGAGTAAACAAGCTGATGGGCCACGGCGATTGGAACGCAGGGGTTACCGCTGCAACCCCAATTACCATTCAGGTGAAATCCGGCAAGACGTTTACCCCAACAGTAACAAGCCTTGGCGCGCTGCTGAAGACCTACGCTCCAGACAGGGATGCGAAACCTGATCACGAAGAGACAGATGCCTCAGAAGGTGGAAGTGGAAGCGGACGCCAGGTCGATCACGGACTCCCGATCCCGGCAGATTCCCTTATCGTTACCAATCCTGTTGTGCTCACGAGCGGCAACTTCACGTCGGCGGATCTAGAAGAGAATCCCGCCTCTGTGTTCGATTCGAAATCGTACAAGGTCCGGCTAAACTTGACGCCTGAGGGCCGTTCCCGCTTCTTCCAATGGTCAAGCAAGCACGAGAACGAGAACCTCGTGTTTGTGCTCAAACATCGAGTTGTAACCGCTGGCCGCATCAAACAGCAGATGGACGTCAATTCATGGGACATAGGACCCATCCACGATGAAGAAGCGGCTAAAGAACTTGTGAGCTTCGTGAACTCAGCTAAACGATAAGGGCTTCCTTGCGCGGCGGCAGCGGCGTGCATTGCGTGTGTCGCCGCTTGCTGTGCAGAATGCTAGTCACATTCGGCTACTATCCTGCACGCGTCGCAGCTCCCAAAGCCGTCAGCGGGCTCCGTGTTATTGCTGTGCCTCTTGAATTTCCCCGTACTAACGACGCCACTATCCACGTTATTTTTGGGACGGTTTAATGCAACTCATGCACACGCCGACTGCCACAGTATCGTTAACCAGCATTACGAGGTGCCATGATTGTTCAGAACAATTACGTTTGAGGAGATAGTAGGGAATGACGTTGACGGTGGATGCATTGCAGGAATCCGGTTTGGGGAAACGCGGTGCTAATCTCTCGATCATGATCCCTACTTACAACTGCGCTCAATACCTCGTTGAAACGCTGAAATCGCTGAAGAGTCAGAGCATTTCTCTGGACGATGCCGAGATCGTTGTACTGGATGACTGCTCTTCCGAGGACGAACCAGAGGCAGCGATAAGTGAAACATGGCCGGGTAGACTTCGTTTTTATCGTCATCCAAAAAATGTTGGTGCAGTCGCTAATTTCAATGCCTGCCTCGAACAGGCGAATCGGCCCTGGGTGCACATCCTTCACGGAGACGATATTGTTTACCCGAACGCCTATGCTGAGTTCGAGGAATGTATCCAGCTTTGCCCCGCTGCTCTTGCTGTGTTTGCGCGGAGTGCATTTATAACGTCAGAAGGTGTCCGTCATTTTGAAACCCCGCTGCTTGGAGACAAGGAACGTGGTTTACTGACGTATACGCTCGACCGATGGACCATCAACCCTATTCAATTCTCTGGGACCCTCATTTCGAAGCGTGCGCTAAATGAAGTGGGCGGATTTGATCCACAGTTTGGGCATGTAAATGATTTCAACCTCTGGTGGCGAATTGCGAGAAAAGGCCCGGTCGTCTATTCGAATTCAATCGTTGGAGGGTATCGGACGTTCGAGGGGAACCACACTTCGTCGTTGAAGCGATCAGGCAAGAACATACAGGAGACGGTTGACCAGATCGCCTTAATGATCGCAACGGAGTCGAAGGCGTCGGGCAGGCCGGCTGCAGAAATGGATGCAATCTATTCCGGGGTATTTGGCCTGGGCATCAATCAGTTATATGAATTCCTTGGCGATGAGGAGGCTTTCGAAAACACCCTTAACATCATCAAGATGCTGCCAGCTGCAGCACAGAAGAGACAATCGTACCTGAGAGTACATGCTGTCCGGGCATTGTCAAAATTCAAGCGAGCCCCCGCAAAATAGCGGCCGTCGATACCGTTAATCAAAATGCCCGCCTTACATAACACACCGTTCCGTGTTTCCGGAGATCCCGAGCATAGCCCTCCGCATTACTGATTGTCTCAAACCGGTTAGCGATCACAATATAGAAACCCGTTTTGAGCTTTGAATAGTGCGATGAGGGCCGGATTTCCAGTGCGCCTTCGTCGCAAAGGTGCAATTCGCAGAACGTATCCGCCTCTGTACGAGTTTTGCACGATGCCAGTATAACGAAGTACGGCCGCTTACGATCCGCAAACTCCACTCCATCCCACGGAAAGACTCTCTCGCCCTTTTTGTCGCCTTCAAACCAATTATCACGAACTGTCATCCAGCCATTTGCGTCGAGTTGATCCAGGCTTATCATGTTTCCTGCATCGCGCTCGCCACCGTAGCCAAAGTACTGGAGTGTGGCCGGCTTGTTAACACCATCGGGGAAGATGATCAGCTGCCAGCCCAGCCAATGGGTTGCTCCGGCATGCACGGCCAAAATTGGGCCAACTCGTTCTTTGGTGTTCAGCCATTTGACAATGATGTGATTGACCGGATCAACAGAATTGAACTCTGCCCGGTTCAAGCGCTCGAATGTGCCGCCCTGCTGCACAAGAAAATCGACCGTAAAGCGACAGTTTGGTAACGGAACGCTCGACATCAGATCCTGGCGGTTAAGTGGGTGGTCAAGCGGGGTGTCCGCTGAGCCGCTCGATTTACTCTTCATCGCAAGGGCACCGTAAACGTGCACCAGAACCTTACTGCCGTTTGGGCCAATCGGAAATTCGTCAAAGAGAACGCTGATGGCATGTGCTGGCATGAGCTTCTGAATGGCAGCAGGCGCCGCAGCCAAGTCTGGCATCTCCTGCGCAATGCAATCTGCAATAGCAGCGAGAAGAAAAATTATCAGGATGCAGAGTTTGTGCATGGTGGTAGCTTCGCTTGTAAGGATCGCAACGGAGCTAAGAGACTTGTGATTTGCCGAGCGACTCATCAATATTTCTTGAGTCGAATAGCGATTAAAGTTTTGTGCCTCTCGTTCCTTCCGTCAACCAATTTATTGCTGACGTCCGAAGGCGCGGTTGCCACCCTCCCGTGCGAGGCTAATCTTGTTAGAATACTAGGAGCAAGGTCTCGCACACGGTGAGGCAAGCGGAAAGACCGAGCTTGCGAGTGGAAAAGAGTGTTCTCTGCCGCACCCGAGCGTGCGAGGGAGGCAAACGGAAAGAGTAGGTAGGGTGAGGGTGCGTCCAGCTAAGCTGGACTAGACTAGCCGGTGCAAGTCCGGTCGGGGTAAGGTCCAAGCCGCCCTGTAGCTGACTGGCTGCGAAGTCCTTCGGTGCAAAGCCGGGGGTCGGAAGAGATTCCGACG
>CAIXIX010000136.1 GCA_903919615.1 uncultured Chthonomonas sp.
GAACTTGAGGGCGAGTCGCTCCTTCATCATGTGCGGAGTAGGATTCTGCATTTAGACTGTCTGAAGTCTGGAATTCTCCGCGTTGAGTGCGTCATCTTCCCGTGTTTGAACTATCGGTTGGTCCGGAGCCCGGCGCATGTGAGCCTGGCGCAACCGGATCGGAATGCATTGCCGACATTTTTTTCACCATCTCCTGGCTCATCTGTACTTTGCCAGGGCCCTTGATGGTCTTAATTCCGAAAAAGACCACCAGACCAACTACAACAGCGATGGCGATCCCCGCAGCGAGCGAAGATATTTGCGGACCACCTTTCATTAGATTCCAACCTCCTCGTTAGCATAACCGTAGAGACTTCCTATGATATTGCAGGTCTCCCTCCTTCCGGTATAGCGCTGCCGTTAGGGAAGCTCCGCAAGAAGGACGACCCGCAACGAAAGACATTGGGTACAGGCGCCGTGTATGACAGCGACAAGAGAATTGGTTCGTCAGGAACTGGGTTCTGCACAGCAACTGAGAGGTTGCGAAATGAGGTGAAAAGGTGGCAGTTGCCACGGCAGCGGACGCTAATGTTTCTGTCAAGCGTTCGAATCGGGTTGCATATCGGCATGCCAACAACCACGAGATCCACTTTTGCTGCTCCTTTAAGAGCTGTGTGGAACACACGAAACCAGAGGACATTACCGGGCTGGGCAGTCCGATAATGTCCGGAAACTAATCAACCGTACTGCAGCAATGGCTAGCTCAAATGCTAAAAGTCCATCACTAATGACAATTCTAATGTCTTTTCAATGCTATCACTTGATCAATATTAATACAAGTGTGAAGCGCAGGAGTTGCAGGCGGAGTTATCCAAGTCAAACTGATTGATAGGATAATACACGAAGCCCGCTCATATTGTCACCGCATAAGTGACTTAACCGATTGCCAGGTAATCTTCGTCGCTCACCTTTTCCAGCCAATCAACCGCTTTGCCATTGAGCAACTCTGCAATGGCGATGTGCGTCATCGCGGTCGTTGCCGTGGCGCCGTGCCAGTGCTTCTCCCCTGGCGGGAACCAGACGATGTCACCAGGATGAATCACTTCGATTGGCCCACCATCGTGCTGCGCCCAACCGCATCCTGCTGTCACGATAAGGGTTTGTCCCAGCGGATGTGTATGCCATGCGGTGCGGGCGCCTGGCTCAAAGGTGACGGTCGCGCCTCCGACTCTTGCGGGCTCCTCCGCCTGAAACCTAGAATCGATGCGAACCGTGCCACTGAACCAATCTGATGGTCCTGTTGCCGATGGCTGGGATCCGTTTTTCTTGATGTCCAAGTTAGTTCTCCGCGACCGTGATAGTCATATCTTAGCAGATATGTGTGAGGCGCTGCGTGATCTTGCACGACTTCGAGAAGAGGTATGCGATCGGTCAAGGATCGCAGCTGCCAGGATGCTACAGAGAAGCAGGCTTAAGCGGCTGATGATGTTAAGAATTTCACACGGTATCTAAGCCCAAATGGGAACATCGTATCGAGAATTATCCGTTATTATTGGTGGATGAAGCCCATGTGCTTCATCCGGTTATACGTCAATCCAGTTGAGATCTGTTAAGGAGGTATTCCAATGTCTACTTCTCTAATGCGTCGCAACCAGACCGGCGCAAACGACGTACTTTCGCTGCAGTCCCGTATGTGGGATTGGTTCACCACCCCGTATGGCTCTACTCCATTGAGCAAACTGTTTGAAGAGACAAACACGTTTGTGCCACCCGTCGACATCTGGGAGTCCCCGGACGAGGTGATCCTGGTTGCAAGCTTGCCAGGCTTGAATGTGGATCAGATCGACATTCAAGTGATCGAGGATAAGCTGACCCTCTCGGGCGAACAGAGCCCTGCCATAAAGCCGAACACAGAGTCGAAGATGGTCCAGCATATGCAGGGCATTCGCAACTATGGTCGGTTCTCATTCTCCTTTGTGCTTCCCTGTACGGTGAATGCGGACAAGTCCCAGGCAAAATACGAGAACGGCATGCTCTATGTTCGCTTCAACAAGCACGAGCGAGAGCGGCCCGTTCGTATCCCAGTACAGATTACCGATAACAACATGACAGGTGAGCAGCCGCGTTTAGGAGAAACCACCACGGAGGCGAAAACCTCCGCAGCAGTAGCGACCGCCCTTTAGGTCATAGTAACCAACCGTAATGAGAATGGCAGTGCAGAACCGAGGCCACTCGGTCCTGCACTGCTTTTGTTAAAACACTAGCACGTCGTCTCGTTGCAAAATCGTTCACATTCGTCCATGTTTTCTCGGTCCCGTTGCTTTAGACATGTCGTTTTCTCAGAGGGGGCAGGGCTGCCCGTAAAGCGTTCAGAACTGCCAGTACATCAATCACTTCCTGACTAATCGCACCGCTTACCGGGTTCAGATGGCCCGTCGCAGCAATGGCCATTCCAACCATGCTCAGGGCCATGCCGCCGACTGCGCTCTGCAGTGCGATGGCCCGCATTCGGCAGCTGATATGGATGAACTCGTCCACCTTCACCAGAGAATTGTCCATAATGACGACTCCCGCTGCTTCTGCGGTTACATCACTGTTTTGCCCGATGGCGATGCCGACCGTGGCGGCCATCATCGCAGGAGCGTCGTTGATGCCGTCGCCCACGTATAGCGTTTTTGCTGCCGCGGTCTCCTTGCGGACGATCGCGAGCTTCTGCTCAGGCGTGGTTTCCGCGTAGATTTCTGTGATGCCAACCTGATCTGCAAGGTAGCGGACTTCAGACTCACGGTCTCCAGATACGATCATTACGCGGGAGAATTTATGCTTTGGTCTAAGATGGCGCACGAACGAACGGCTCTCCTTGCGAGGTGCGTCCCGGAACCGAAATGTCGCAGCGTACTTTCTGTCTATCGTCACCATGCACTCCAGCCCGCCTGAAATGGGAGGCAGATGTTCGATATCGACTTCAGTGTCCTTACGTGCTGTGAGCAGATTCCGGCTCAAAACCTGGACATCGTGGCCCGAAACGGAGCCCCGCAACCCCTCGCCTGGCGCTTCGCTCACTGCTATGGCCTCTGCGAGGGATATCTTATCCGCCTTCGCAGCAGCATGGATTGCGCGTGAGAGGGGATGCTTGGAATAACGCTCGAGGCTAGCCACGAGTGTTAGCACTTCCTTTTGGGAGAAGCCAGGTGAGACAAGCTGCTCTGTCAGGCTCGGCTCACCATAAGTCAGTGTTCCAGTCTTATCGAATATGGCGGTGCGGCATTCGCCGATCTGTTCAAGCACAACAGAGCTCTTTATAATGATAGCCCGGCGAGCACAAAGGGAGATCGAACCAATGATTGCTACGGGTATGGCAATTAGCAGCGGGCAAGGCGTCGCGATAACGAGTACTGCCAGGAACCGAATCGGCTCGCCACTGAGCGCCCAGGCGAGGCTGGCTACAATTAGCGCGACCGGAGTGTAAAAGGCGCCTAGACGGTCTCCCAACCTTTGCAGTTGCGGCCGGGTAGATTCGGATTCGCGCATTACTTTGGTGATTTTGGCGTAGCGCGAATCTGCCGCCAGTTGTGTTGCCCGGACTGTTAGAGCCGATTCACCATTGATCGCTCCCGAAATTACGGGTGAGCCGGTGGTTTTGCTAATCTGGAATGGCTCGCCAGTTAGATAGGACTCGTCCATGGCGCCATGTCCATCGATCACGACGCCGTCAACCGGGCAGATGTCATGCGGATAGATCACCAGTGTGTCGCCAACGATTATTTGATCTAGCGATACGTCCAGAATTTTTGTTTCGCATTTCCTATGCGCGACGGAGGGCATCCGCTTTGCCAATGCAGCAAGCACGGATGAGGCGCTGCGAAGAGCGTAACTCTCTAAGGCAGCGCCGCCAGACAACATCAATACAATAATCGCGCCAGCCAGGAACTGACCTTGCAGAAGTGAAGCGATGACGGCGACACCACCGAGGAGGTCGGCGCCAAATTCGCGTTTCGCCATCTTTCGAATCAGATCATACAGGAGGGGTAATCCGCCAAGACAAAGGTCGAACATCAACGGCAGATTATAGACGCTGACACTCGTGCGGAATATATAACGAAGCGAGAGAGACACAAGCAGCGCCACCACCGAAAGCGCTGCAATGATCGTGGACTTACGGCGCCAGAGTCCGAGCATCGAGTTCCACTTCGGCTCCGGCGGCATCGTTAAACTCGGTCGTGAATCAGGTTTCTTTTCCAGCTTACTGGTGGGAGGATGTTCCAGGGTTGAGTTCATTTCCTGTTCAACAATTGCTTTCTTTAATTCACAATCACATTGGTAATCGCAACACACGTATAACGGAAGACGGACGTCGCACATATCGGGAAGGTTCCCCGCATCGTATGCTGTTTACCGGGTAGAGTTACCGTGGACGAAGCATGATCCATCGTTCGTTTCAGCGCCCCGAGTTACGCTATCAATCAGGTTGACAACGTTAAGTTATCGATACCGTGGAGGAGTGGTGTGAAGGACGAAAGCCGGCAAGAATATATTGAGCGAATTAATCGCGTGATTGATCACATCAGCGAGCATTTTGATACGGAAAACTCACTCGCAGATCTGGCGGACATCGCCTGCTTCTCCGAATATCACTTCCACCGCATCTTTCGCGCCATGATGGGCGAAACGATCGGAGAGTTCACAGGCCGCATGCGCATGGAGCGAGCTGTCGCACTTATGCGCCGCTCTAGATCAGCAAATCTGAGCCGCATCGCCATCGAATGCGGGTTCAACTCCGTTTCCAATTTCTCGCGAGCGTTTAAGAAGCGGTATGGCGTCAGTCCGAGCCGCACGGATCTCGATGAGCTATCACAAGATAGCAAGATTGGTAAAGACTATCCGACAGCTTCACGGTACTATTTCAAACCGTTCCCGGAGGACGAACTCGCCTTAGATTTCGAGGTCAAGATCGAGCAAAGGGCAGATCTTCATCTGGCCTATATCCGCACTTTCGGGCTCTATCTGGAACCACAAAAAGGCATGGACGCCTATGCTCGCCTGATGGACTGGGTGCGCCAGAACAAGGAACTGCTGCTCGACGACAGGGTGATAGGGATGTCTCCGGATGATCCCGAAGTGACGCCGCTTGAAAAGTGCAGATACGATCTGTGCGTAGCCCTTAACCAGCCTATGGCTCCGCAGGGCGAGATCGGCTGCATGCTCATTCCGGCTTCGAACTACGCCGTGCACCACTGCGCGGGAGACATCACGGCATTTGAGCGCGCCTGGAGCTACTTCTTTAAGGTGTGGTTCCCGTCGAGCGGATACGTGCCGGATTCTATGCCGGCAATGGAGATCTTTCACTCTCGCCCAGAAGATGTTGGCTGGGAATATTTCGATATCGACTGCTGCGTACCGATTAAGCCCCTGTGGCGATGAACCTCGATAGAGACGCGGCTTGTGTGCGCTCACAGTTCAAAATGGAGGGAGAACACAGTGTTGCCAGTATCGTATCGGCCGAGTTTGCAGCTAGCATTGGGAGTGGCTCTCGGCTTCGCAGGCTGCCTGCTGACAGTGACACACCGACAGGTAGGTGGGCAAGCAATTGCACAATCACCTCCCGTCATTCTGGTTCACGACACAACGATAAAGGAGGCTCCGCGCATGGGACGGCCTGTGGTGCATTTTGAGATTGGCTGCGATGACAGCACGAAGACAACCGCATTTTACAGTGACATGTTCGATTGGAAAGTCACCAAGAACGGACCGTCGCTCGATGTGGATACTGGCAGTAAAGAGGGCATCCCAGGGCACATCGCTTCGCTTGGGCACGAGCCGCGCCACTATATTACATTCTATGTGGACGTCGAGGAGATCAAACCGTACCTGGACAAAGTGATCAAACTCGGCGGCAAGGTCATCGTTCCGGCGATCAAGATCCCATCTGGCCACTTCGCGTGGATCTCAGATCCGGAGGGCAACGTTATCGGCCTGCTGCAAAAGAACCCAAAGCCGGAGTAAGCAACGGCTCCCAAATGGCTGTAGGGACAGTGGCTTGTCCCTGTCCGGATAAACGGCGGCGCGATGTGCTCTGGTGAGTACGAGTTGCAGTTCGCTCGGGTAATGACCCACCGTCCCTGTAGCCGTACGTGGCTTGACTTGGTAGTTGCGCTGCTTGCTGCGCATCAATCCGGCTTGAACGCCGTCTCCATCCGAATGTGCCACGTTGCTATCCACCCCATTTATTCGCTCCTCCACGCCCTAATTGCTTCGCACAGCGCGGAGACGATCCTCGTGCGGGCGCAGTCAACCCATGCAGCCGCGGTCGTGTCGCGCCGTTTGCAACCTGAAACCCGTTGAGATGCGCCGTTTTCCGGATGCACGCCGCCATCTTTATTTCGACATGAACAGCCCACAGCCACCGTCATCTCGACATGAGCCTTAGGCGATTGAGAATCAGACCGCATCCCCCTCGTCTTTTCCGGACTCCAGCCTTGCACACTGAACTTCCACGCACAGAAGCGAGACATTATCACCGTTGTGATCGCATCCCTTGACACGATGAATTCACTGTGCTAAACTTTCAGCATAATGCTGAAAGTTTAGCATGTGGCACGAAGAGGTGGATATATGCCAAGGAAGATTGGTTCGGGACTGAGCATGCGGGAGCGAGAGATTGTGGATATTCTGCATCGCGTGGGTAAGGCCTCGGTTGCGGAGGTGCAGGAGCTTCTGCCAGATCCCCCCTCCTACTCGTCGGTCCGTTCCATTCTAAGGATTTTGGAGCAGAAGGGGCACGTCCGACATATTGAAGACGGCAAACGTTATCTGTACGCTCCGCTGGAATCCCGGCCTACGGCAGCGCGGGCTGCGCTGCAGCAGGTTGTCCGCAACTTCTTCGGCGGCAGCCTGGAGCAGGCTGTAACCGCCTTTCTTGCCGACAGTGAAGCTGAGATCTCGCGGGATGAACTGGGGCGCCTTGCCGACTTGATTGAGCGAGCCAGAGAAGAGGGGTGACAGATTGATAACCAGACTCAATCCTGATGCATGGACTGCTATTTTTCTTAACGCAGCGATCCAGAGTACGCTAGTGCTGGCGATCACTGTCTGTTGCCTGGCAATTTCTAAACACCAATCGGCTGCGAGACGCCATGCAATGGCATCTATCGCCCTCTTCTCATTGTTTCTGCTGCCGCTTCTCTCCATAATTGCTCCCGCCAAGTGGCGCATCCACACTCCTGCCCGATGGAACGCCGCGAAGGTAAACTCCACCGCAGATGTGCCATCTAGAACCGCGCGTTCCGAAGTCGAGACTCCAGATAAGGGCAACGCATCTTCTGTGTCCCAAGCAAAATCTACGACCGTAATGAATGCGCAAGTCGCAGACCCACGGCAGACGGCGACCATGAGTACACCCTCACGTGCCGGCACGTCGATGCTGCCTGTGCTTGTTGGCATCTGGATAGCTTCTGTGTGGATCCTCTCATTTCGGCAGGCATTCGGGCTATTTGGTCTATGGATGTTGGCCACACGTGGATGCGAACACGCCTCAAATGAGTTGAGAGACCGAATCAAGGCTCTGCCTGGTGGAGAAATCGTTACTCACTGCGTAAGACTCATTGTCGACAAGAGCGATAGGCGAGCCGTACCTGTTACATGGGGAGTATTTCGGCCTGTGCTTCTGTTGCCAGGAGATATCGAGTCGTGGCCAAACAGTCGGTTTCGACCAGTAATGATCCATGAGCTTGAGCACATTAGGCGCTACGACTGGCTGTTGCAGACGCTTGCGCTTTCCGCCTGTATTCTATATTGTTTTAACCCTTTGGCATGGTATCTGCATCGCCGCCTCATGGCCGAGGCCGAGTTTGCGTGCGACGATGCCGTAATGAGGGTCGGCTTGCCCGCGCCGGCGTATGCTCAAACGCTGTTGGATGTCGTGAACGTTCTCAAAGGGCGCCGGACGATGCCGGCTGCCATTGGGGTATTCGGCAGATATCCGGTTACAAAGCGCATAGAGGCGATTCTCGCCAGGGGCAGACGCCGCGACCGCATATCTCCTAAGATTGCCGTTTCGTATGTCGCGGTCGCTTCGCTGGTTCTTTGCGGCGCAGTCGCCCTGCGTCCGGCAGCAGCGCGTGAAACAGCACCGGCACAAGCTACCTACACGCAAGAAAAGTTGGATCAAATTCCGATGCCTGACCGCGGACCATCGGGAAAGACAATCACGCTTGGCAGCGGGATTGGCGTTGAACTTATCGCAGTTGGCGTTGCGCCAACCGCGAATGGCAGCAACTGGTGGTCTCCCGAAGGCGACGTCCTGCCGGAACCTCCAGCCAGGGTCCGCAATCAGTTCCACTACCAGGCGATCGATCCAGGAGACAAGTATGTTGTCCGAACTCTCTGTTTTCGGCTGCATTCAGCCGTTAAAACGGATGCCAGCACAACCGGATACGTAGTGGACCCAACTCATCACCTCGACACCGAATTCTATCTTCACGGACGGGATATTCGCCTCAATGACGCCCACCTGCTCCCAAAGCAGTCGGCAGTTGGCAACGTTGACCTGAAACTGCCGCCATCGGAAAAGGTGATAACCTATCGGTTCGGTATTGCTTCTGGAAACTGGCAAACAGTCGCATCGATTAAGAAGGACGATGTTATTCCGCGCGGCACTTCCTTCTTGCCGGCTTCAGCTGGTGGCTTCGAACCTAGACTGGAACTCAGCCCATCGCTATCTTTGCTTTTTCGAGACTCTGCAGGTGAATATCGCACTCTACTGCTGCTCAATGCTGCACCGCCTCTGGGAGATGTGGCGCGAAGGGTGATTGCCTTTGACCGCGAAGGGCGTGAAATAACTCTTGGACGCGATGAAACCGGCTATAGTACTGAAGGTCTAGGAATTCAGGTTGAGACGCTGGAAAGGGTTCATGAATTTCGAATCCAGACACGACCGTACGAATGGGCGGAGTTTATCGGAGTTGCAGTACAACCCAAAGCTGCGATTCTGCCATTTGCCCCTACCCCTGCCAGCCTCCCTCAATACAGACACACTTTCGCCTGCGGGCTCACAATGGAGGTCCCGGCGGTTACTCTACCCAACCACGGCGGGCAATTCTGGCGGCCAGATGGCAAACTTGTGCCTGGTCCGCTGAAAGAGTATGCGAGGACGCTGAACCCGGTGTGGAGTTCTGAGATCCCGATGGTGCTGTTTCGCATCTCAGCAAGCAAAACGACTACATTCACTACTGCCAGGGAGTTCCTGCCTGCCGTGAATAACAATCAGGGCGTAGTGCAGGAGTCGTACGGACAGACAATCGCCGCGCATGAGGCAGTCTCGAGCATCTTCTCCGCAGTCTACCCGCGAAGAAACATGCCCTCTGAGATGACCATCCGATATGGCGTGGCCACGTCCCCGTGGAAAACGATAGGCACCGTTCAAATGCCACAAGACGTCCTGCACAACGCGGCGATACCGGACTACAAAATGTCTCCGAAGTTCGGTGAAGATCTCTCGATAGATCTCTTCGGCCGTGTTTCACTCAAATTCGCAACAGGGACCGGACAAGCGCAGACACGGTACTTTATGCCTGTCGGCGCTGAGCTTGGCGCCGGTGCCAGACGCATTCTAGCGATCGATAAGCAAGGCGCAGAAACCATCGTTAACTTCTTCAGCGAGGGACAAAAGCTGCAAAACGATCAGATAGTACTGAGCTTCCACTCGAGCGGCATGCTTGCGGAAAGAAACCGATTCGATCTTTTCAAGATCAAAGAGTTCCGTCTGCAAACCCGGCCATACGAGTGGGCGGAGTTTAAACATATTCAGCTTGCGCCGAAGTAAGGTTAGTGAGGAGAAGGTCTTCGAGGTCCATAAAGTCTGTGAAGTCGTTGAGGTGAGGCGCCGATTCCGAACAAGTCATGGTGATTTGTAACGGAGTATCGCTACAAACCAACCTGGGTTAGCAAGAACCGGAGGTGAAGTGAGGCAGCCCGTCATCTCTACATTAACAATTATTTGTGTCTCAGTCAGCGACGGCAGCATTCCAAAGAGCCCCCTCACCCTTATTCTCTCCCATGCATCTTGTCTTATTTCACATCACTCTGTACTTTTGTGCGTTCTGATCTCATTGATTGCCGTGAAACAAGATAAGCCGCGTGCCTCCCTCGCACGCTCGAGTGCAGTGAACACGGCGAGGGAGTTGATGTGCGCGTGGAGGCGCTTGCCGCCTGAATTGGTAATTGCGCTGCTTGCTGCGCATCAATCCGGTTTGAACGATACCCAACATCGGGAGGTGCAGACACCCAATCCCATCTATTCCAGCCAGATCCTCGGCCCTATCGTCACGGGCATGTCAATACAGCAGCCGCTAACAGCATCGTGGATGCGCTTCACCGTCCAGTCGCTGATAGGGCGAGGCAAGGAGTTGAGTGGCCAGTAGGCGCACTCGCTGATTTCATCGCCATCGGGCACGGGTATTTCGGCCGTCCCTGAAGCGTCGCACCGGAACACGAAGTGCAGAGTCTCGTTCTCAGGCATGTAGTAACAGCCTGTCATTCCGGCAGCGGATACAGTCAGGCCGGTCTCTTCATGCACCTCGCGCATGGCGGTCTCAGCGGGCGACTCGGCTAGCTCACCGATGCCGCCCGGCAGTTCCCAATTGAGTGCCCCGTAGGTGTGGTGTACCAGCAGTACGTGGCCCAACTCGTTAGTGATGAACGCTGCTGCGCCAACTTTTTTGATAGGTAAACTCCGCTTCTGCTGCAGCCACGGCAGCAATGACAGTAGTGGTTTTGTGACAGCTCACCGCCTGTTTATTCTATGGCGGTGAGCTTGGCGCGCTTTTATGCGATCTAGCCTACAGGCTCCATGGCGCGCGGTAGTTCGCAGCGATGCAGGCGTTGGCCTCGGCATCCCCAATAAACTGCTCCGCTAGCATATCGTATTCTAATTTTCTCCCAAGTGTCCAGGCAAGGTTCCCCAGAATACATAGTGAGCAGGTGGCATGTCCAATGGCGACATCCATCACCGGCAGTCGGCCGGTGCGGATGCAATCGTACCAGTTCTGGCGGTGCCGTTCGGTCGCGCCCGTACCCGGCGCTGCCGGATGCAGGTAAACTTCTCCGCCGGCAGGCGGCTGATACTGAAGCGCCTTCTCTTCCGTTCGGCAGCCACCGTCGCCTTCAATAACGATGAGATTATCTTTGTCTCCATAATAGGTTGCGCCCCACTGCCCATGCGTCTCGGGAACGGCGCCCTGACGCCAGGTCAGGGTCCAGTCCGGGTCTTGGAACTTCCACGTCACGACCAAATTGCGCGGCGTAGTATACATTCCGTGTGGCTGCGGGTCGCCGGTCGCCTCCACGCTCACCCGGCCCGCATAGGAGTCATGGTTCATAAGCCAGCAGACGATGCTGAGTGCATGGTTACCACGATCCTTGATCATGCCGCCCCCGAGATCCATGAACCACCGGAAGTTGGCGGGATGGTAACGGGAGTGGAAGGGTCGATACTGGGCCGGGCCGAGCCACAGGTCCCAGTCCAGCCCATCAGGCACGGGCATCGGTTCGGCCGTATCCGTTGTCGTTGGGTTGTCGGGGTGCCAGATTTCGACGCTGTCCACCTGCCCGAGCATGCCGTTGCGCACGTACTGGCATGCGGCGTGGGCGTTGGGATTGGAGCGACCCTGGGCGCCTATCTGAACGGTGCGGTTATACCTCCGGGCGGCATCTACCATCGCCCGACCCTCCTGCAGCGTGTTGCAGGTCGGTTTCTCCGAGTAGACATGCTTGCCGGCCTGACACGCGTGGACAGTCATCATCGCATGCCAGTGATCGGGTGTGCCGATGGTGACGGCATCGATGTCCTTCCGCTCCAGAAGCTGTCGATAGTCTGTGTAGAGGTCGGGCGGACCTGCTGCGGTCCGCTCCGGGTTCGCTATGACCGATTTAGCCACCTCATTCAGTCGGTTCCGATCCACATCGCACAGAGCGACCACATCGGCAGGCACATGGCTCCGGCCCATGCCTCCAACACCTATACTGGCCACCACGATTCGGTCGTTTGCACCCGGGCGGCCCGGCTTGCCGATTACTCCATCAGGGATGATTGTGGGAAAGTCACTCATCTTTACAGCTCCTATCTGCTTCGATATTGGAAATGAGATTTCGGTTAGTTTCCGCACAACACCGGATAACTCCTGTGGCAACGTACGGGCCAGGCGAGAAGGCCTTTGAAGTCTATATAGTCTGAGAGTCGTTGAAGTGAGGTGCCAACTACAAGCGTTTGCCGAGGATGTCTGCATCTGGCATGCCTGTGGAGCTTTCCAACATACTGTATCGCAGCCGGAATGCTGCCATATCGGATGTTTTGAGATATTGCAAATAACGCCAGGGACCGAAGAGCAACCAGTCCTGTGTAAGGATAGTTAGCGAACGGTGCGCGATTGCTATGGTCTTTCTTGATTGTCATTCTTGCTACAGATATTACGAATGCTGCGAATAAATGGTAGATTCTTCTAAAGCAACAACCCGACGGGAGGCGACGAGCCGAACATGACAGAAGTCATATTACCGACTGAGCAGGAGAGCTTGTTAGCTCGCCAATCGGGTGAGCAACTCGCTGCGCTTGTGCTCAGGGAGGCCAACGCGGATATTTATCTTCATAGTGCTGCCGATAGGGAGGAAACTCTTGCCTTACCCAAGCCTGTGGTGAGTATCCTCCTCGGAGCCCTTAAGTCGATGGCAGACGGGAACGGCGTGACAATCACACCGGTTACCAAGGAGTTTACAACGCAGAAGGCTGCGGACTTCCTCATGGTCTCGCGACCATTCCTTATCGCTGAGTTGCTAGACAAAGGCAAGATTCCGTACCGTCAGGTGGGTAATAGGCGTCGCATTCGCTATGCGGACTTGCTGCGTTATCGACAGGAAGAAGAACAGGAGATAGCTCGGCGTAGTCAGGTAATGCTCGAACTGATGGAGGAAACAGAAAACCCGGGACTCTACAAGTGATTGCCGTTCTGGACGCCTGTGTAATCTACCCGTCCGCCCTCAGGGATATTTTGATGTGGCTGGCGGTGGTAGGCGTCTACGAACCGCGCTGGACGGATGATATACACGCCGAGTGGATGCGCAATGTACTCAAGGATAATCCCGAAATGGACTTGAGCGATTGGAGCGAACACGCCGACTCATGGACAAGGTCAACTCTAGCTGCCTTGTAATCGGCTACGAAGAATATATTCCGGACCTGCAACTTCCAGACGAAAACGACAGACATGTGTTGGCGGCCGCAATATTGGCGGGAGCAACCGTAATCGTCACGTTCAACCTGTCGGATTTTCCCCGGTCCGCGTTGAAACCGTTCAGTATTCGTGCGTTCCCACCGGACGCTTTTCTAGAGGCTCTCTTACGTGAGAATCCTGTCCGTTTTCTTCGTGGGATTAAGCTGCATCGCTCCTCCATGAATAATCCGCCGATGTCGCAAGATCAGTACCTGCAATCGCTCGCTTCCCAGAAATTGAACAAAACCGCTGAACGTCTTTCAATACACAAAGCCGTAATCTGATCCGACCGTCACTTTCGTACCATTAGAATGCTAGCACAGGCATCGTTGTGCTACTGCATCTAGTTCAGAGAACCGGCAGCCGCCAATAACTCTCAAGCGCCTACTGAATTTGTACGGTATCAAAATCATCCCTTGCCTTAAACTCCAGATAGTGGATGATTGCGATACGTTCCTGACCATTACATAGCGCCAGATTATTGACGGAATATTCGTACATCGAGGAATCCGTGATCGGCCTTTTTGTCTTTTCCAATCCGTTCGCGTTTCACATCCTCAATCGCGCGGCAGACGTCAACGCTGCGGATATCGAACACCAAACCTCATGCCTGGAGTTACTGATTCGACCATATTCTCACGATTCCATCCCGTCCTCCTGCAGCAATGTGCTGTCCGTCTGGTGACCAGGCGACGGCGTACACCTCATGCGGACATTGGAGCAGAAGCGTCTCGTGACCCGTATTCGTATCCCAAATGCGAACAGTACCGTCATGGCTGCCAGAGAGTATCCTCCTGCCATCCGGCGAGATCGCTACCGCATGAACATTGTCGGTGTGTCCCTGCAGAAACGGCTGCTCGCGGCCGTTTCTTGCATCGAATACCCTGATGGTATTGTCCTGACATCCACACGCTACTTTGCTGCCATCAGGCGTAGCAGCAACAGACCAAAGCCATTGTGGACATGTAGCTGACCACTTGCAGTATCCATTGCTGATGTTGGTAATATCCATCGCGCCTTTGGCCTCAAGATCCGGTCCGGCTGTAACGAGTTGGCTGCCATCCGTCAAAAACGCGAGAGACATAACACGAACAGCCCGACCTCGAATTGTTCGCGACATCTTCCAGTCGGCACTGTCCCAGATCCTGGCAGCGCCATCGTGATGACCGGTTGCGACGCTGCGGCCATCTGGTGACCACGCCACCGAATCGACACGCCCCCCGCGACCATGTAGCGTGTTGAGCGCAAGGCCGCTATAGGCATCCCACACGATTGCCGTGGCATCGTTGCTGCCTGTGAGGATTTTCTTGCCGTCAGGCGAGAACGCTGCGGCATAGACATCGCTTGTATGCCCGGCAAGCTCGAACAGCTTGCTCCCGGTTGCAACATCCCAAACGCGAGCAACGGAATCTGCACCGCCAGTTACAATACGCTTCCCGTCCGGCGAGAACCCAAGCCCGATCACGAATTCCCTTTGAGCGTGAAACGAAACCAGGCGCCTTTCATTGCGAGCTGACCATACTTTAACGAAACTCTCATCGCCAAGCGTAACTACGTGGCCCCCATCCGGGAAAAAGGCCGCGAAATTCGCCGGCGGATCGATACGCAGCGTTACGAGGTCGTCGCCAGACACGGCATCCCAGATCGTAGTAGAACCATCCTTACACGCAGTAATCAGATGGCTGCCATCCTTACTGAATGCAACGACTTCGGGCGAGCTCTTGTGCGCAATGAGCCTGGTTGTTCGCCCTGTATCTGCATCCAGAATCCGCAGATTCACCCCGAAACCCCATGTCGCCAGTCGCCTCCCGTCCGGGGAAAGAGCCACCCGACCAAAGTCGGTATCGTTTGCCGGCCACGAGTGCTCGACCTTCCAGTGTGCAAGCGCGATTGTGCGGGCAATTCCATCATGACCAAGCACGATCATATGTCTACCGTCGTTAGATACGTAGCCGTGATCGTCGGGAGCTAAACCACTTCGCAGCAAATCCAGTCCAGTCTTTGAGTCACGTATTCGGACATTCCGATAGAAGTAATCCGACGATACTATAAGCAAACCGTCGTCAGAATACCGTAATACCTGTATCGGACTCCCGGTCGCGCGAATTGCAAGAACCTGCCTTCCTGTTGCGACATCCCACACCCAGATACCGCCGTTTGCGCCTCCCGCCGCAATACGGTCACCGTCCGGCGAATACGCTGTAGTGATTACAGAGTCGCTTTCCAGCTCGCCCAGCGATCTGACTATTGAACCGGACATCGCGTCGCACAATTCTACGCCGTGTTTGCCAGGCAGGGCCAGTCGCAGCCCATCGGGTGAGATGCCCACAGATAACACGGCCTGATATAGCGGAATTCTGGCGACTTCCAGGTTACACAGGTGATGCCAATATCCCCACTCCCAGCCCCGATTCTCGTTCTTAGAGGTTTCCTCTAAAAGCTGCTTTAGATGGGCCAGGTGACCCGCCTGCCAATCGCGCGGAGCCGCAGCCATATTCGCATAATAGAGTTGCCGTTGTGCATTTACGGTCTGCTCCAAAGTGCGTGCTGCCTCCTTTCTGAGCAGCGACGCGTTTCGGTCGGCCTGGCCCTTTAGCTTCATCGCAACAATTGCCAGGGCGCAGATTACCAGCGATACAGTAGCGTAAAATGCTGTTGCTCGGGCTATTCCCTTGCGGTATGCTTCCCTTTGCCGGCGAATCTCGGCATCCGGTAGGTTCTCACGCACCCAGACACGATCAAAAACCCTGGCATATATTCGATTACGAACATATAGCCGTCCGCTTTCGACACGAACAACTCCGGCGAGCCTCAATTCCGTAACCAGCGAAATCGTTACTGGGTCACCGACATTTCTTCCCTGCAATACCTTAGAGTAAAGGCCGAGAAGTGCTGCGAGATCCCTGGCGCCTCGAGTCAACCGGTTACCAACAAATGCAAGATTGTCGTCATTGTGTCGGGCCTCCGGCGCAAAGAACAGCTGCTCGCAGATTTGGTCAATCGCTGAAGCTGTCTTTGTTTGGCTCTCCGGAATCTCTGCTACTGCACGGCACAGTCGCTGCGTCAAGTAGGGGTGGCCGTTCGTCCAGAAAAAAATACGATCATAAAGCTCCATGGCATTCGATCTGCTAGACGCATGGAGACCGTCGGCAAGATGCGATGCCTCCTGCCTAGTAAAGTCGTTCAGCTCTATGCGAGTTCCTATATTAAAAGGCGTTGTCTGTGAGTCGCTTATCAGGTCAGCGGGAGACGCTACGCCCAGCAGACAAAACGTCCATCGTGCATATTCAGGATCCAGTGCTCGCCGGTTGTAACATTCGCGGATGCCTGCAAAGAATTCATCGGTGGGAAAGCTGAGCGATCGTACATTGTCGATTTCATCAATAAAGAACACTAACTGGCCCAACACGCTTCCGAGCACGATCTCGCGCATTGCCATCTGCCAACGCTGAAACGGTGCAACCTGTTCTCGATGCTCGCGCCAGAAATCCCTTAGCGGAGCTGTGAGACTGAGCTGACTTCCGATTTCAAGCAGCATGCCGTAGTACCACTGCTCGGACGTAGCTGGCAACCCAATATGCGTCAGATCGAGGTCCACGACCGCTACGCCTGCTTCACGCAACCGATCCGCCGTCCGCACCTTCAAGCTGGACTTGCCTAGTTGCCGCGTGTTAAGCACGTAACAGAAATCGCCGCATGTAAGTGACGCGAATAACTCCTCGTCGGCACCGCGTTTTACGTAACAGCCACTGTCGGTCGGCAGCGTGCCTCCGGATACGAAGAAGCGTTTAGGCCTCGGTGATGTTTCTGGTTTCGTGCCCGGCATACTTAATTCAGTTCTCTCTCTAGATAGGCTTTATAGAGCCGGCACCGAATTTGTGCTACGCCACGAGGCGCTCCGAACACAATTCCTGCGCTCCTGAGACGATAGAAGCTTTCGGAGGTCAGGCTGCGCCCGTCACGCAGAATGCTTCGGGCCTCACTTATGAGGCGGGTATCCTGTTGCAACGATTGCAGCATCCGGATAAGATGGTCGCCGAGTATCCCATCGCTGCAGCTGTAGCCTAGCTCCAGATCCGCTATTCTTGCACCGCGCTCAACTACTTCATATAAAATGCGCCTCGTGAGGTAAGGCTGACCGCCAACCAGTTCGTACAGTTGCATCAATTCCGAATCACTGCGTAGTGGCGAGCCATACCTAATGTTAAGTTCCCGAACTTCATCTAGCGTGAAATCCTGCAAGACAAGCCTCGTACCGACATTGAAAGGCGACTGATTGAGATCCGATATAAAGAGATGTGCTTCCGTCGCATAGGCAATTGCAACCGTCAATTTAGACCAGGGGCCGGTTGCGTCCAGTGCTCTTCGGTTATGCCACGACCGTATCAAACCAAAGATTTCACTGCCGAATGGGCATTGGAATAACCGGTCGACCTCGTCCAATCCCCATACTAAATGCCGGTCTGCATTGCGAAGAACCTGGTCTCTCATATAGTAGTCTAGATTGAGGCTCGCCCCAAGTCCCGAGTCCCAGGTTTTAGTAGGTGGCGCGGGTATATCGAGTTCAAGGTACAGCGTATTCGCAAGTGCTAAGCACAGACTATCAACGTCAGAGAGATGGACCCGATTGAGTGCTTGAAGATCCAGGAGCGCCACACTGCTTCCGGATTCCCTGGCTTGTCGTAGTCCGCGAGCCAAGAGCGAAGTTTTGCCGACCTGGCGGGCGCCTTTCACGAGGACGATACTATCACGATAATTAATTGCTTGATGGAACTCCCCGTCAACATTTCGTTCAATATAGAACGCGGAGTCAACGGGTACGGCGCCGCCTATCGGTTCAGATCGAAGTGGCGCAGTTTCCAATGGCCGACGCTGCCGCGAGACGCCGGGGGCTGCTTGGATGTTCGATAAACGAGGCGCTGGTTGGCTAGGAGGTCGGTTGGCGCGCTCTTCCGCACGAAGCGAGTGAAAAAGCACAGTGGTTTCTAGAGAAGGCTCCGCATTGATTTCGCGGTGCAGCATAACCCTCAAATCCCGGTAAACCGCAATTGCCGCGGCAGTGTCGCCGCAATCAGAATACGCGCACATCAGGTTGCGGTGTGTTGATTCGCGCATTGGGTTGGCTTCCGCCAATCTGCACAGACACGCAATCGCACCGTTTCGGTTTCCATCTACTGCGTATTGAGCAGCCAGCGAATCCAGCGCTTCCTCATACTGCTTTTCTCGAATAAGCCGCTCCTGATAGACCCACCCGTCCGAACAGTCTTCCATAAGTGGGCTGGTGTACAGATCGACGGCGCGCTGCAGGGCTTCGCGATTACCACATTTGATCTCGCGATCAAATGCACATACATCTATGTCGACACCGGACGTGTTAAGCCGCAATGCATGTCCGGGCAACACAGCGAGACTTGCGCCACATTCGCCGAGAGCGCTGCGCAGCTCACTCAGGTTTTGCCTCAGGTAGGCGAGGGCCTGGCTCTCGATGCTATCCGGCCAGAGCATGCCGGCAAGCCAATTGCGCGCTACGCTGCGATCCGCTCGGAGGGCAAGCAAGGCGAGCAGGTCAAGCGTTTTTCGGGATCGGAGGCGTGGTAGTGGGATTCCGCCAACGTACACCGCCATCGGGCCGAACATCCGGATAACAAACATACTGTGGCTGACGGCGGGCGGTTCGGTCAACGAGGAATCTCCCATTTCACGACAATGGTTGCACCATTCGCACACCACATACGAATCTCCTTCGCTTTCACATACATTCCAACATATGCTTGCCGTGTAAGATGTCGATGTCACAATCGAACGCGGTACACATGGATAACTTGGTAACGCGATGTTCCTACAGTGGTGCTACTCCTCGTACAACGGCGAGCGGCTTGTGTTCGAACAAACTCGGCGGAAATCGACTTTCAAAGGAGCAATCAAATGCTGTACGGAAATAGAATTAAGATGGCGCTGGCAGTGATCGGTTGCATCACATTTTCGATCAATTTCGCCGCGGCCCAGACGTTCGATGCGTCGGCCGATTTTGACGTTGCACATAACCCCAGTCAGATCAACGGCGGTGCTTTTCGATACGGCTACGAAACGGCGCCAGGCAGCACCTTCAATCTCTTCCTGACACCTTACAACAACTCAGGTAAGCTCCTGGGATGGACGACTGGGAGCGGCGTTCCTATCGCGGCGAAGAATATCAGCGGCAGCACGTTCTATGTGCAGCCAGGCGATGTCCTGTTACATCCGGACAGCTCGGGCGACTACAGCGTAGTGCGCTTTGTGGCACCCAGCAGCGGCACGTACACACTCTCCTCTTCGTTCGATGGTGGGCCATCTGGTGCAACGACCGACGTGCATGTGCTATTGAACAGCGTTGCGCTCTTTAACGGCAATGTCTCCGGCAATGTTGTTTCCTACTCCAACTCCCATCTGGCGCTGTCCGGAGGTGATGAAGTCGATTTTGCCGTGGGGTATGGCATTGATGGCAGCTACCTCTCCGACTCCACCGGCCTCCTGGCGACGCTGACCGACGTCTCGCCGGCAACACCGGAACCCAACGCTCTTATTGGCTTGAGTGGACTCTGTGCAGCCTTTGGGTTGACCCGGGCTCGCCATAAACGGTAGATAAACTCGGCCCGCAAGTGGAAATGCTGGAATATTCCGTAGAATACGCTTTGGGAAGGCTTTCTACTCGGGATCGACCAGCTGACAAAGTCGAAAGGCAGTGTAGAAAATGAGATACCGTATTCCTTCATGCTCCATGCATTTAGCCGGACTACTATTCGTGCTGATTCCAGTGGCTCCTTCCGGTGCGCAAACCATCTGGGTTTCTGATTATGCTACAGGCGACGTAGGTACTTTCGATCGTACTTTAGGCACGGTAACCAAGACGTCCTTGCTTGGGACCGCCATGACAGACATCGCTTTCAATCCCGTAAACCGCATTTTCTACGGTATCGGTTATAACGACAACCTGTATACATTCGATCCAACCTCTGGTGCTACAACATTGATCGGCAATGACGGCGGAGTCTTTTTGGCCGGATTAGGTTTTCGAAATGATGGATTGCTGGTTGGCGGCACCGGGAACGACCTGTACACAATAAACATAACTACCGGAGCTGCAACACATGTACAGAGCTTGAGTGGATCGGGCCAGGGAGCCGATCTTGTCTTCGATAGTTCCAACAATCTGTATCTCACCACTGCTGACGCGCACATATATAAGTTCACTGACTTTCTGGGCAGCAGCGCGTATGCAGATCTAGGCAGTACCGGTCTGCCCGATGGCGGCGTCGCATTAGCTTACAATGGCAGTCAGTTGTACGTCTTTGATAACGGCACGAGCCAATTTTCGGTATTCAACCCGATTTCGAGTGCGCATACCGTGTTTTCGTATTCCGGCAACCTGGGAAGTATCGTAGGTGGCGCTACCTTTGAGCCGGCCATTTCTGGCGTTCCCGAACCGGGGGCATTAGCGATTCTTCCCGGCTTGGGAGTAGCATCACTCTTCACCGTACGCAGAATACGACGGCGCGCGCAGCCGAACGAGCAGCTGGGATGACGGCCAACTGCCGCTTTTGGATTTCCTTCGCTTTCGCATCAATTCGGACATATGCAAACGCTGTATTATGTCAACGAGATCATGATCGAAATAGGCAAGGGGTATCGAAAGGAATTATTTCAATTGAAACAAGCAATTGCAATATCGCTTTAGAATTGTGATGTAATTCCAACAAATCCGTTCGCACGCCATTGATGTCGGTTGTCACCGCCGGCACGCGGCGTTTCATTCGAGAGGAAATCGTCGATGAAAGTTCACGCAGCCATTTTATTGTGTTTTCTGGGGCCGACTCTGTGTGCTCGGACGGCAACCGCGCAGTCATACACATTTGTGGGCAGCTGGGACCTCGCAACTATAGACGGTGGCTACGGTAATTCCAGCAATCCGTATCTCTGGTTTAACAATCCGCTGTGTTATTCAGGTGTCTCTGCCGCTGCGCTTTTATTCGGCGGCAGTCCGGCCGACTATGTTACGTCGACAGTCGATAGCAATCCAGCAAACATCAACTTTGATGCATTTGTTGATGGTTACGGTTACGGTAACGATCTGTACTTGTATAGTCCAGCTCCAGACACGTTCTTTCTTCAGACGGATTCCGGCTACCAATTCGGATCTTCCTTTTCAGCTTACGTTGTTGACCACGCTCCATTCGACGGCTCAGGGTCATTTGTCAACTACGCTTTCAGAATAAATCCAACACCTGAACCTGGAGCATTTGCCGTTGCTGTTAGTTTAGGTATCACTGGGTTTGCTCTTATTCGCCGCAGACGCCGAAGCTTGATTCCCCAAAATTCAAAGGTCGGTCAATAAACTTCGAAAAGGGCATGTTGCATATCGGTTTCGGCATTTAATTCGTAGGAAGAATCCGCCCTGGTATTTCAACTTCCTGGGCGGGTTATTAAAGAACGTACTTCGAATCAACACTTCGCGGTTTTGCGCTTCTTACCAATCTGTCCTTTTGCCTGCACCTTGCGAATTACCTCGGCCGAGTCGGGAATCTTGCAGGCTGTGTCTCCCATATCGACCATCACTGCGCCGATTTCTGCCGAGCATGCAAGGGCATACTCGGTGAGTGGCGCGATACAGGTTCCGATAGAGCCTACGAACCCATTCATGCTGGCTCGAACGCGGTTGGGGCTCGAATGGATACTGTTCTTGACCCGGGTAAGCAGCGACCTGTAAGCTTCAATATCCAACCTATCGTCCGGTGTAATGAGTGCGATGCTGGAGAGGGTACGCCACCCGGCGCAGGCGATGGTATCCACAGGCGAATTGATCCATTTATGGGCAATCTCCCATCCGGCCGGGCTGCCCGCCGCAACCCAGGGAACGGTCGATTCGGATAGCAGCGACCAGTAGGCCGCATCCACCCACCGCTGCAGGTCATCCTCCGTCATTCGGGCATCATCGGCAATGAGCCCCGCAAGGTACATCGCGTCCGACACTCCCGTTGCATAGAGCTGAAGCGCAAGCTCATGATCGACCTTGACGCGCTTCTCGATGGTTTTCAGGTACTCGACCTTAACGCCATAGAACGGCTCACGCGCGCCATGCTTGACAAGGACTTTTTTGATCGACTCGGAGCCGTTCGCGCGCAACTCCTCCATAACCTCATCGAACGTCATGACTAATTCACCTTGTTTCCTGGTTTGAGAATATGATCGCAGTACTGGATCGATTGCGCCAATCGAGGCGCATCTAGTAGGAAATAATTGCACATTTCGAGCAACAGATCTGCTGATTTTACCTGAAGCTTGGCGTCGCTCACGTTCCGGCTTTAGTCGGAGTTTTGAAGCTTCCTCGGCCGGTGCAATCTTGCACCTGAACCAAATTCTCAGAATAGGCAACTCCCTTCGCTCTGCCGACAATAACTAGGGTACAAAACTCTGCCGTTGATACCACGAGCTAGCTATGCTATAATCCGTGCTATCACGAAATAGCTTTCCCGTTTCAGCATTGGCCAATTGATACGCATGGAAGAAAACTGACCGTGAGACGCCCTACTGGACATCCTACTATCGCGACTATCGCGGCGCATATGGGCGTGTCGCGAGCGACAGTCACGCATGTTCTCAACGGTCGAGCCACGGAACAGCGCATTCATCCGGAGACTCAGAAGCGAGTTCTGGAGGCTGCACGCGAGCTTGGCTACCGCCCAAACGCTGCCGCCCGGGCGATCCGTTCAGGTAAGTTTGGCAGCGTAGCGCTCATTCAGTCTCAACTTGGGCAGTATCTGCCCTCAGAACTACTGTATGGCCTTACTTCCGCATTAGTGGCGCGGGATATGCTGCTCGTGCTAACTCAGATTGCAAATATCGACGCTGCCGGCGATTCGTATGTGGCGCAAACGATGCGCGAGTTATCGGTGGATGGCGTATTCGTCAATCGCCATGGCGGCGCCCCGCCTCCGTACCTCGATCGGATTATTAAGCTAAGAATTCCTGCGGTGTTTCTCAATTCGAAGCAGGAGTTTGATGCCATCTATCCGGACGACTTTCAGGGCGGCGAGTTGGCTACAGCGTTCCTGCTCGTTCTGCAGCACGAGCGGATCGCTTACGTCGAGTCGGAGTTACGGCGCGTTCCCCACTATAGCGAGACGGATCGGCGATCGGGTTATGAGCGCACTATGGCATCCGCAGGAAAGGCGCCATGGGTCTATCAACTTCCCGTAGATTGGCGTTCGCCGGGTGGTGGTAGCGAAGATCAGCGCATGTTGGCGGCGGTGGCGCTGTTAGATAGGCCCAACCGTCCGACCGCGGTGCTTGCCTACGAGTTCGGCGAATCGATGGCCGTCGTGCGCGCCGCACTAACTCTCGGGTTGCGGATCCCGGAGGATTTGTCGCTTATCCAGTTTCACAACCGGATCGACCCTGGCGCGTTTATTCCCGTTCACACAGTTAGCAATATGATGCAGCAGGTCGGTGAGAGCGCTGTCGGAATGCTGCTCGAGAAGATTGCAAAGCCGGATGCTGCACTGCCCTCAAAGGCAATTCCGGAGATTCTCATCGAAGGCGCTACGTGCTTGCCATTTCGGCGCGATTAATGGATTGCCCAACGGCATAGCCGCAACCAATGAAGAGGCTCACGCAAAGCACGACCCCGTTAGGAATGAAAGCGGATGCAGTGTACCTGAGGCGCGGCTTCCTTCGACCGCCGTTTGATATCACAATTCGATAGGACAGGGCCGCTTGTTGCTTTCGGAGCCTCGCTCCCCTCCCTAACCCTCCCCTGATTCGCTCGCAAGCTCGCAGGGGCGGGGACAAGTTCGGCGCCTCCGGAAGACAACGCGTCTCGGAATTGGTGGCGTGAAAGAAGAGACTCACGCAAAGAACGCAAAGCCTGAGAAATGCGAATTAGCGGCGATAACGCTTACTGAAACATGGCTTATTGCGAAGCTCAAGCAATATATACTCCAAGGCTTATGGCCTTGCAGCACGTTAAAACTGGAGGAACAGAAACCATGCGCTGGCTCGCAAAATCAACGGTGAAATTCTGGTCGCGTTTCGTGAAGACGGCAGCATTGGCTGGCGTCGTATGCGGTGTTGCACGCGCCGATGTAACAGGAACTCTGAATGTCGACCTTGGTAATCCAGGCCCGAATATACCGCCACAATTCTTCGGACTGATGACGGAGGAGATCAACCATTCCTACGATGGTGGGTTGTACGCTGAGCTGATTCAGAACCGATCATTTCAGGACCCGGTGCGAAACCCAGCGAGCATGCCGGTTCACTGGTCGACGGTTGGGTCGGGCAAGGCTTCGACGGATCGGTCCAACCCCGTTAATTCGGCGCTGCCGATTAGCCTGCGTCTGGACCTATCGGGCAGTAAAGCAGGAGTGGCAAACGACGGCTACTGGGGCATCCCTGTTCGGCCGGATACCACGTACTCAGCGACCTTCTATGTAAGATCGGAGGGTTTTAGTGGACCTGTGACGACCTCCTTAGAAACCGAAGATGGGAGCACGTCGTTTGCCAGCGCGGCTACTCCGCCAATCACCAATGCATGGCGAAAGGTCACACTCAAACTCAAGACAGATCCTGGCGCCCCGACAACTTCTAAGGCAAGATTCGTTTTATCAGCGAGTGGCACGGGCAGAATCTGGTTCAGCCTGGTTTCACTCTTTCCGCCGACGTACCAGAATGCGCAAAATGGCCTCCGCCCCGACCTTATGCAGCTCCTCAGCGAGCTCAAACCGAAGTTCATTCGTCTGCCCGGAGGTAACTATGCGGAGGGCGGGCGCTTCTCCGATAGGTTCAACTGGAAGCAGATGATCGGCCCGGTCGACGCCCGGCCCGGCCACATGGGCTGCTGGGGATACCGCTCGTCCGACGGATTTGGCATGCCCGAGTACCTGCTCTGGTGCAAGCAGCTTGGCGCAGAGCCGGTGTTGGCGCTCTTCGCAGGATACGTGCTAAATGGGGACCACTTCTTAGCCGGTAGCCAGGAGATGGCCATATATACACAGGAGGCGCTGGACGAGATTGAATATGTCAGCGGTTCTGCTAAGAGCAAGTGGGGAAAGCTGCGTGCTGCCGATGGATTTCAGGAGCCCTTCACACTGCGCTATGTTGAGATAGGCAATGAGGACTGGTTCGACAGGTCTGGCAGCTACAACGGAAGGTTTACGCAGATGGCGACAGCCATTCACAAACGTTACCCTAAGCTTAAGATCATTGCGACCGCTCCGGTTAGCGGTTTCAAGCCCGACCTGTATGATGACCATTTCTACCGCAGCGCGCATCAGCTTGTGCAGATGGCAACTCTGTACGACAAGCCATCCGGGATGGCTGCGCCGCTTACATTTAATGGAGGCGGCTGGAACGGACGGCAGCCGGACGGCATCAAGACATTTGTTGGTGAATGGGCGGCACAGGAAGGTCGCCCAACACCGAACCTCAGTTCCGCGTTGGGGGATGCAGCGTTTGTAATGGGGCTGGAAAAGAACTCCGATGCTGTGTTGATGGAGTGCTATGCTCCACTCTTCGTAAACGTGAGCCCGGCCGACACCGAAAAGGGATACCCCAAGGCGATGCAATGGAATACGAATCTGATCGGGTACGACGCTCTGCACAGCTTTGGTTCGGCGAGTTATTACGCTCAGGTGATGTTGGCGCAGAACAAGGGCGACGTGGTCTTGCCTGCGCTGCTGACAATCGCCGACACAGGTTCGGCGCCGAACCTGCATCCCCACTCCCTCGTTGCTACGGCCACACTATCTAAAGCTGAGAACACGGTGCTGGTAAAGGTTGTAAATGCAGGTGATCAGGCGGAAGAGATAGAGATCCGACTTAACGGCGCAGCGCACGTTGAGCCAACCGGAACTGCGCTGTTGCTAACTGGTGAGCCAGAAGGGGTCAACTCGGTAGATGAGCCGCAGAAATTCGCGCCGCGCAAAGAGGTCATCTCCGATGCCGGGATGACGTTTCATCGAACGTTTCCACCTCATTCTTTCACGATCGTGCGACTCAGAGTTTCGGCGAAGTAACAATATCACCGACGTTGTGCATGTGCCACGTCTATCAAAGGAGATTCGCGTATGAGCTTAGCATTACTCATGCTGGCGCTGCTGCCACTGAATGCCCAGGGACAGCCGCAGGCTGCCATGGACGGAGTGCCTGCAACTACTAATGTGAGCGGGGCTCAGTATCCCAGGATTACAGCCGACTCTCGTGTGATCTTCCGCGTCAAGGCGCCTGACGCGCAAAAGGTGGAGTTCGATCTCGGCAAGCGTTATCTCGCACAGAAGGACGCCGAGGGCAACTGGACAGCCACGACCGATCCGCAGGCGCCTGGGTTCCACTACTACTTTCTCTGGATCGATGGGGTGCGGGTGAGCGACCCAGCCAGCGAGTCTTTTTATGGGACCGGCAGGCAGGCAAGCGGTATAGAGGTTTCCGAGAAGGATGTCGATTACTATCTGCCAAGAGACGTGCCACACGGCGATGTGCGCGAGCAGTGGTACCATTCGGCCACAACCGCTTCATGGCGGCGTGTATATATTTACACGCCACCCGGCTACGACGCAGACCGCGAAACCAAATATCCTGTTCTGTACCTACAGCATGGCGCCGGTGAGGATGAGCGCGGCTGGTCGACGCAGGGTCGGGTTGCGTTTATTATGGACAACCTGATTGCGGAGAAGAAGGCCCGGCCAATGCTCGTCGTGATGGAGAAAGGGTACGCTGCCAAACCAGGCGATACGCCCGCACCAGGCAGGCCTGATTTTAGCCGCATGTTCCAGGCATTTGATGAGGTTGTATCGAAAGACCTCGTGCCGTATATCGATTCAAGATTCAGAACGCTTGCAGATCGTGATCACCGCGCGCTCGCCGGGCTATCGATGGGCGGGATGCAGGCCTACAACATCGGACTAAACCACCTCGATATTTTCTCCTACATAGGAGGTTTCAGCGGCGCCGGCGGCGGGTTTGGCGGTGGTACGTTCGATCCCAAAACTGCGAACAACGGAGTATTGGCAGACGCAGATACATTTAATCGACGCGTTCACGCGCTTTTCCTGAGTATCGGCACTACCGAGCCGCAGCGGATGCAGGATAGTGTGAGAGGATACCACGATGCCCTTTCGAAGGCTGGCATCAAGACCGTCTTCTATGAATCGCTGGGCACCTCCCACGAATGGCTTACGTGGAGGCGGAGCCTGCATGAATTTGCGCCGCTCCTGTTTCAAGGTCAGGGCGCCGGGCAGGCGTCCGGAAATGCGCCCCCCCAGCGCGGCCCTGGAGGCTTCGGCGGTCCCATTAAGCTAAATGCAGACGACATCCAGGCCTATCCTGAACCCCCGAATGGAATCAATGCGAACCGACAGGGGATTGCGCACGGCAAGCTGGAGATGATTGAATACGATTCCAAATCGGTAGGGACGAAGCGCAAGATGCAGGTTTACACTCCGCCGGGATACTCGCCAGACAAGATGTACCCGGTGCTCTATCTGCTTCATGGGATAGGCGGCGATGAGACGGAATGGGAGCGCTTTTCTCACCCGGGCCTCATGTTAGATAACCTGCTGGCGGATGGCAAGTCGACTCCAATGATCATCGTGTTGCCGAACGGACGCGCGCAAAAGAACGATCGCGCCGAGGGTAATGTCTATGCCACCGCTCCTGCGTTTGCTGCATTTGAACAGGACCTGCTTCAGGATGTGATTCCGACAATCCAGGCACGCTACTCCGTGCAGGCAGACCGGGAACACCGCGCGCTCGCCGGGCTTTCTATGGGCGGCGGACAGTCGCTCAATTTCGGTATGGCGCACATAGATACGTTCGCCTGGGTCGGTGGCTTCTCATCGGCTCCAAATACGAAGCCACCGGCCCAGCTCATGCCCGACCCTGCTGAAGCAAAGAAACTGAAGCTGCTCTGGCTCTCTGTTGGCAACAAGGATGGCCTGCTGCGCATCAGCCAGGGGGTGCATACTTACCTGAAGGAGAAGGGTGTACCGCACGTGTGGAATGTGGATGGCCATGCCCATGATCCCACTGAGTGGACAAACAATCTGTACTACTTCCTGCAACAGGTGTTCCATTAAAACCCTCGCGTCGCCCTGATGGAGTGCAATCGAATGTACCGAGCTGTTTCAGTGCTGGTGACGGTTATCGTTATTCTGGTTTCAGGATTAGGTATGGAAACTTCGATAGCTCAGCATGCCGATGCCACAAACCCGATCATTTGGGCCGATGTCCCAGACCCGTCGGTCATCCGCGTTGGCGACACCTACTACATGAGCAGCACGACGATGCATATGAGCCCGGGGCTTCCGATTATGAAGTCCCGGGATCTCGTGAACTGGCGACTCGTTGGATACGCCTACGATAAGCTTGAAGAGAATGACTCTCTGAACCTTCAGAACGACAGGAGCGCATACGGTCAGGGTTCGTGGGCCAGCAGCTTGCGATATCACGATGGCGTATTTTACGTGTCGACCTTTTCCAGTACGACGGGCAAGACGCATATCTACACAACCCGAGACATTGAGCATGGCCCCTGGGCTGCGAAATCATTTCGCCCTGCCCTGCACGACCATTCTCTCTTTTTCGAAGAGGATGGACGCGTCTACATGGTCCACGGAGCCGGAAACGTCCGGCTAACCGAACTCGAACCCGACCTGTCCGGGATAAAGCCCGGCGGAACGGATCAGACGATCATTCCAAACGCAAGCCTTGCTGCCGGCCCAAACGTTGGGCTTCCCGCTGAGGGCTCCCAGCTCTACAAGATCAATGGCAAGTACTATGTGTTCATGATCACCTGGCCGAGGGGCGGGATGCGCACTGAGCTGGTATTTCGATCCGATCACCTCACCGGTCCATACGAAGGCCGGATTGCCCTGCAGGACCAGGGTGTTGCGCAGGGAAGCCTGATAGACACTCCTAAAGGCGACTGGTATGCTCTCCTGTTTCAAGACCATGGCGCTGTTGGTCGCACACCTTTCCTGGTGCCTGTAACGTGGAAGGATGGGTGGCCAATTCTGGGCATAGACGGCATGGCGCCTGCACGTCTCAACATCGGCACAAGCCAGCGACCGGTTCCGGAAGTGGTAGCTTCGGACGAATTCACCCGCCGTCCCGGTCAGCCTGCGCTTCCTATAGTGTGGCAGTGGAATCACAATCCAGACAACCGTCTCTGGTCCATTTCAGAGCGCCCCGGGTTCCTCCGGATTCGCACCGGGCGAGTGGATGCCGACTTCCTGTCGGCCCGTAACACGCTAACACAGCGCACGTTCGGCCCGCAGTGCTCGGGAGCGATCGCAATGGACGTTAGCGAGATGAAGAGCGGAGATTATGCCGGGCTGGGTCTGCTTCAGAAGAAGTATGGATTCGTAGGCGTGAAGGCAGTGGACAATTCGAAGCAGATTGTGATGGTGAGCGCGGATGGCGCAGTTCCGAACGAGGTGGAGGGCGTCCCTCTGTCTCAGAAAGTGGTTTACCTGAAAGCAGAATGCGACTTCCGGAATCGGACCGACCGGGCTCAATTCTACTACAGTCTTGATGGCAAGATTTGGACCGCCATTGGTAAGCCCCTTCACATGGTCTACACGCTTCCGCATTTCATGGGCTACCGCTTCGCGCTCTTCAACTTCGCGACCCAATCTGCCGGCGGCGCGGTGGATTTCGACTACTTCAGGGTGTCCGCAGACTTGACAGCCGCGACACCATAAGGAAAAGCCACGAACATGAAAACAATGCTGTTTCTGTTTGCCGCTGTGCTGTTATTCAACAAGACTGCACTTGCGCAGGACAAAAGCTTCTATGTTTATCTGGCCCTTGGACAGTCGAACATGGAGGGTTACCCTGGCATTGAACCGCAAGACTCCGGCCCGGTTGATACCAGGTTTCAGGTCTTAGCGGCGGTCGATGTCACCAATCCACGGAGAGAAAAAGGACATTGGTATTCCGCCGTTCCGCCTCTGGCGCGTCCAGGGAACGGCATTGGTCCTTCCGACTATTTCGGGCGCACTATGGTGTCTAACCTTCCGGCCAATATAAGGATCGGGGTGATAAATGTGTCTGTAGCTGGCTGTAAAATTGAGATGTTCGATAAGGATCACTACACTTCATACGCGGATACCGCGCCCTCCTGGATGAAAGGCATCATCGCGGCATATGGCGGCAATCCCTATAAGCGTCTTGTTGATATGGCGAAGCTCGCTCAAAAGGATGGCGTAATCAAGGGGATTTTGCTGCATCAAGGCGAGTCAAACACCAACGACAGGGAGTGGCCGAATAAGGTTAAAGGCGTTTACGACAACCTGATCAAAGACCTAAACCTTAAGCCGGAAGAGACGCCATTGCTTGTCGGCGAACTCGTCGGAGCGGATCAACGTGGCGCCTGTGCAAGCATGAACACCATTATTGACGACCTGCCAAAGACGATTCCCAATAGCTACGTTGTCTCTTCAGCTGGTTGCGCCGGACGCCCGGACCACCTGCACTTCACACCCGCTGGCTACCGTGAATTGGGAAAACGCTATGCGGAGAAGATGCTCTCCTTAAGTAAATGACAAAGTTGACATGCTCGGTTAGCGATCTAACGAGCTTCGCACTATTTAGACCGAAAGGAAGTTCGCATGAAGACCTCTCGCGTAACCCTTAACCTGCAGATCGGTTCAATCACCGGAATATTCCTCGCTACGGGAACGGCCGCTCAGCTCGCAAATGCCCCAACTCTCAAGGATTCGTACAAAAAGCAATTTCGCGTCGGAGTGGCGATAAATCGATCCATTGCCACCGGTGAAGGCAGCTTCAATCGGAGTGTTGAGCAGGTTCAGAAAGATATCTCGTTGACTAAAGAGCAGTTTAACCAGATATCCCCTGAAAACGACCTGAAGTGGAGTCTCATTCATCCGCGTGAGGGCGCCGAAGGCTACAATTTCGGCCCGGCGGACGCGTATGTGGACTTCGGCGTGAAAAACCACATGCTCATTGTCGGCCACACTCTCGTCTGGCATGGGCAGACCCCTGGTTGGGTCTTTGCCGCCACAACTCCGGCCGATGCGGCGAAAACTTCAGTGCAGACGCCGCCTGCGCAGGCGAACGGACCGGGGGCCATGCCGAGAGGCGGACGGCCCGGGCGCGGTTTTGGCGGTTTCGATATCAATGCTCCGCACGCTACGCGCGATGAGCTGCTTCAGAGAATGCGCGAGCACATTCACACGGTCGTTGGCCGATACAAGGGCAAAATTAAGGTTTGGGACGTCGTGAACGAAGCCATCGCCGATGGCGGCCCAGAGATCCTTCGCGTTTCGCCCTGGCAGCAGATTATCGGACCCGATTTCATTGCGAAAGCTTTTGAGTATGCCCATGAGGCTGATCCTCGTGCAATATTGCGATACAACGACTACGGTCTGGAAAATCCGGCCAAGCGGCTAAAACTGATCGCACTGATTAGGGACCTACAGGCAAAGAAGGTTCCGGTTATGGCTATCGGCACGCAAACGCATGTCAACGTCTCCTGGCCGAGTTTTGAAGTCGAAGATACGACGTTAACTGAGCTTGAGTCGTTGGGTTTGCCGATACACGTAACGGAGCTTGATGTTAACGGCGCAGAGGGCGGGCAGCGCAATAGCGGAGCGGATATCGCGAACAATGCGGCTGCGACGCAGGGCGGCCTAGTTGATGATGCCAATCAGCGGCTCGCAAATCAGTATGCAAATCTGTTTAGAGCCTTCGCGAAGCACAGGTCCGTTAAAGTGGTGACGATGTGGGGCATAAACGACGGCGTTTCCTGGCGCGCTAACGGTAAGCCGCTGCTGTTTGATAACAACGACACGCCAAAACCAGCCTTTGACGCGGTGATCCGAGCCGTTAAGGAAAGCTCACAGAACTCGAACTAGCTCGTGGATCTACAACCCAACGAGTAAAGATGTTAGTGAACATCCTCTGTCATCACACCGTCTCACTTGCAGTCGCAATTGCCGAAAAAAGGCGAGGGCGTTCAACTCATTGAGAAAGAAGACGGATATGAGAGCTATCACCTCAACACTAATAAACATTGGAGCTGCTGCAGCACTTTTCTGCGTGCTTGGCCCGGCGGCTATGGCCCAGGATAAAGGCCTGATCGCATTCTGTCCGGCGGTTTACGATAAGGGCGATGGTATACCAGAATCCCGTGCCGAAGCGATACGCTTCACACGATTGACGCTCGAACACGCAGGCTATACAGTAGCAGATTACGACGCCATGAAGGCGAAGTGGACTGATCTTGGGATTGCAATGCCAGTTGAAGGTCAGCCGCCCACGCCGAGCGACCTGGCACGTTTTGGCAAGGCGGTGGGAGCGAAGTATGTTCTTGAGCCTGAATTCGACTTTAGCGCCAACAGAAATTGGAATGTTGACAAATACACGACGGTGAAGGCCGCGATGAACATCTTTAAGGCTTCGGATGGCGTGCGTGTATACAAACAGACCGAGACCATAAGCAAGTCACCAAAGTCCTCCGAAGATTTTCGTGCGCTTTCACAGGCTGGCCGCGAGCAGCGGGTCGTCGATCAGGCTATTGATGTTTCACTGGCCAGATTCGGGCGGCGTGCGATACGCTAGCGGGAGGGGAATCTCACGCAAAGTATCCCAACGGGCAGGCACGACCCCGTGTGTGATGAACGTAGCCAGATCGGCGGACATAGGCGCGCTCAAACACAGCTAAAAACGGCGTTTGTCGACAGAGTGGGTTACGGGACCCTCACCCAGGTACACTGTGCGCGCCCGAATTCATCCCATGCCTGGCTCCCTCATTCTTCGGGCGGCATAGGAGCCCTGGGGAGAAGCGCATAGGGCCTCCTCTTTCCGCTTGAGTCTCTCGCCGCTCGGGCGCACACAGGGGACCCGGTGTCCGGTGTCGGGAATCAGGACGGCCATTATGCCTGCCGGAATGAGACCGTTTCTGAGGCACACGCCGCCTGAATTGGTAGTTGCGCTGCTTGCTGCGCATCAATTCAGCTTGCAAAGTGCCTCCATCCGAAGGTGCCACATACGGCCCTCGGCCCTAAATCGTCCGTTTGAAGACGCATGCCGCATCCAGTTCACATGAACAGCTTACAGCCAACGTCATTCCGATGAAGCGACAAAGGGTTCGGAGCCGCTGACTGCTATTTCGCGACTGAGGAATCCGGCCGCATGTTCTGCGCAATCTGTGAACAATTAAGTCGGTCAGACACCTGATCAGCGTTCATCAACTCGCGTCCGGATCGAACAGGCTGGCGGTCGTATCGGGCGGGCTGGCAGCTTTGGTTTTCTTAGCCCGCGGTTTCCTCGGCGATCTCGCTTTGCTCTTTAGAGCATCTGCGATTCGTCTAAAGCTCTTCAGTGTATCCAGCTTGCTGCGCGAGTCAAGATACATCTCATTGTCTGGCTCGAGTTGTTCCCACATCTGCAATCAGAGTTCTGCGTTTTCCGGCTTGTCTCGCAGCGAAGCAAGCTTTATCCACACCGAAGCGCTTGCCGAAGCGTGAGTGAACTCGCTATAGCATTGGTTGTTCTTCGAGTAGTGACAGCGCCGCACGGCAGGTAAAATAGCAACAAACGGATTTATGTGGAATGATCGATGCCACGCAACATGGACCTGATTAATTTTCTCACCCTTGGCATTCCTCGCCGATATCAACTTGGCAAACTCGCACGGTTGTTTGCTCATGCGCGACACAGTGTATCAGGTGGCCGCCGGATGCAAGGAATCATCGAGTATGATGAGTGCCTGGATATTGCCCGCGCTCTTGAGCGGTGGGACTTAGTGCGCTATCTGCGGATGATGCTGGCGGGACTCTACGTAGAGCAGCACGACCATACTAAAGCTCGTTTGCATTACACCGAAGCAGTTAACGTTGCGCGCAGCCTTAAAGATCTACCATCACTAGCTCACGCGCGTTGTGCTCTCGCTTCGGTTGTAGGCATGATGGGCGATTATACGCTTGCGGAGCGTCTTTGCGAAGAGGCTCACGAGTTCTTTCATACATCTGATGATTCCATAGGCCTGGCCTCGGTTTGCATGGTTCGGGCGGATATGGCTCAGACCACGACGGACGCAAGAAAACACTATTCGGATGCACTTGCGCTCTACGAAAAGGCGCAATCGCGCATCGGCGTTCTTGGCGCACTGCTTTCATTAGGCCACTTGGCAGAACCGGGACGCGATAATACCAACGAAAGATTATCTCTGACCCGTTGCCTGACAATGTGCGACGAAGAGCACGACGTCCGAACTCAGGCGTATGCGCTTAACAATCTGGCAAATATAGATCGCTTCGATGGGAACCTGCATTCCGCTGCGACGAGGTACAACCAAAGTCTTAAGCTCAAGCAACAGCTGGATGATGAATGGGCAATCTCCTACACGCTAGATGGCTGTGCCAACCTGGCAGCCTGCTGGGGCGAGGTTCAGAAGGCGGCTCAGTTGTATGGCGCCGCAGACGCCATTCGTATGCGGCTTGGCACTCCGCTGGAGCGCAGTCGGCTATCTCTTTACAGTGAGGAGGTCAATGCCACCCGCCGTTCGCTTGGGGAAGAGCCCTTTGAGATCTGGTGGCGCGTCGGGACGCAGATGAGCGTTGATGACGCAGTTGAGCTTGCGCTCGGCCTCGTGGGACCGGGCGAATAGGTCCACCACCCCACTAACCCCTCAAACCCTCAATCTTCCCACGAATCACATCCAGACTTGCGCGCCGCATGTCGATCCAGTTAATGTCCATGCTGAGCATGTCTCATTGTCCTGACATCCACTGTGCCCCTAGAAGCGCGGTCGAAAAGTCGGTTTTTCACGGCATTTCGTGTTGCCTGCGTTTAGCCTGGCTGGTAATACCGCATTTTGACGAATGCCCCCACCAGCGATGCTCTTGTGAGCCTTGGTCGGCCTGCAGGTGAGCATCCAGTTCCAAATGAGCGCGTAAATAGGCACCAAGAGTCCTGATTGCGCTCCGGATCCTGTATTCTGGTTCCACGCCAGCCTGAAGTTGGCGATAGCACACGCCATCATAAGTTGAATCCGGGTCTTTTCGCGTCCCTTGTACCGTGACTGGCCTATTCCAAGTTGCGCCAGTCGAGCCAATCGATGTTCCACAACAACTCGTTTACGAAGATGGGCGCGTCCCTCCGGTGTCTTCTGGTAACGTCGCGCCTCCCGTATCGTCGCTTCCTGAGGGTGAACTGTGATCCTGCGTCCTCCCTTGGCTTTAGTGCACGCGCTCCTCAGTGGACAATCAGCACATAGGCGGCCAAACTGGAAGTGTTTGCTGCCCTCCTCTGTGTAGTATTTGGTGCTTGTGTGACCCGCAGGACATCTGACCGTGTCGTTTTCCAGATCAATCGTGAACGCGCTCTTGGGGTAGAGACCGTCACGTGAAGGCTCATGCGGTACCTTTGCTATCAGAACCCGACCGGCATCCGCAAACTCCTGTCTCGTCGGCCCACCGCCATACGCACAGTCGGCGGCGGTTTCTTCAACCGCCATGTCTGTGTTGTGCTCAGCCCGTTTGACCAACTCAAGCGCTCCAGAGGCGTCGGCGGCATCCCCGGCAAGTACGTTGAAGGCAACAATGATACCGCTGTCCTGGTCGACAGCGATGTCGGCTTTGTGTCCGTTAAATCGTTTGGAGGAGCTTTTTCTGCCGTGGCGCACATCCGGATCGGTTGCCGAAGGCATCCGGCCCCTGGCCGTACCGTCTTTAATAGTAGACTGCTCCGATCCGTCGTCGTTCTTCTTGGTCTCAATATCCTGCAGCATAAGCTGCTCCAGCAGTTTAGCCGCCTCTCTGACCGCATCGGTACCATGTGAGCCGGCCAGAGATAGCAGGCGCTTTGCATCGATGACGATCTCAGTCAGCACACAACTGCGTGCCTGTTCATCGCTCCAGTCGATATCAGCGCTCGCCTTGATGCTCGGTTCGGTGTATCGGTTCAAATCGTGTACGAGAAGATACGCATCTGTATCTTGTCCGGCGATCTTAGCCAGCGCACGCGCCAGTTGCCTGATTCCTGTAGCTACCAGGTTAAATGTATCTTGAACGGAACCACGACCACGTATCGGCTTGGTGTCAATTGCGACCTGAAGTGCGCGCCCCTTCAACAAGCCAGCGCGCTTTGCTTCCTTGATGCTTGAAGCGAAGATCGCTTCGACTTCACGATGAAGGTCAAGATGAGCACGAAACAATTGAAGGGTGCTTTTGGCGCAATACTCATTCCCGGCGGCTGTGCGCAAAACCGCTGCCCAGCGCAGATCGCATGCGGTGCGAGCGATAGCCTCTTCGTCAGACACCTGAGCCTCAGCTTGCATCAGATAGATCAGCGCAAGCTGCGACGGCGGTACGCTAGGACGCCCCATCTTCGTCGAATAGAACGCCGCGAAATCATCGTCGCTGAACAACCTGGGCGCGGCTACTGCGAGTTGTGCGTGAAACGAACCTGGTTTGAGTGCGTAGTCAAACACATTACCCACGTCATACAGGGGCATCTGAGCACTGCGCTTCCCGATCATACCGCTGCTTACCTCCAAGAACGTCCGTGGAGGTATGATTCGAAACACGCTAACGAAATGACTCTTTCTCAAAGCCCCAAAAACCAACTATTTCGAAAATGCTCGTCCGGCACATGAGAAAACCGATTTTTCGGCCGCGCTTCTAGACAGCAATCAGATTCCGTGCGGTCGAACTGGTGTTGCCGATCATGTATCAACTCGTTCTCCGTGTTAGTGAAAAGTCAATCTCCCGATGTCATGCTGGATAAATCGCATGATAGCATGTTGATTTAAATAGTGAATTGTGATATTATTAAATATCAGCATAATATGCTGAGAATTAATTCACTGCTGATGTGTTGAAGTGGAGGTTTTAGATGTCTCGAGTTGAATCGCTGGTCAAACAAAAGCTAAGTCCGCGTGCTGGCGAGGTCGCTCCCACTGCGAACCGAATTACTGTACGCTTGGATGATCGCGCGCACTGGAAACTTGTTACTATGAGCACCAGATTTGGCATGAGCAAGTCCGCGACTGCGGAAGATCTGATCGAGTCGGCCATTGACGATGCTTTTAAGCTGTTCTTCAACATGCTAGATGACGACGGAAAGGCGGAAATACTGCACGATCCGAGCTTTGGTGCCGTTGAAGATATAGCACTAGCGGAAGCGCTTGATCTTGCTGGGGGCGATGAAGCGCTGCAAAGGTTAGGCAGTGTTTACGAATTGAAACACACAACCCCCGCCCGCAAGCGAATATAGGCGGTACGATGACGCCCTGGCGACAGAATGCCATTGCCGCGCAAGACGCGGCCGCTTGAAACATCGGGAATCTCGACGTTGCCAACGCCGAGATCATATAGGGTCGAGCCAGAATTCTAAATGATCGGCCCCTCATATAAATGGGATTTGGCCTATCAAGGGAGGTTACTGAAATGAGATCTTATTGTGTGGTTCCGTTTTCCGCTGAAACTTCGTATGGAAGCGGCCCGGATATTAACGAGATTTCGCAATGGCGCCGGGAGTTGATTGTGCGGCTACGCGCTTTGGACGGCAAATCAACCGCTCACCAACCCGAAACCTTAGCAGCCACTATCCAACGACTGACATATGAAAGAATGATACCGAGGCCAATCGCCTCAATGATGCGAACCATCACCGCGACTCGAAATGAGATGGAATACGAATCGAGACAAATATCTCCCGCCGAGGGCGTGGCTGTACGTGCGTGCTGTGACGCGGTTAATCAATGGTTCGACGCACTAACGAACTGATGGAGGGGTCCCACAATGGCGACGCTGTTATCCGCAAATGCAAGTTTGAGTCGGGTTTTGATCTGCGCATTTAGCTGTCGACACCCGCACAATACCGCTTGTCGTGGGTGACAGCGTCCGCTACCCGAAAGGGGCTCAGGAACTCATCGTCGCGCACCTCGAATCTGGCCGTTTCGGATGTTTTGAGGTATTGCGAATAGAGCCCGAGGCCGAAGGGCAATCCGAAGGTGTAGGGGTAGTTGTAGAAGGTTGGTCCGTAGTAATGGCCCTTAACCGTTAACTCTCGTCCGCATATCTCATTTTGGACGACTCGATACGTCATGCGGTCTACCTAACCTGCGTAATGCACTACGGATGGGCGTCCATCGGTACACCGGAATGTGCTGTGATCTAGTCAGTCGCTCGCAGACGATTAGTTTTGCCGAGCAGCTTAGCGTCACCGACCACCAAAATTGGCCGGTCTGCCATGTTGTCGAAAAGATACGATAGCGCCCGTAGCGCGATCGTAACGCAGTCGATATCCTCCGACTTCTCCTCGGCATGTTGGATAAGCGCGACGAGCTTATTGCGTCAGCGCTTGGCCCGAAGATAGCGTCCAGGCTCAAGGATACACTCTCAACGCCATAGTGATACGACTCTAACTGCAACTTCTTTGGGGGACACTCTGTCATGGACTCTACAAGGATCAAAACCATTATCTGTGCTTTCCAGGTAATTCGTCGCTAGAGTTAAACTTAATGTCCCAGAATGTGCTCGATCATTTAATCAGTAACGTTGAAGTTGAAGTTCAGGCAATCAAGATGCTTCTCGCGTCATGCGATCTAGGGTCGCCAGGGTTAACCGCATTCGATAGCTTGGCACTTTCGCTCGCGTCAAAGGAGTTGGTGAATGTAGCAGATGTACTTCTGCTCGTGCGGAGCGGGCGCGGACAGGGGGCACTCTCCTTAATTAGGAGCGTCTGGGAGAGCGGTGTATTGCTCGACTACGTTCTGCGGTGTTCAAACACACCAGAAGAACTCTCGTACGCAATCTTTCTTGAAGATGAGGTGAAGACTGGAAAGTGGGCTAAGCGAGCTGGCCTCTGGGACAAGCTGCCGGCTAATCGCAAGGCAGAGTACTCTCAGTCAGAGTACGACCTCGATGCGTTGAGCCAGGACATAAAAGCAGCATTAGAACTAAACATCCAATCAAGGTTCGACAAAGTCAGGCGCATCGAGCCATTGAGATGGCCACCGATCATAATACAAGATGTCTCTGTCAACCAGTATGAAGCTCTGTTCCGATATTCCTCACGATCAGTTCACGGCGGGGTAGCTGGTACTCGGCAATCAGTGACAGACTTGATCGGTTCGAGCGATCAAAGTGAATTCGACGAGGTTGCGCTCGCTGGCATATTGGCTACGGCGGCCCAATCAATACATAACCTGGTAGATGCATGGATTGAAGGAACGCGGATGACCGGGCTCTCGGATCGGTGGAATTCACCCAGTGACTGAAATCCAAAACACATGCACATTCCCTAAAGCGGTTTAGGCCCGCTTTGATCAGATCGTATTCAAAGGTAATGATATGGCGGGAACGCAGCGAAATGACCAATGTCCGTGTGGAAGTGGCAGCAAGTACAAGAAGTGTTGCCTTAATAAGCATTCGCAACCACTGAAACCGGCTGCAGATAACGGAACAGCTCCGAATGGTGGAGATCGATATCCATTGATAGATCGCAGCACAACTCCTGATTTCGATGTCCATGGCTACTTACACCGAGAAACAATAACGACAACGTTCACATACAAGGATCTACCTGAAGGCGTTACCGAACAGCCGCGGCCCGAAGGATCTCAGGGAGTATACGACGTCGAATTTACTCTGCAGCCGCCCTCGCGGATCATCATGGACAGCCACAATTTTGAGTGCGGCGCCGGTCTAAAGGGCGGCTCACTCATCGCGATCGCAAAGCCGGTCCCGAGAACTGGCACTGATATAGATCGCATGAATATTGATGTGTTGGCAAATCCAATCGATCCAAATCAACCGCCGAGTCATCTCAAATTTCTGCTACTGCCGAACGATGAAGGTCACCTGTCGACCGTGTTCGTCTCAATTAATGCGAACAGCATGGCTGAGGCGGCTCGAGAAGCGTGGATCGGATTTGCGCCCGTGTTAAGCAAAATTGCGTTCATACACGATGTGCCGTTAGAAGTCTACAGAATTCGTACCGAAGAGCGGGCAACAAAAAGTGCTTCATGTACGTTTACACACCATATGTACAGACAAGTTGGTTTCGATCACAATACGTTCGGTCCGTTTGGTTCGGTCTCAATGCAATATCATCCGATGGTGTATTACCGTGAAGCGCTTGGCGCGAGCAGTCCATTTTATCAATACCTTTGCTACTATAAGGTAATTGAGATGGTGATCAAGATGCGCCGAGAGCGTGTTGTCGCAGCTAAGAGGGAAGGTAAAGACCCTGACGTTACGACTGAACGGCTCATTGAAAATGAGTGGCTCACAAAGAATGTTGAAAAGAGACTTCTCTCAAGTGCTATTGGCAAAAAGGTTACGGAGCTTAAAGATAAGCTTTTTCGGCCTGTCCGAAATCGGATTGCACACGAGCTACTGGAAGACGAGGAACCGACTGACACCAAGGCCGAAGACCTGCTCAATGAGGAGGAAGTCTTCAAAGTGCTGCCACTTATAAAGCATGTCGCGCGGCTGATGATAGTTACCGACATGACTCCGAAGGTGTCCCAGTAGGCATGTCTAAGCCAATTGAATCTCAAAGTCAATCCATCTACCGCGATAAACCCTACTCACTTGATCGGAACAACAACCTTGTAGCCTCACCTTACCGCTGTACCCCATTGCTAGGAGTGCCTTCGAAATCTCCTCTGGTATCGCGAAGATATAGACACGAGTTCCGGGTTGTAACTCATACGGCAGCTTCTCTCCGAACGGTGGAAGTAGGTTATTAAAATACTTGCCACCTTTTATCTAGAAATGTTGAGAAGCAAGGGTTACAGGAACTGCGCCGATATTCTCTACTAGCACGCAGATGACCGGGATCGAAAGCTTCGTGGCAGGCTGCATAATAGCTCAGTCTGGCTGAACCGTTACACGCAACCTGGCAGCTTTGTCGCGTCTGGCGACAAGCGCGTTATAGATGCCTAGTAGATCGTTTTTTAAAAACGTGTAGGTATTTTGCTCCCGGATGTTAGATTCTACCTTCGGGCCGCTGTTGGACGTGAAGTCCATGCGGCAGGAGGTGGATATGCCCTGGGTCTCACCACAGTACCAACCGACCTTCTCCGAGGTGGATCTTGCGCTTGCGCGTGATGTTGTTCGCAAACCAAGCAGTCGTCGTGACCACTTTCGGCGAGCTCAACTTGCCTTGCTGCTCGCGGCTGATCCGGGTTTGTCGAATCCGGAGGCAGGCCGAAGAGTTGGCATGCACGAAAACGCGGTACGCAAATGGCGCAAGGTCTGGTGCGCCGGCCCGTTCCGGCTTACTGACCTTCCCGGACGTGGCCGCAAGCCGCGTCTTTCCCCCCTCAGTGGTCACTGAGGTCAAGGCGGCGGCATGCGACAATGCCGGAGCGCGCGCTAAAGGGCTGTCCTACTTTTCGATCCGCGACTTAGCGAAGCTTGTCATGCAGAAGCTATCGCTGCCAACACTGGCCCCGAGCACTGTATGGGACATTCTTGACCAAGACGCGATCAAGCCGTGGCAGTACAGATCGTGGATATTTCCCCGCGATCCAGAGTTCGCCAAGTATGCTGATGTGGTCTTAGACCTCTACCAGGGATACTACATGGGCGAACGGCTTGACGAACGCGACTTCGTCTTTTCTGGCGACGAGAAGCCTGGTCTTCTGCTGCGAACTCGGTGCCGGCCCACGGTGCTGCCGGCACCTGGCAAGGCTGGCTTGATAGAGTTCGAGTACCGCCGACATGGAACGGCGACGTTGCTCGCGCTGATGGAGATTAGCTCCGGGCTGGTATTTCACCAGACTGTGCACAAGAGCGGAATACTGCCCTTTAAGAACCTCATCGACAAGCTACTTGGACAGGAGCCGTACCGCAATGCAAGGAGGCTCTCCTTCGTCGTAGACAATGGCAGCTCTCACGGTCGGAAACGCTTTCAGGAACGGTTGAGTGAATGGTTCCCACAACCTGACTATCCCGAGATGATCGCAGTTCACACGCCCAAGCACGCCAGTTGGCTTAATCAGGTGGAACTGTTCTTCTCAATTGTCGGGCGCAAGGCGTTAAAGCATGTGCAGTGCCGAACGCGAGAAGCAATGATCGACCACATAGCTCGGTTTATTGAACGGTACAACAAGAACGCGACTCCGTTCAACTGGCGCTTTACGAAGGACGACCTTGCCGAAAAGATGAAGAAATGGCAAGACCCTATACTCAATTAGGAATCACAGTACTAGTAAGAGGCCGGCTATGGCGATGCAAGTTGTCGTCCACCATTGCATCCTCATCATTTCACTCCGGTGTTAGGCGATCTTCCTTCACACAGACACAAGTAGATGCTTTACACTGCTTATGACGATGGGAACAAGCCAGCGATTTCGCCTGGGACAACTACGTAATCAGCCCCTCAAACACCTCGATCTGTCCCCTGATTACATCCAAGCTCGATCTCCAGAACTCAGCGCTGTGCGTATCAATCCCAAACCTGGCAGCGAGCGTGTGCGCGTCATACATCCCCGTCGAACTCAGGAAGTCGTCGTAATCGGCCCTGAACTCGTCCGGTGACGCTTGGAAGCGCACATACAGTCCCAGACCGAACAAGAGCCCGAATGTATACGGGTAATTATAAAACCCTGAATTATAGTAGTGGCCTTTAGGACCTTACTTACGGCCCACGTGCCTTTGCCATGCCGGCATTTGCGACAACAATTGCTCTCGATTTTGTGTGTCGAAGCTGGTTCTGTTGGATACCCGAACTGCAACCGCTGACCTGCCAGACGAAATCACCGTTACGTCTGGCCATCCTACCTGCAAGCATTTGGTCCAATCTCGCCGTTGTTTCCTAGGAACATCGGTTGAGAACAGGGCGATATAGAAGTGAAACGCATTTAGCACTATGAATCGCGATTCCGCCGGTGATAATTCGCTGTGAGAAATGCCGAATCGCCCGAATCGAAACCAGCTTGAAAGGGAGGCTCCATCATCTGCAAGGCTATCGCGATCAGCTTCAGAAAGGCCGGCGTGATCGGGTTCGCTTACAACCTCCAACATTACTGCCGCGCTGTGCAGCAATTCCTCCCGCCCAAGAATAAACCCGGCGCATGCTTCCAGCACATCGGACTGGCTGCTCATTGCGCGAGAGCTGTTGTAGCTGAGCTTGAGCAACCACCGAAGTAGAATGTCGTAATCATAGTCGACCCGAAGGACTTGACCGGCCATAAACGATCGCGTGCATTCGTTCTTCTCAAAAAAAGTCTTGCCACGAGCGTCGAGCTCAGAAAGCGGGCCGGAGTTACATCCTCGGCAAACGTCTCCGATCTTGACTTCCGTTTTGATGTACTCGTCCTTCGCTGGATGGTACATCGTTTTTTGATTCGGGCAAGCTCGGTATAGAAATGCCGGCACGACATGCTCGTTTGTAAAAGGCCCTGGCCCCCCGCAGTAAGCACATTTCTTGATCTGTGTCATTCGAGTGACCAACATTCTTCAGTACCGGCCGACTCCGCCGACATAAACTGAGCACGCTTGGCAGGATAGCGAGCACTAATTGCGAAAAGCTGCGCACAGGAACTCGAATTCCCGTCGTGACAGCAGGGACTCCATATCGCCGCATCGTGCTAAGGCGAGCGTCTCAATAGGGTAGTCCTGCCACCGATGGGTTGGACCAATCACCTCTTCTATTCCGCAGGCTCGAGAATAGTATTCGTAAACCGTGGGGCCGATCCCGGCGTTCGGCAGAAACTTGCGCCCGCAGGATTCGCCAACCAACCGCAGGATCGCCATTGTGAGTGGCCGCCAGCTTGCTTTCACCGGGACGACGCGGACGCCCGGACACCATTGATCGATCATTCCCGCCGTGTGTTCTGGCGCGATATCAACCACGTAGACAGGCTTTTGCCGGCGATTCAACAGGCTAGCAAGGTACCGTAGGGTTTCACGATCATCGATATCGTTTCCAACGCGGCCAAACGAATAACCCACGATAATCACGGATTCACACTGATCGAAGCGCGGTTCGAGTTCCGCATACTCAGGCTGAAACGAGGTGATAGTCAACGACTCGGGCACGGACAGGGTAAGACCTGCAAATCCTCCCTTCATACCAGACAGATCGACTCCGTAACGCAAGCTGTCGCGAGTCAACTGCCGCAAGCCCTCCGCCGATCCGTGAATGCTTAATAGGCTGCCATGAGGTGCCAATACGGGAATTGTCTGAACCGAGCGTTCAGCGATCCCGTCCACATTAAAGCTGAGGATGCATCCGTCCGGGTGAACCTTGTTGAAAACCTGGTATGGGTTGCATACTCCGGGCAGCTGCGAAACCTGGAGTTCTGAATACATAATCCCGCGCAATGTACCTGCTCCGATATGTCTAACATACGGCGAAGCGCGATTGTACTTGTCGTGTGAACCGTTCAGCCTGACCACCTCAATACCCGGCTGGTATTCTGGGCAAAAGCCACCAGCGTCGTACGTCAACTGCTCGGCAACCCCACGCAGGAAGCCATAACTCGGCGAGAGTCCAAAAGAGGCGCCGGCTCCTACAACAAAGAGAGCCGGCCGATCGAGCATCACGGGGACTAATTTGTCGATCAGTTCAGGTGTAAGATCCACTTGCGACTACCTTCGTTCTCACAGACATAATCTGATGCTTTACACTTCTTAAGACGAAGTAGACGAGACGGCGGTTTCTTGTAAGGCGTCTACTTAATCAACCCCTCAAACTCCGTGATCTGCTTTCGAATAACATCGAGGCTACTTTTCCAGAACTCCACACTGTGCGTATCGATCCCGAACCGCGAAGCAAGAGTATGTGCATCGAACATACCGGTCGAACTCAGGAAGTCGTCGTAATCGGCTCTGAACTCATCCGGAGACGCCTGGAAGCGCGCATACAATCCCAGGCCAAACAAGAGTCCAAAAGTATAAGGGTAATTATAAAACCCTGAATTACAGTAGTGACCCTTGACCGCCAACATCGACCCTATGCCATGGCAAGCTGGCTGAACGTGAATTCGAACCAATGCAATGTACCGGTTGTTAGGCCGAGTGTTTGGCATCGCGTTTGGCCGCTTTCAACACATCTCTGAATATGTTCAGCAACTCTTCCAGAGACTTTTTGAGCAGATCGTAGTCCCGAGGTACCCCCTTGCCCCGATGGGTGATGTTGGACCGTACTTGATAATAGTAATCGACAGCCTTGTCCGGCGAGTGAGGGTTAAGAACTACCCTTTCGCCGGGCCGATCGGCGCGATAGACTTCGCGATAGCCTCCCTGGCTATCATTAAGGTGGACGTGTTGCTTAAGGCTCGTGGCAAATGCTGACTCGGTTGCGAGCTTACCGACCTTAGCTGTGACCTTGTCGCCGAGGTGATAGCGCAACGACACGTAGCGCTCAATGGAGGACCATAGTAGGAGGTAGGCCATTTGCAGTTTGAATAGAGACTTCATGTCCCAGTCGAAAACCTGCGACTTGAGTGTCTCCTCCACCACCTCCAAGGCTGCCGTGAAGAGCGGGTCGTTCCAACCGTCCCATACAGCGTCCTCGCAAACCACGCTGCCCTTTCTTGGAGACCTACCTACCAGCACGTTCGCTGATACTCCGTTGATTTTAGCTTCGTTCCAGCGGTAATGCTTGTCCGGCTCCATAGTCGAGATGCAATCGTATGCGTCCGAAGCCCGCTCAGGTAGGAATGTCAGCAGCGCACCTTCGGTGCGTTCCCGTGAATCGGGATCGATAATCGGCAAACCGTCGCGAAGTAGGAGGCTTCCTGCAACTCGTGCCGGCTCATCAACCTTAGCGACGAGTTCACGTAACTGGAAGAAGGCCAACTGCCCGGGCCTGAAGAGGCCGTACGCGAAGAAGGGCCAATCAATATTCGGTGGGTGTTCCATTGCTTAAGTCCGTTCAATCGGCGTGAGGTCCGCGCGCCAGCTGTTCATGCCTGCAATGCGGATCAGATCGATGCGGCGCGGACGCTTCCCGATCTTTCATTATAAAACTATCTTGGCGCGTACCCCTGCAGATAGAGCAGTTTTGCGGCTGCCATATACCGTCCGCTGGAACTAAGCGTTGGTTTATTACTCGATGATAAAGCCAGCGTAGTAGTTTTCCATGCGGCTCGCCAGTGTTGCGCAATATCCGAAATACTTAACGCATTCGGATCTGGACTTGTTCATATGCTCTGTTCCTGGGTAACAAAGTGAAATAAAGTAGATCGTCGTCGTTGGAAGGATTGCCATTCGAGAAACGAACTTCTTGGCGACTTGGTCCGCACGATTTTTGTCCAACTCAACTGCCACAACGAAATTCGACCCTTTGCCGAAAATGTCGATGGAGTCACCAGAATCTACTCTAGGGCGATATTCTACACTCCAGGTTACATCCGGCATTACGTGTGCAAACACAGATTTGAGACATGTTTGAAATTCAGTAACGTAGGACTTTTGTTCCGGCTGAGACTTTCCAAGGTGCTCTGAAAAGTACTCTGAGCACTCAATGCTAACAATACACGAGATGATTGAATTCAGAATCGGTCCATCATCAGATTTATTCACAAGTGTTGGTTTCATTCAGTACATCTTCCTTGCTGGCACCTCCAGATGACATCCAGAATGGACGGTTGAGCTGCTGAATTAGGTCTTTATGCGACCTTTTTGGAGGCTGTAGGACAGTCTTTGAGGCTTCCTTCGAGCGCGTAATCACGGAAACGATGCCGATTAGTCTCTTCCGGTTTGGTTATGTCGGGTGACTTTATTAGGACTTTCGCTTCGCTTAAAATTCTCATGGTAGCCGCTTGACACGATTCCACCGATTGATTCACAATCGCGAATCTTGAACAAGCTGCAATATATTGAATATCTTGTCGCGACATGCGGCAACTACACGTGCACGAACCTGGCAAACCATCTTGAGGGTCGGCCCGGCACGAGCCACGACGCGATCAGCGATTTCCTTCGCCATGATAAGCGAACAGCCAGAGAACTCTGGGATCTCGTCGCTCCGCTTATAAATGACAGCGAAGACGCATATTTGATCTTGGACGACAGCGTCCAGAACAAAGAGTACTCGAAGTCTATTGAGCTTGTAAATCGGCAATATAGCGGTGCCGTACACGGACTGGTACGCGGCATTGGCATCGTAAACCTGGTCCACACGACTGGAGAAGATGGCGGCTATTACCCCATCGACTTCCGCATATACGACCGTGAAAGTGATGGCAAGACCAAGAACGATCACTTTCTGGAAATGCTTGTCCGCGCTATTGCCGACAAAGGGATCAAAGCCAAAACAATCCTTTTCGACACATGGTATGCCTCCGTGGATAACCTCAAAACTATCCATCGACTTGGACTTTTCTTCGTGACGTCTCTCAAGAGCAACCGCCTGGTCAGTCCCGAAAAGGGTAAAGGCAACGTCCATCTTGATCAAATCGTTTGGACAGATGAACAGCTCGCCAATGGCATTCTGGTGCACCTGAAAGCTGTACCTTTTCTCGTGCGTCTCTTCAAGATAGTCGCCAAGAACGGCGACGTTGAATGGATTATCACCAATCGTGAGCACTTTATAAGCTCACAAGGTGATCCCCCACGTTCGATTACTGCGCAAGACGTTGAGAAACAAGGCGCCGTGCGATGGCAGATCGAGCAGATGCACCGTGAACTGAAACAGCTTGTTGGCACGGAAAAATGCCAGTGCCGAAAGGCGAGATCACAACGCAACCACATAGCGTGCTGCTACCAGGCTTGGCTTGCAATCAAAGTAGCCGCTGTTAAGCAGTCCGTGACACTGTACCAGGCGCAAGCCGACCTGCTAAGGAACTACCTAATCGACCAACTCAGAAACCCACGGATACCAGCATACACAGGGTAAGCGAAAGTCCTATTTATTAGACCGCTGAGTAGTAGGACTTCCAACTCTCTTGGCATTATCACCAGCGGCGTTTGAAGACCCAGCTCCTTGTTTACTTTCCAACTGCTTTTGAAGCGTATCGAGTTGCCCTTTGACGTCAGCGGCGCGAATCGTGGCATTAGAGCTTGCAGCAGCGGCATCGTGACTGGCTTTGAAACTGATTATTGCACCTGCAATCGCTGCGGCCGCTGCTATGGCGGAGGCAATAGCGGGAGCAAACGTAGTGATTTTCCATCGCTTCTCCTGAAGATAGGCGATGTGCCTGTTTTGCAGTTCGACAGCAAGTTTAGTAAGGATCTCAATGTTTGATACATCTAACTTACCTTCCGGTGCCACCAGCCGAACCTTCAGTGCTGCCCACGTCTCTTCTTTAGTGTCCTGATCGTCCCGCGGGTTCCTGGTCTTTTTTCGCGTAACCTTGAAGAATTCGGGATGAGCCGTGAATAGGTTCTCCCAACCCTTATCATCGCAGATGGGTTTGCCCAAGATCCGCTCCCAATCGTTTACCAGCATCCTTGATTTCTCGTGCGTACCCATAACGCAGATCGCTGAAATAATGTTTTGAAGGCGAGTTTCGCGCCCATAGCGACCGTCGGGAGAATAGTCGGGTGTATACTCAGAACCGGGGACTTCGGGCCAAGATTCCTCTGGTGTGGTTCCTGCATTTTGCGAACTGCTGGTATATGTAATATCGTGAGAGTTTACATTCATTTTACGGCCCCCGTGGCATTCGGCAGTACGCTTAAAAGCGACTACAAGCGCTGCGCTGTAAAGGACGGACTCAGGAACTTGCCCCGACCAAAAAACGGAATATGACCTGCGGCCACACGAGGCTGGTCGTGTTTCGCCGATTGGTTGGTATCGGCCTCCATGATCCAAACGCGGTTCCACCATCCGCCGGAACTTGCGTAGCGCCTACCCGATCAACTGATCAAACTCTCCAATCTGGATTCGTATCACATCCAAACTCGATCTCCAGAACTCCACACTGTGTGTATCGATCCCAAACCGGGCAGCAAGTGTATGCGCGTCGTACATTCCGGTTGAGCTGAGGAAGTCATCGTAATCTGCCCTGAACTCGTCTGGCGATGCCTGGAAGCGCGCATACAGCCCAAGACCGAACAAAAGCCCGAAAGTGTACGGATAATTATAAAACCCTGAATTATAGTAGTGACCCTTTACGGCCCACATGAAGGGGTGGGTGCTGTTGAGCGCATCGCCGTAGGTTTGCTGCTGCGCGGTGGTCATCAGCTCCTTGAACTCGGCGACGGTGATCTCTCGCTCCTGTCGCTTCGCGAAAACGCTCTTCTCAAACAGGAAGCGCGAGTGGATATCTACCACCACCATCAGGTTTCGCTCTAGAACGGTATCAAGCAGAACCAGCCGCTCAGAATTATCCGCCGAGGCTAACGCGCCATCAAACGCCAGCGTCTCACAGAAGATGCTGGCAGTCTCCGCCAGTGTCGCAGGGGTAGCGCGCTGCATCGACTTACGCTCTTTGAGGTTCAGGTTGTGGTAGGCATGGCCTAGCTCATGCGCGAGCGTGCTGACGCTGTTGAACGAGCCATTATAGTTCATCAGAATTCGGGATTCGCCCGGGCGAAGTCCGGTGCAGTAGGCGCCGCCAACCTTGCCGACACGCTGCCCCGCGTCGATCCAGTTTTCGGTGAAGTTCATGCGGGCAAAGCCGGCCAGTCGGTGCGAGTAGCGGGCAAAATTGGTCTCGACAAATGTTTCAGCTTCGCTCCAACTCCAGCTTTTGCCCTCTTCGCCGAGCGGGGCAGAGACGTCGTACCATTCCAACTTCTCGACACCAAGCGCTTTCGCTTTGGCATTCATGTATCGGCGGAAATCTGGGAAAGATTCCACGCACGCGGTATGCATCGCCTCAAGGGTCTCCGCATCGATTCCGTTTGCGCTTAAGGTTGGCTCAATGTCGTTCGCATAACCTCGGCGCTTGCGCACTACCTGCTGGTAGCCCTTCACGCCATTTAGCGCAGCAGCCAGCGGCATTGCCGTCTCGGCCCACGCTGCAATCTCCGCTTCAAAGGCTGCCTTGCGAACTTCTCGGCGGCTATCCGTTGCAAGCGATCGCACCGCACTCATCGGCAGGCTTTTTGTTTCGCCATCTACGGTAAGCGGAACATTCAGCATCGCAGTGAGATTTGCGTGGAGCTTCACCCATCCGGAGATGCCGGGAGACTGCAGCTCCGAAGCGAGATCCTCCTCCACGGGAGACATCTGATGCTTTGCTTGCTCAGCTGCGCGCCTTACATTGTACTCAAGGTCGCGCGCAACACCGGATGCGGCTAGCAGCGCTTCGGTATCGGTTGTTCCAACCCAGGCAACTAGCCGGGTGTATAGTTTCTGGAGGCGAACCGATCGTGCTGAAAGCAGCGATTCTCTTGATCGAGCGGCATCGTCTCGCGCATCGGTGGTTACGAAGCAGCCGATGTAGGAACTCACCGCTCGTAACCGCTGCTGAAGCGCGCTCGTCTTTTCGATAATCTCCTCGTACTGCGCGACAAAAGCAGCGTCTACGGAGGATTCTAAACGGCGATTTACGTTGTGAGTATCAAACAGTGCGGCGAGAGTTTCGATTCCGGCGCATAGGGCCTCAAATTCGGCAACAAACTCTTCGGATGCGAGAGACGGGAAGATCGGGGTCATATCCCAAACAGGTAGATCGTTGGCCAGCGCTGTCATTCTACACACACCTCCTCGCAGTTGCCGAAATATCGGTCAGTTAAGTTCAATCAGGATCACACGAGTGCTACACAGTATATCAGCCGATTGTGCTCCGGTTTCGGGCCCAATCGGCTGACTATATCTAATCTGGCATGGCCAAGACGATGGCTGATCGTGATTCATTCCGAGCTAGCAGAAATCACAACGCAAGTCCAAAGGCAGTGCGTTTGGTCTGGGAGCGGCGTGCGCTACGGGACTCTCGCCCAGGTACACTGTGCGCGCCCGAATTCATCCCATGCCTGATTCCCTCATTCTTCGGGCGGCATAGGAGCCCTGGGGAGAAGAGCATAGGGCCTACTCTTTCCGCTTTACTCCCTCGCACGCTCGGCCGCAGTAGAGAAACACGGTGGAGACCACTCTCGCAGGGAGATGGGCCACTGCGCGCCTCCAGATGTGTGCAAAACCATGCTCGTAGTAATTGAACACGATTAGACTCGCAGTGAGAGGGCCAATCAAGCGATTTTGCTTCTACTAGCGTTACGGGCGCTACTCTGCTGTGGGCTCCGTCTCTTCGCCGTTCGATTCACCGGAGGCCGCTTCTGCTTCATCCAGATCAGTATCGAGCAGGCGCTCGATGGTCACGACCTTGTCGCCCGCGCCGACTTTAATCAGCGTGACGCCCTGCGTGCTTCGTCCGGTTGCGCGAATTGGCGCGACATCCATACGAATGGCAACGCCAGATTCTGTGAGGACCATCAGCTTATCTTCCGGCTCAACAACCGCTGCATCCACAATCGGGCCTGTTTTCGAGGTGACGTTCATCGTGATGATGCCGCGTCCACCGCGTGTCTGTGCACGATACGAGGAGAGGTCGGTGCGCTTTCCGAAGCCCTTTTCGCTGCAGACCAGCAGCTGACTTGTGGGGCTGATGAGATCCATCGCCACCACTTTGTCCTTCAGCAGCTTCGTCTTCGGGTCGCGCATTTCGATGCCTCGAACGCCGCCAGCGGTGTTGCTGCGGGCCGTGATGTCCTGCTCCAGGAAGCGGATTGACATGCCGTTACGGGTGACCATGATCACCTCTTGCTCGCCAGTAGAGTGGCGAACCCAGTCGAGACTGTCTCCCTCTTCAATATCGAAGCACTTCTTGCCGTTAACGCGGAGATTTGCGAATTCGCTCAGCGCGGTGCGCTTTACTTCGCCATTCTCTGTCGCCAATAGCAGGTAGCCCGGCGCCGTCATATCTTTCATCGGCAGAATGGCGGTGATCTTGTCTCCCGGTTCAACCTGAATGAAGTTGTTGATATGCTGTCCGCGCGCCTGTCTCGATGTTGGCGGAACTTCGTACGCCTTGAGGCGATAGACGCGTCCGCGATCGGTAAAGAAGAGAATGTAGTGTGTTGTTGTCGCGACAAACAGATGCAGAAGCTGGTCCTCGTCCTTCAGGTTTGCCGCCTGAACTCCGCGACCGCCGCGCTTCTGAGTTCGGTAGGTATCCACTGGGACGCGCTTGATATAGCCATCTCTCGAGATGGTTACCAGCGTCTTCTCTTCCGGAACGAGATCTTCGTCGCTGATATCATCAGCTTCCGTCGGAATAATCCGCGTTCGCCGATCGTCGCCATACTTGTCGCGCAGGTACTTGAGCTCATCGCGAACGATCGCTGCCACTCTGGCTGGCGTCACGAGGATATCCTCAAGGGCCGCCATTTCGCGCAGGAGGCGCTTGTAGTCGTCTTCGATCTTCTGCCGCTCAAGCTGAGATATCTGGCGTAGCTGCATATTTAGAATGGCTTCGGCCTGAATCTGCGTCAGCCCGAATCTCGAGCACATCTCACTTCGCGCGGCCTCTGCGCTCGCCGACCTTCGGATGAGGGCAATGATCTCATCAAGGAAGTTGAGCGCGATCTGAAGACCTTCGCGAATATGGGCCAACGCCTTGGCGCGCGCCAGTTCGTATCGCGTTCTGCGAACAATGACCTCTTTGCGATGCGTGAGGTAGAGGTTCAGCGCCTGTGGCAGGTTGAGCAGCCTCGGCTGTCCGTTTACCAATGCGAGCAGAATGATACCGAAGGTCTGGCGCATATCGGTGTGCTTCAGCAGGAAGTTTGCGATGCGCATCGGCATCACATCGCGGCGCAGGTCAATAACGACCCGCATGCCGTGCTTATCGCTGAAGTCGTTGATATCCGTGATACCTTCGACCTTTTTGTGGCGTACCAAATCCGCGATATGCTGAATAAGGCGCGCCTTGATCACCTGATAGGGCAGTTCGGTGATAATAATGCTGTTCTTGCCATTATCCTGAGGCTCGATGGTGAACTTAGCCTGCATAATAACGCGGCCGCGGCCGGTTCGGTAGGCCTCTCGGGCACCATTGGTGCCAAGGATAAATGCTGCTGTGGGGAAGTCTGGCCCGGGAACAAATTTGATGACATCCTCGGGAGTTGAGTCCGGATGCTCCAGCACGTGGTAGAGGGCATCGATGATTTCGCGCAGGTTATGCGGCGGAACACTCGTACTCATACCTACGGCGATACCTTCGCCACCGTTGCAGAGGAAGTTCGGGAATTTGCCTGGAAGGACGCGCGGCTCTCGGATCGACTGGTCGTAGTTAGGCATCCAGTCGACGGTTTCGCGGTCGATGTCCTCCATCATTTCCATTGCGACCGGAGTGAGACGGCACTCGGTATATCGCATGGCGGCCGGCGGGTCTGCATCGATGCTACCGAAGTTACCCTGACCATCGATCAGAGGATAACGCATGCTGAAAGGCTGTGCTAGGCGCACAAGCGTGCCGTAGATGGAGCTGTCGCCGTGTGGGTGATAGAGACCCATGGTCTCACCCACGACGCGCGCGCACTTGACGCGCGCAGAGTTCGGGCCGACGTTCAGTTCGCGCATGGCATACATAAGGCGGCGCTGAACGGGCTTAAATCCATCGCGAATGTCGGGAAGCGCACGGGAGACCAGTGTGGAGACAGCGTATCCCAGGTAGGAGCGGCGCAGCTCATGCTCAATATCTACCTGCATGAGTTCGCCAGCGTCTCCCGTTCCCTCAGACGGAGGGGTTGGGTTTTCGGGCGGGGTTTCGTCAGACAAAACGCATTCTCCTGCCGAACTGGAGCGGGCAAACTGCGCCCACTCCGTCGTCTAATCGAAGGTGATCCGGCAATAAAGCCAACATTAAATTATACCAAATATGTGCAGTTTTGTCAACTGCTGTCAATGGTTCGCAAGTCTCGTCGGTCGACGAGCGTCTACACGATCTGCATCGGCATAAGAACGCACAGATAATCCGGCGCTCCCGTGTCGGCTCCACCCTCTTCGGTCTGCTGCGCAGGCACAGGTCGAAGTAGGCCTGGCTTCAGCGGTTCGGTCAGCTCAAGGTAGACGCTCTCTGTCTCAAGCACGGTGAGCACGTCGAGCAGATACTTGGAGTTGAAGGCCACCTCAACGTCATCGCCTTCGCGCTCGATCTCAACCTCTTCGTACGCGTTACCAATGGTCTGGCTCTCGGCTGTCAGTACAAGGTGATCATCGTTGGTGCGCATGATCACTCGGAATGCGTTTTCGCGTGCAACAATGGAGGCGCGGCGAACAGCCCGCAGCAGTGGCTGAACCGGGACTTTAATTCTGCGAAGGTAAGACGTGGGGATGACGCGCTGGTAGTTCGGAAACTGGCCCTCGATGAGCCGCGAGATGATCTGGATGCCATCGTCACCCGGCAGCTCAAACCGCACCTGGTTGGCCGAAAGCGTTACCTGCACGCTGCCTTCCGCATCGGTCAGCAGTCGAATCAATTCGTTCATTGCTCTTGCGGGAACAATCGCGTTCTGTGCGCCCTGGCCATCGTTCACCTGCGATACGATCGATGCAAGCCGGTGCGTATCGGTGGAAACGAGCCGAAGCGTTTCACCATCGAATGCCATCAGTATCCCGGTAAGAATCGCGCGAGTTTCATCGGTCGAGACCCCGAATAGCGTGTGTCGGATCATCTCCTTCATTCGCCCCTGCGGAATTGAGAACCTCGCCGAATCAAGCACATCCGGAAGATTGGGATACTCATCGGCCGGCAAACCCAAAATCTTATAGTCCGACTTTTCGCAGTGAACGCGAACCGTATGGCTCTTATCAACCGACAGCGCCACGTCGCCCTTGTCTGGCAGGTTCGCAAGCACCTCTGTGAGAGTTCGTGATGGTGCAGTGAGCGCGCCAGCCTCAAGCACGGAGGCATTGATGCGGCAGGAGATCCCCAACTCGAGATCGGTTGCAACCAGCCTGAGGCCGCCCTCTTCCGCCTGGATAAGTATGTGGCTAAGAATAGGCAATGAACTGCGGCCACTGACGGCGTGTCCTACTGTTTGAACCGCTTCGAATAGCTCTTTACGTGGGCAATCTGCCTTTAGGGAGGCGCGTGTAATATCGGAGGTGAGAACCATTGTTAACTCCTGAAGTGGTTGATATTGAGACGACGCGGTTTTGAAGGTAAAAGTGTCGCAGTGGAACTAAAAATAGTGGGAGTGTTTTTGTTGCCAGTTTTGACTTTGACACGTGAAGAGGAGTTTACTGGGATGTGGTTAATGTTCCTATAGAAATATTTGATCTTTGAGAGACCGCGAGGAGGCGCCTCGATGCGAATTGGATTTGCCAGTATATTGTTTGTGATCGCCACACTCTCATGCCACTCAGCTTGCGCTCAGGATCCGATTGCCGCGCCCTTTACTCCGGATCTCCTGACAAAGCAGCAAGCATGGATGAAAGGTGGAGATGGCGTCGCCGCTTCCGGGCGTAACGGCATCGAGCTCTGGGTTAAGAACAGTTATTCTGCGATGGTTTCGCAGCCTGTTATGCTGCCGAAAGGCGCAAACGCGATTTCGCTCAACATTCACCTGGCCGGCGGAGCAAGGCTAATCGTTCAGTTGCTGGCCGACTACGATGGAAGCGGCACAGAGCGCAGCTACTCGCCCGCCTGGGGGGCCGACATCCCGGGGCAATACTCCCGCCCGCTCGATCCGCGTGTTTTTAGGCCCGATTTCAATCGCCCTGTGCGCATCTCTGTTGCCATCGATGGGCCTGTCGGTGCGTCTGCAATCCTCTCGGGCCTCAATTTCATCTCGAGCGCTCCGGCTGCTTTATCGGCACAGGCTGGTCAGAAGAGGATGCTGGCAGTCGAAAGTATGCCTCCGATGCCCTCGCCATATCGGTATGTGGACTGGAAACAGCGATGCCGCAACTACGTTAATCTCGCCTTCAATCCTAAGGCAATCGGACCGGATCTGCCGTTGAGCCGGATCAGTGCCGATGCCGGCGAAACCTACTTTGCTCAGTGCAGCTACGTTGGCGACGACCGCGTAAAATCCGGCGCAGGTGAGAGCATTACAGGCATGTTCGGCGTAATCAGTGGCGCAGTGTCCGGCATCGATATGCGAAACTATCGTGACGTTGACTGGGTTTCGCGCTGCGACGCCTGGTTTTGCAAACAGAACGGCCTCAATTTACTCACAGACTATCGCAATGGCCCAACCCCAGAAAACTACTGGTACGATCTACAGCCCTCCGTCGCCTACGCCTGGTTGCTCGATCTGTATCCCGGTCGCCGCGGCGCCGAGGAAACATGGCGAAAGAGCATCGAAACCCTTGCCCGAGTGCATGATAGCCTTAAAGCCCCAGATGGCGTTCCCGACTATAACTTCAGCGGATTCGACTACAAAAGATGGAAGCCTGCAGAGAAGGGCAGTAAAGAGCCCGATAACTTTGGCCTTGCTGCCTGGCTCTTCTACCTTGCCTACCGGCACAGCGGGGGCGATGCCTACCTAAACCGAGCGTTGGAGTGCTTTAAATTCTGGGACCGACAGAAGGAGATGCCCTTCATAGAAACTGGCGCACCCTTCGGCGCTGTAACCGCTGTGCGTATCAATGCCGAGATGGGTATGCATTTACCACTGGACAGGTACATGCAAAGCGTATTCGACTTTCATCTACAGGGACACACGGGGATTGGAATCGACAGATGGGGTGAATCGGACATCTGCGGCCTGTGGCACGACCCTGCCGCCAAGGCCTACCTTTTCGAGTCGGCGCAGCTATCTGTGCTCGTGCCAGTGGCGCGTTACGCACCCGAATACTCGGCCGCAATCGGTAAGTGGTTTCTCAACTTAACGAATTCGATGCGCTATTTCTATCCTGATCAGCTACCGGCGGAATCTCAAACATGCTCAACATGGTTCTCCGATCCAGCCCATGCGATACCATATGAGCGAATAAACTGGGGAAGGAAGGGGAAGTGGTTATTTGCTTGCAGCGATGCGATGGATTACCACTGGCCTGTGAAGGATCTTAGTCTCTACTCCGGCGCGTCTGTGGGGCTTGTGGCTGGAAGATGCGCCGCAACGGATGTCCCCGAAATCCTCAACATCGACCTGAACGCGCTGGATCCATTCAAGCTGCCAGCCTGGCCTGCCATACTGCTCTACAATCCGTACCCGAGCCCGAAGACTGTAACCATTGATGTTGGCGCGAAACGCGTCGACCTGTATGACGTGGCGCACAAGCGCTATGCGTTACATGGGGCTGTGGGAAAGTGTAAGGTGAGGATTGAGGCGTGTTGCGCAGTGAATCTGGTGGCGATACCCGCTGGCGAGGCGCTTTCGAAGAAGGACGGCCATCTCATGTCAGCAGGACGCATCGTGGATTATGCGCCCTGACATTGTTTACCGCACTGGTTAAAACAGATTCTGCTGCACGCCGAACGCATCGCAGATCATGCGGATTTCATGCGCAGAGAGTCCTTCCGCCAGGCCATGATTCGTGAGGTTTAGGTACTCATATCTTGCGCCGGTCTCGGCATATTCGATCACATCGCAGGCTTTTTTCACCGAGGTGCTTGAGCGCGACATTACTCCATGTTTCGCCCAGAGCGCGATCTTATGCTCGCGGAGCGTGCGCACATTCGCCAGCATCAACTCCGGAGAACCTGGCAGCATGAATGGCACGAAGCCTATCCCCTCTGGCAGATTCACGATCGACTCCGGCTGCCATCTCAGCACGTGCCGGCTGAAATATCCCGTATCCTGATACCGGGTAATGTGGCTCAGGTATACAAGATGCAGCGGTTGCGCATGTATCAATGCATGGAAGTTAGTCGGGTTGTGAGCGATCTGATCGCGATGCACAGCCAGGTGTGAATTAAACTCACTCGTAAGCTTCTGGAAGAGCCGTTCATTCGAGGTGTGCAGGAGAGCAGTCTTGCCGCCCTCCAATACCTGCACAATCCCGAGGTTCGCCTCGGGATTTGCATGGATCTCACGCAGTCTGCGACCAGAGCCTGTAACGATAAATGCTTTCCCGGCAAGCTCGACAGCAGTTGTGGGCAGTTCGATCTGCTCGGTAATGGGAAAGCGCGCGGAAGGATCGAGATCCCAGCCAATGAAGACTGAGATGTTTCCGGCCGCGCCTTCACTAGCCTCAATTTCAGCCAGTCGTTGTCCTGCTTCACCAATGTAGCCTAACAGCTCATCCAGTGTGGGATAGGGTGGCTCAATCATCCGTGAAATCTCCTTGGACCTACCTTACGAAGTTACCGGCTGGTCAGAACTCGTAATCGATGGCGAGAACGTCTGCCCGAATTGGGCTGATCAGGTTCTTAACAACGTTTTGATGTGCGTCTGACGGGCCGTAGGATTCGAGCCCCGCCCTATCCTCAAATCGAACCACAAGCCCGTGAGTAAAGCCCTGATTTCGATTACAAAAGTTCTCACCGACAGTAAGATCGACGATCTCTGGCAAAAGCGCCTTAAGCCCACGCAGCCCCTCAATTGCAGCAGTCACCTGCTCCGCACTGGCTTCAGCCTTCCACTTAAACAGAACAATATGTTCAACCATTTCTGGCGCTCCCTTGCATCTATAAAGGTAGCGACCATTGTACCCGGATTACGCATCAGAGGTGCAGGTTGGCCACTTCTTCAGAGGCGATAGAGTTGCACCAGTTTGTTCGCATAGGGACATGACAGGAACGGTATAATCCAGTTATCGGCGAGGTATCGTCGATTGGCTGTTTGCGAAAGGACACGGATATGAACAGAAATAGAGTTGTTGGCAATTTGGTAACGCTCTCTGCTCTCGTCGTCGGTATGTGTACCTGTGGGTCGGCGTTAGCTAACGGGCAATTTATGCCCGTTATTCAGAAAGTATTTCCGAAGTCGAGCCTCACCTGTCTCGCCTGCCATGATACGAAGTTTCCTGCACTTAACAAATACGGCAAGTCTGTGAAGGCTGTGCTTGCTAAGTCGAAAGACAAGAAGACACTTACAGAGGCACAGCTCAAGGCGCTGTACGCGAAGGGTGTTAAGCCCGAGGGCGTTAAGTAACATAAAATCATCCCACAATCTACCTATTTTGAGGCTAAACAGTTGCACGTAGACGCCCTGTTGGGGCGAGAAGCAGCACGGTATACTTAGTTTGGCCACGGATTCCGTTGGTCTCAAAGTCCTCTGGAAGGAGATGCATGTGAACAGAAGCAAAGTTGCACGAGCGGTTGTATCTGGATCCGCTCTACTCGCCGTTCTGTCCATCGGAGTATCCGCGTTTGCTCGACCGCCCTACGTGGCCGTTGTCAAGAAGGTGTTCCCGGACGCTACCATTAACTGCCAGTCTTGCCACGATGGAAAGCCACCGGCCCTGAATGCCTATGGTAAAGCTGTCAAGGGCGTACTTGCGAAAGCCAAGGACAAGAAGACTCTGACCGAAGCGCAGATTAAGGCGCTTTGCGCCAAGGGATGCAAGCCGGCCGGCGTTAAGTAGTCAACGCACTTTTCTTCGCCCAATAGGGCGAACAGGGTCGCTCGCACGTGTTTATTCGGCGAGCGGCCTCTTTTTATTGGCTCTGATGCACAAAATACGCACTTAAATAGAGTTTGTACTAGCTGCCAACTCCTGGCCGGAAACTTCAAGCCGAAAATCGCGTCGCACAGGTGTATACGGTCTAAAAACCGGTATAATCCGTTGTGCAGTTATTGCTGCCCGCGAGCTCGAACCTCACCAAGGAGCCTATCGTGAACAAGAACACCATTGCCCGCGCGCTGGTGACAGGGACCTCTGTTATTGCAGTCCTCTCCGTCAGCATCGCATCTTTCGCCCGCCCGCCGTACCTGGCAATTCTCAAGACTGTCTATCCAAAGGCAGACCTGAAGTGCACCGCATGCCACGATGGCGGCCCGCCCAAACTCAATGAGAAGTACGGCGCAGCCGTCAAGGCCGTTCTGGACAAGTCCTCCGACCCGAAGGTCCTCACCGTAGCGCAGATTAAGGCGCTCGACAAGAAGGGCGTCAAGCCGGAAGGCGTTGCGAAAAAGAAGATGTAGTTGCTGCTTTCTCCCGAAGTGAACCTCACCTTCGCCCAGGGAAAGTGCAACCACAGCTAAGATAAGGGCCGCAGCGATTTTGTGCTGCGGCCCTTGCTGCATCAAAAACAAAAGCCGAACTCCAACTGGAGCTCGGCTTTTAGTTTCAATAAAGATAGAGCGTCAGCTCTTCTTCTTCGCTGCTTCCTTCTTCGCGATCTCTGCCAGCTTCTTCTCTTTGTCCTTCTTGCTGAGGGCATCGAACTGAGGCTTGCAGCCAGCGCAGCAGAAGGTAACCTTGTACTTACCAACTACTTCGGCGCCGGTGCCTTCGCCCTTGACGGCTTCGCCGGTCATCGGGCAGGTGTGCAGGGCGATCGTCTTTTCTGCGGGCGGGCCAGCCAGCGCAGCGCAAGCGAGTAGAGAACCTAATACGGTAAGACCGAATGCTCTTCGAATCATAATCTTCCTCCGTTGAACGAGACTGAGATAATATTATATCACGCAGATTATTAGAAAATCTTATAAAGCCGTTTACAATAGTGGCAAGTAGAGAGATGAACTCGATCTGATTAGAGGGAAAACGGACCTGAACTAATGACTAGAGCACGAATCGCTATCCTGCCGACAATCGCCGCCCTATCCGCATTGAGCCCAGTTTATGCGCTGAGCCAGGCGAACTGGAGCACAACCTACGAACGCTCCGGATACGTGGCCACGGGTCGCTACGCCGATGCGGTTACCTACTGTGAGCGTTTGGCTGCTGCGAGCCATGGAAAAGCCAGGGTAATTCGGTTTGGTACGAGTCCCCAGGGCAGGCCCATGGTTGCGCTCGCAATGAGTGGCGAGAATGCATTTACCGGCGTCGTAGCAGCGGCTAGCTCGCGCCCACTGGTCATTATCAATAACGGCATTCACAGCGGTGAGATTGAGGGCAAAGATGCAGATCTGCTGCTGGCACGAGACATTCTGATTACTGGCAAACATGCGGATCTGCTGAAGAAGGTCAACATTCTGCTCATCCCGGTTTTCAGCGTGGATGCCCACGAGCGCTTTACCCCGTATAACCGCATCAACCAGAATGGCCCCGTTGAAATGGGCTGGCGCGCTACAGCCGAGAACTTGAACCTGAACCGAGACTTTATGAAGGCGGATAGCGCAGAGATGCGCGCCATGCTCGGGCTCATCCACAGTTGGAAGCCAGACTTCCTTTTCGATAACCACACCACCGACGGCGCAGACTGGCAGTACACGATTCAGATCGATGTGCCCACAGCGCCAACGCTGAACCCGGCTGGCATCGAATGGTCCAGGCAGTTGGTTTCAGAGGCGATGCCGCTGGTTGAAAAGGATGGCTTCCTGACATCTCCCTATTTCGATGGGGTCGACTACAACAATTTGAAGGCTGGTGTCACCATCTCCGACTTCGGCCCGCGATACTCCACCGGGTACATGGCTGCCATCAACCGTCCCAGCATGCTCGTCGAAACACACATGCTGAAGACGTACAAGCAGCGCGTTGACGCGACCTATTCGATCAATCTGCACGTTATTGAGCACATCGCAGTAACGGCTGAAGCCCTAAAGGCAGCGAACCGAAGCGCGGATGCGGCTGAAGCCAGCCTTACGGCTGGCACGCCTGTTACTTTGACGGCGCTCACAAGCCCAGTTTCGCGCCCGTTCGTGTTTCGAGGTCTGGAGTATAAGCCGTTTCGAAGCGAAGTTTCCGGCGGAATGATCCCTGCCTGGACGAGCACACCCGTTGATACACAAACAACCATTAGAGATCAGTATCTGCCAGGTCTTGTTGTGAGTGCGCCAGCCGCATATCTCATTCCGGCACAATGGGCAGACGTGATAAGCAGACTCAAAAGTCACGGCATTCAGTTGAAGCGTTTGGCCAAACCTGTGACAGGCAGATATACTGTCTGGCGCTTCAAGGACATTCGTTTCCCCCCTATGCCCTTCGAATCTCGGTTTCAGCCCTCCTTCCACACCGAGCGCAGCGAAGAGCCTCTTGATCTGCCGGGAGGATCGGCGGTAGCCGTCACCTCACAGCCAGGCGCCAAGCTGCTGATGCAGTTGCTGGAGCCGGATGCTCCCGATTCGCTTGTTCGATGGGGCTTGATGAACACGGTCTTCGAGCAGAAGGAGTACTTCGAGTCTTATCAGATGGAAAAGGTCGCCGTTAAGATGCTGCTGGAAGATGCAAATCTGAAAGCGGAGTTCGAAGAGAAGCTGAAGGATCCGAAGTTTGCAAGCAGCCCACGCGCACGGCTGGAGTTTCTGTACGAGAAGTCGAAATATGCCGATAAATACCTCAATCGCTACCCGATTGTGCCACTAACGGCGGCTCAGCTTGCGGCGCTACCTCTTGTTCGTAACGGTAACTTCTAATGGCTGAGACTGCAGGTGTGGCGGGTGCCACTGCGCTTGGCATCTCCATGATCGCGCTCATCGGGCATCTGGAGTACTATCCGAGGTTCGGGTCTAAGCCGGCATCCGAACTTGGATTAACCTGCAATATCCCAGTGCCAAACAACGTGTTTATGGCGCTTGCCTTTGACGAGGAGAGAATCTATCCGGGAAGGCTGGTGTTCCCACCAGCCTTCTTCGGATAGTCGTATTGAACATGCGAAGCAAGTAGCGCAACCACCCTGCTGGGTAAGAGCAGGCTATGCTCCAGCGAGCTCCTTGAAGTAGGCGATTGCCTCTTCAAACGACTTCGCGCCGAGGTCGCCCTCGCCTCTGCGGCGAACGCTCACCGTTCCGTTTTCGACGTCTCGATCGCCAAGCACGAGCATCACGGGCACCTTCTGCATCTCACTCTCGCGAATGCGTTTGCCCATCTTCTCGTTGCGGCTATCGACTGCCGACCGGAACCCGGCCTCTCGCAGCTTCACATGAACCTCCTCGGCGTAGGCATGGTGCCTGTCCGAGATAGGAATGATCGCGATCTGCTGCGGTGCCAGCCAGAAGGGGAAGGCCCCGGCGTAGTGCTCCACGAGCAGGCCGATCATACGATCTAGCGAACCGAATGGCGCGCGATGGATCATGATTGGCCGATGCCGTGCTCCGTCGTCGCCGATATACTCCAGTTCGAAGCGCTCCGGCAGGTTGTAGTCCACCTGGACTGTACCCATCTGCCATTCGCGCCGCAGGGCGTCCCGCACGAGAAGGTCGAGCTTCGGGCCATAGAATGCGGCATCGCCTTCGGCAATCTCGTACTCCATACCAAGCTCTTCCACCGCATCGATGATCGCCTTCTGGGCAGATTCCCAGTTCTCATCGCTGCCAATGTACTTGTCGTCCTTCGGGTCTCGAATTCCGATTCGCACGCGGTAGTCTTCCAACCCAAGTCGCTTTAGAGTGAAGAGCATCAGGTCGACAACGCCCTTGAACTCTGCGCCAAGTTGCGCCGGTGTTACGAACAGGTGGCTGTCGTCCTGCGTGAAGCCGCGCACGCGCAGCATGCCCGTAAGCTCGCCGGACTGCTCGTACCGATAAACCGTGCCGAACTCAGCCAGGCGAATGGGAAGCTCACGGTAGGAGCGTAGCTCACTGGCGTAGATCATTATATGGTGCGGGCAGTTCATCGGCTTGAGCACATAGATCTCGCCAGACTCCGGATCCGTCATCAGCGGATACAGCTTGGAGCGGTACGTAACCAGGTGGCCGCTCTTCTCATACAGCTTCGAGGAACCGATATTCGGAGTGACAACTCCCTGGTATCCGCGTTTTAGCTGCTCAGCCTTCATGAAGTCGATCAGCGTGTCGCGGAGCGTCGCGCCCTTCGGCAGCCACAGCGGCAGTCCTTTGCCCACTTCATCAGAGAACATGAAGAGGCCAAGCTCTCGACCCAGTATTCTGTGGTCGCGCTTTTTCGCCTCTTCAACCCGGTTCAGGTAGTCCTCGAGGTCGGCTTTGGAATGCCATGCCGTGCCGTACACGCGCGTCAGCATCTTGTTCTTTTCGCTGCCGCGCCAGTAGGCGCCGGCAGTGTGAAGAACCTTGAAGTGCTTCAGCTTGCCCGTGCTGGGTACGTGGGGCCCACGGCAGAGATCGACCCAATCGCCCTGCCGATAGAAGGAGATAACTTCGCCTTCCGGCAGATCGTTAATCAGCTCGACCTTGTAGGGCTGGTCCAGCTTCTCTTCCAGCTCTCTTGCCGCTTCGCGAGGAAGCTCCTCACGAACA
>CAIXIX010000137.1 GCA_903919615.1 uncultured Chthonomonas sp.
CACCGATCAGGCGCGATGCAGGGCGTGGAGGCGATTAGACGGTTACAAGGCTAATATTTACACCCGCGCTGTAGCTGTGAGCCTGCGAACAGCGTATAACAGCGGCAATAGGAACTCGCCTGAATTGCATTCCAGCTACATCATCTCGCCGATATTCCGGACCACGGGCGCCTACCAAATAGGTAGCTGTGCTGGCGCCATTGCGCAGCTCGCGGACGAACATCGATGCATCGAGCGCGAAATCTGTGGTCACGCCGTTAACAACGGAGCGATGACGGATTCCATCCGCCGCATAGGTGAACTGGCTGGTCGTCCCGTTGAAGACGCACTGGGTCATCCGATTCTCGGAATCCCAGGTGTTGGTTCTGCCTCCGCACGATGGCGTCGACCTTAGAGCAGGTCCGAATTAAAGAAGTGGAAGCGAATCATATATTGATCGCATCGCCGCTTCAGCAGCAGTGCACCACAACAGCTCGGCGTTAACCGTCCGCGATCGGTCCGAGATTAGAGATTGGTACTGTGAAAGTTCATTTGCCAGCCCTATCATGTGAGAGGCAGTCTCGGCCCCCAAAGCTGTGCAGAGGTCAGCACATCGGGCTTTGATAACGGCGTTCTTAAAGGCGGGCTCGGTTCGCTGGACCACCGCAAAAGCACTGTCATGCAATTGTAAGTGCTTAGCTACGTCAAACCCCGCCATATTGATTGAGCCATACTGCTTTATCGCATCGATCCCGAACTTAAACAGGTCTCGAACGATACCACTAATTCGCTGATCCAATGATGTTTCAGCAGGTGTGAATTCTAACGATGATGTACGGCGCCAGATTTCAGCGACCACGATGCTGGCAGCACGCGTGATGGCTTCACGATCCTGATGGTTCAAGCCAAGAAAATCTGACAAAGCTACTCGTCTCCTTGTGGCGATTACCCGCCGAAAGCCACAGACGATGAGTTGGATCGCCAACACTTGCACGCCTAACGCACTATGCCCGGTTAATTTTGACTGTGTAATCGGTCTGTAACTCGGCTGGGACTAATCACAAGCTCCAGGATGCGCGGTTGTAGCAAACGGTGCCCCTCCGTTCGCAAATAAGCCGGGTGAGCTCCCTGAGATATAATGAAGACGCATTGGCCGCCAGGTGGCAACTTCGGTCAAACGGAGCCTAGTAGATCGATTCCTTAGTTCGGCGCTGGCAGGTCTCATACTGTTACCTCGTCTATGCGGTATTTCCACCGGAAGACAACGGGTTCGGCGTTTACCATTGCAAGGAATTTTTCGATGCGCTCGATGCGCTCCTGCTTCGATTTAACTCGAATACCTCGAAGCATTGTGTTCGCCATTTTACCAAAGAAGCTCTCGACTATATTTAGCCATGAGCCGTGCTTCGGTGTAAAGATGAACTCGAAGCGATCCGTTTTCTGCAGCAGGTACTCGCGCAACTCCGCCGAAGTATGCGCCGAGTGGTTGTCCAGAACAACGCGTATCCGCGAGCCTTTTGGGTAGCGCTCATCGAGCAGGTTTAGCAGTTCGATAAACTCGGCGGTGCGATGACGCTCTCGCACGATGCCGTTAATGGTGCCGTCCATCAGGTCAAGCGCAGCCAACAGGGTAACGGTGCCGTGACGCACATATTCGTGATCGCGACTAACACTCGCGTGCCTGCCGGGAACCGGTGGCAGATCTGGGGCTGTATTGCCAATAGCCTGAACGCCGGGTTTCTCATCGTATGAGACCACGGCGCAGACATCGTCCGGCATGCCAGTCTCTCTGTACATAGCGACCTGCTTGTAGACGCACAGAACCTGAGCCATCTTCCCCTCGAAGTCGGGATCCCGGTTTTCGAGGTAATACCGTATCTTGTGCGGCTTCACGTCGCGCTTGTCCAGAATCTTGTGGACCGTCGAACTGGCGATGCAGCCGAGGCTCGGGTGCCCTGCCTCTGTGCAATGCTTGCGGGCATGCTCGCTGAGTAAACGCTCTGTCCAGAGTTCGTGCGGGTATCCGAACTGAGCCGGCTTAGTACAGGCAACGCTTACGAGCCACTCCCTGGCTTCCGGCGTGATCTTGACTGGCTTTCCTGAGCGCGGCAAATCGTCGAGCGCCTTCATGACGCCGAGCTTGAGCGCCTTGGCTACCGTGTCATGCACCATAGAAGCGCTTACATTCAAGCGCGCCCTTATCTCGGGCACTGTTAACTCGTCGGCATAAGCGAGCATGACATTGGCTCGCAAAATCCGGATCGCCGGTAACTTCATGGAGTTTCCGATCCTCATGAGGTCGGAGCGCTCCTTGTCTGTTAAATCAAGCCTGTAAACGCGCTCAAATCTGGCCATGTGAAACCTCCTGACGACAGATTCGACGCGAAACACAAAAATGACTCCTTTCCAGAATCTGGATTAAGGAAGTGGACTACTAGATCGTTTAGCATAATAGCTTCTCAGTCTGCTACGATGAAACGTCGAAGCAGCGAAAACGCCAGTTTACGTTGCGCTATTATGGCGTCGTGGCATCGCCTGGATTGTAAATGTAGGTATCAACTGTCAGGACACGCCGACGGCTCACAGAGTAGTAGAATTCACCCTCCTGAACAACCCAGGTATCGGAATCCTCTGGTTCGTCAGCGTCCTGCTCCAATAAATCGGGTATTACACTCAAAGAAATATGTCCCGATAACCGCAGTTCTATTGTCCAACTATCGGGATCAATGTTGAGGGATTCTACGGACCTCCCAATTAGGCAATCAACAGGCCCTATAAGCGCTTCCCTGCTGTCATCACGACGGAACTCCTTCTGATCAGCGTCAGAAACCACCCAGTCGGCCCAGAAAGTAGACAGTTCCCTTAGTCTAGAGGGTCGCCTCGGTGAGTTATCCCTACTGCCGCCGGGCAGCTCGAAGCCTACATACAGCATTTCGCCATACCCAAGCCAAGCAGAGCGACAACGGGCTCCCGTCAGGATTGACCTAACGGCGAATACAAACTCTGTATTACTGATTTGCCTTGATACTGTCTCAGGCATGTGGCCTCCGAGGACTACTCGTAAAAACAGTGCAGAAAACCAGACGGAGTGCTAACATTACTCGCCGTCGTCATCACTGCCGCCGTCGTCCTGCTGGGCTTCCAGGAGTTTCGCGAATTCTTCTGCAGCCTCTACCAGTCCCTGAAAATCTAGCCCCTGACCCGTAATTTCCTCGTGGAAACGTCGTCTGACACATCTGTTCCTGGGGTCGAGCCCACCCGCCCTCATGGCCGCCTCGAATTCCTTGTTGTCTGCCTTAATGAAATCGCCGAGGATCGCACATTCCTGGGCGAGGTAGTACCCGAGAAGGATAGCGCAGATCATCCCTATCATACCCATCCCTGCGTTGAGCACCGCAAGCCCGTTGTCGGCTTCAAGGGCAAGCGTAGCCGCGGCGCCATCAATCCTCCCATGGCGATCGCACCTGTTTATGGGTTCATTCGAACAATACACAAACCAATTGTGTCCGGAACACGCTGGATCACTTGATTCAAACCTTCCAGTCGCCGGGTCCATGTACCGCGCCTGCATGTAGATGAGGCCGGTGTTGTTATCGCTTGGATGACCGAGATTGCC
>CAIXIX010000138.1 GCA_903919615.1 uncultured Chthonomonas sp.
AAACGCCGGTGCTTGGACGCGGCTATCAACACCAAGCGCCAGGCCAAGTCCTGAGATCTTCCTTGGTGCTTCGGCGACACCAATGCCGGAACCCGAGATCGACGGGGACAATGACGGTTTATCCGCCAGTCGCGGCTGCGACTGGCTCATTAATCGTGCCTGCGATTTAATAACATCAGCTAGCCATGATGGGCGCGGCCCGTCAATGTAGTCGATCCGTACAGACTGTAGAGCCAAGGTTGTAAAGTCCCCGGCGTTAATGTGTTCAATGTTGCCGCCAAAACGGAGTCTGTACTCTTTGGGAGGAATATTTCCCGCCTCTACTTGAATGCTGTCAATCCATACCGTCCATCGCCCAGACTTGTTCTCAACATCCAACTCATGCCAGGCGGTCGGGTTCTGCAATTTCAATAAAGGCTCACCCGCCAACAACACCTGCGGAAGTCCAAGAGTAGTATCGGCATGGATGCGAAACACGCCCTTATCTGGCTCATTGCCGTCTTCTATGGCAAGACCAAGCCCATATTGGCCGATGTGCGGAACGCGAAATCGTATGTGAACTTTCCACGACGAGCCTGCGGGCAGGGTACCAGGCCGACTGGTCATTTCACCAAAACTATCCCGTGCGCTGGAGGGCAGGAACACCAAATCCGACCCGCGCTTTGATATTGAGCCACCGTTTGGCTTGAGGTTCCATAGTCCCGGCAAAGGGCCAGCCACGAATGTGTCTGTAACGGAACCGGCAGCATCCTCGGATGTCGACGCATTACTGGCAGCACTCACCACACTATTTGATAGGTACCACTCAAGCCCTTGCGATATTATAGTGCTCTGGCCAAGTGCTGTGCTGCATAAGGCTACAACACCTATGTAAGATAATGTCGCGGCGGATAATCGCATATGCTTCACTGTCCGGCCTCCTGCAAGTCAAACAGCTCTTCCAATTAAAGAGCGAGCGTTAACACTTGCTTCCATTACCGTCTCAATTGCGCAGCGTGAGAACGTCGCACATAATATCGCGTCGCTCCAACCTGCGGTCCAATACCAACAGATTTGTCTCAAAACCATGCATAACACGCACGTAGGCAACATTAAAGGCTCTATCTAAAAATGGATGTTCTTAAAACGGAGGTTAAGCGTTTCCTTGTTGATTGGGATGTTCAACCACAGAGGGTCTTTTCGTGGTGGCGGCTTCATTTGTCTTTTTATACTATCCAGGGCTTTGCAACATGTCAAGGTGTCTGGAGCCGCTGCAGCCATGATTCAGCCTCTGAAGGATGCCACTTATTTACAATGACGTATCAGATCGATACCTACGTTTTACTGCCGCTTTACGAGATTATTCGCGTGATGGCTTGCAGAAAGGTTAACAATGGCCGTCGATAATCCCTGCGCAGGGCCCGCGCGGCACAACCGCATATCAAGTTGCGGGATCTACCAATTTGGCTGGTTGTCTCGCGATCAGACGTTTCTGTACCTTCAACACGGGACATTGCTGGCTAACCTTGAAGGAGCGTATGTTCTTCATGCCTCCTTTGCACAGTTGTATCTGCTCTAACTGCACCAACCACCGGATAATATTGCCGTGGTCTCCAACGAGATGACCCAGGCCAGCAGCCCTAAGTATTCCCTCTGAGTCCGTCCAGGTTGTAGTTTGTCCATGCTGTTGAAGTGCCCGTAGTATTTCCAGGCTCTCAGGAAACACCTGACACAAAAGGCTCGCAAAATGCAGCATGGAATTCGGATGCCGCAGTGTTCCTACGTTGTTTCCTCTGACAACTTTGTCATTGCGCACTTTTACTAATTGGAGTGCTTCCAGAAACCATACTCGGTGCTCCGGTGCGGTCTCCTCGGCACTCTGAGATCTTTGGTTCTTGATCAATAAATCGAAGTCAGCCTTCTCCATCCCGCTGTTGGGAATTGCCAGTACCGCTGCGCACACTACACTGAAGTAAGTTTCCGTCTGGTGGGGAAACGCGACTACCCCCTTCTTAAATGGCCTAACGTTGCTGTAGTACTTATCGGCATAGTCCTTGTATCGTCCGATTTCTTCTACAGAGACACTATTGCCGCTTCCACACCACCTTTCAACTGCGTTGGACAGCTCCTCCAGTTCATCCCGTGTAGTACATTTGGTTCCGATCTCTACGTTTGTGCAGAATCCGCCTGTGGTGAGGTTTGCAGACCCTATAAGCGCTTCTGAGCCTTGCAGCAAGTACACTTTCGCGTGCAGGTTCCGAACGTCATATACCGTTACACGATTCGGATATTTGACCATCAGTCCTGTTAAGGATGTCGTGTCGAGGTAGCCTGCTGCGATTGCCAGTGAATCAAGGTTAGTCAGAATAATGGCTATGCGCTGTGGCCGCTTCGCCATCGCATTCGATATAGGCGTAATACCAGCCGCACTGATGTATGGACTTACGATGTAAAACGCCTGATCCGACCATCTGTTTATGATCCTTCTGAGCCAGTCTGTCGCGGCTTCACCTTCGATTAACTTCGATGCCATTCCTTACCTCCAAGCCGCTCCTGTTGAATACACACCCTCTGACAATCGTTTGAATTCAGCCACTCTGTAAACGAACGCCGCAACCTGTTGGAACAATTCAGGGTCATCAAGTGCTGCTATGATTATGTGTTCTGTAACCTGCTGATCCGGCCAGTGCACTTTGTCTAGGGTCTCCAGCCCGTAGTACTTCAAGAATGCGGTTCGGCCGACGCCGGGTTTGCCTCCCGCCACTCCTCCACTGTGCGCCAGGTAGATTGTGCCGTTGTCACTCTGAACAAACAACCCCGCGCGTTGGCGGTCGAGACCGGTATATGGCGGATTGATCTCGCATGTGAATTTTAGATTCTTTACCTTATGCAGATTTACGATGCCAAAGCCACACCAGTATCCATTCCCCTGGTTCTGCGGATACAATCTGGCCCAGAACTTGAGCGCAGGGAACCTCTGAACAGTCGCAGGTTCATTGCCGCCCTGGTAGCCAACAGTGTATTCTAGAACGTCGCGTGCGCCATCAAAGTGCTGGCAGAATTGAGCGGACGCCGCATCGATTGGTTCCGTGTCAGTTAACGCAACAAGTGTCAATTAGGCCCGCCCCGAATAACGAGCATGTCAAATGGTAATCCAACTGGATCTCTTATGAGTCAATTCGTTCACGTGAGTGGGAATCCTCCATTAGGCACACGTAAGCGTGAAATACGTATTCATGAGTACAGCCACGACACTACTAGTCGCAATTCGCGTTTGATCGTAAGCAACAGATGCGGTTCCTATTGCTCTATGACGTTCAGTTTCGCGAGTGTCGTTGGCGCAGGCCATAATGCAGTTTTGTTAAGGGAGGTACTAAGCAGGTTTTGTACTTCAATCTGCCTCACGCATCTGTATTATTAATTTAGGTCAAACCAATGGCATTAGCCAATTCCGGGCCGAGTGTGGCAACGTCTAGAGTGTCACGTGATACACTGATATACTGGATGTGTCAAAGCCGTTGGTTGAAAGCAGTACCTCCACAGCTTCGACGCTCATTGCGCAGTCCGTGCCTAGGACAATCTCAGCAATAGACAAGCCCAAGTTTGAGGCGGGATCGTCGTCAAACGGCACTTCAACAAAGGTCCTTCCATTCACTGATCGTATATGTTTGTCATCAACGCTCAGCAAGATGGCCCGCCACTCATCCTGTGATTCCCAATCCTCGTGAGCGTCGCCCTCCACACGCTTGAAACTCATAATCACCTGATATAAATCAGGTATTGCTGCATTTACAATCGCCACCCGCTCGTGCGGATCGAGTGTCGGATTTTGTAGCTTATCGACAACTCCGTTGATAAGGACCCGAGCAAACTCCTGCAGTACAGGCTCACCATATACTACTTGTGCAATGCAGGGCGAAATCTCGGTTACAGTATTGCCTTGCTGCCAACGGAATCCTATGGATACCCCTGAACCTGTAACTGCATATCTGTTCCAGGACTCCTTATTACTAGCAGTCCCAGAGAACGACACGACATATACAGCCAACCCTTGCAACGAGACCAACCCCAATGTGTGGGAGAATATCTGCAATAACTCGGTGCAGTTGTCTACTGTTTCAAGCTCGGCGACTAATCTTACAAGCGCAGTCGCTCCGTGTCGCAACTCCCACGGGTCGTCCCCCTCTGGAGGATATGTAGCCCACAGCTTCCTGCTTGCCAGGATTTTCTCAAGGGTTTTAACCTCCGTATAGTGGTAGAGTACTTCAGGTTCCGCCATTAACCGCTCCAGTCAAGATATTCGTGTTATGCGTCTCTCTAAGGACCGTTTGCACGTTCAACACTGCAACCAGGTCCACCATCGATTATACTCTTTAGTGAGTCGAGATCGACTTTCGGTCGTCGAGTGTTGGTACCGTCGATTTATAACGCTAACAACCACCAGGCACTTCGCAAATAACTCATCTGCTACAAGAAGTCATGCAGCGTATGTACGCCTGGAGCCAATCCGCTGAACCGGTCATGCTTGCGGTCAAGTTGCTGCCTCTGCCTGTGCACGATTTCTGATCAGGATCTGTCAAGTGAAGTAGTGGAAGGTCGAACGTCGCCGAATATCGAGCGCAATTAACCAACCGTGCTGCAGCATTGGTTGCCGACCACACGGACGCAATTTGACACGGTGAGGCCTTGGAAACCATAATGCCAGATACTGTCATCGAGTTTGATACTATTGAGAACGCATTAAGGGCATGTGTTAACAACGTACGTATACACGGCTGGGGAGTCGCATCCGTTAACTCTGACTTAGCCGACCCCGGCTCCTTCGAACTAGCCGTCAGGTCAATAGGTGTCCCGTATTCGGCGCGCACAGTAAAGGAAGGAATCGAAGTCTTGTCGCCAACTACTGTGTCCATGGCGATGCCCGCATCGCTCAGCAGTGCTTACGGCATTGGTGAGTTTCCACTTCACACTGACGCGGCCCATTGGCCAATCCCACCTCGGCTCATGTTAATGTTATGCGTTTGCGATGAACAAAACCGGAGCACGCAACTCTTGCCGTGGGACATTGTAGTTTCGCGATTATCGGCGTCTGGAAGAAGCGCGATCATGCGGGCTTCGTACCTGGTTCGAAATGGGAGGAGGAGTCACTACTGTGCAATGAACCTTGGAAGCGCGGCACTAATACGTCTCGATTCCAATTGCATGACGCCTGCGACTAGCGACGCCGTAAGCCTTGCGGCGGAGCTAGAAGATACAATTCCCCGATTACCAAGGCATAGTGTCCGTTGGTCTGCAGGGATGGTGCTTGTAGTTGACAACTGGCGAGTTCTTCATGGGAGAGACGGCGGATCGGGTGCTGGCCAGCGAATACTGGTTCGTGCATTGCTGAAGGACGGATAAAATGACGACATTCTCTGCAGATGCACTTTGGAACAAATCACGTGTATTCATTGAGCGTGCAATACAGGCTCGGGATAACGATGACATTGCAGAGTTTCACCTGTGGGCGTCAATTTCCATCGAACTCTTAGGGAAGTCGGCGCTTGCCGCGATACACCCAACGCTCATAGCTGATCCAACGCAAGAGAATAGCATGCTGGCTGCGTGTGGTGTTTTGGAACCTCCGGTCAAGCGTACGATACAGGCAAATACTGTTTACAAGAGACTGCATGCGCTCGACCCAAGGCTATTTAGCCCAACGATCAAAGATACATGTGATAAGATGGCGGATCTCAGAAACGCCGAATTACACTCAGGTGAATCGCCGTTCCAAGACCTTAATCATGGTTCGCTAAGTCCAAAGTTATGGATGGCGTCTGAGGTAATACTTACCCTTAGGAATAAGACACTTGAAGACTGGGTCGGCGATGACGAGGCTGCTCGCATACGCACAGTTATTGCTGACGCATCACAGTTACTCAGGCAGGTCGTTGCATCCAGAGTTGCACGGCGGGCGAGTGAATTCATATCACGTTTCGGTATCCATGAAGAAGAACGTCTTGAAGTACTTCGTCGAGCAGCCGCACGTCCGGCACCAAGGTCAATTATCGCGTTAGCGGACGAAGTTGAAGAGGTCGAATGTCCTGCCTGCGGTGCAAAGGCATGGTTGCTAGGATCTAAAGGCGACACTGAAGTAGTAGGAACGGAGTACGACGATGATCATTGGCCCTGGGACCATCTCGAAACGACATACTATGTGGATGGCTTTCGGTGCATCGAATGCGGCCTGAGGCTGGAAGACAGTGATGAAACTTCATGCACAGAACTGCCCGAAGAGTTCGTGAGAGAGTCCGAAGAGCTACACGAGGAAGAAGAGTATGGAAACGACTAGCAACGTTAACCAATCACTTGCGGAGTCATGAGGCACAACAGTGCGCAACCCAACATCACCGCAAGACTGTAGCGATACAGACCCGCCCCTGCCTCACTTTCTCTACAAATACCGTGAAGTCAACCCAGACAAACCGTTTACGCGGAGCATGATAATTGACGGCGAGTTTTACTTTTCCTCACCAGATACATTCAACGACCCGTTCGACTGCGGTACCACGTTCACTATTCCTGCTGATCCTGAGGGACGAGACCAACTACTGCGATATCTGGCTGGATTTACGGACATTGACACGGCGACTGACATCGTAAGGACGATGGCAGATCCACGCGTTCGGCAGTATTTCGAGCAACACGACTTGCCTAATGTCATGCGCGATCTAACCAGAAGCATCGGTCTCTGCTGTTTCTCAGAGTTGAAAGACAGCATTCTGATGTGGTCTCACTACGCCATGTGCCATCGGGGTATCTGTGTCGAAATCGACACGGAGAAACTGACAATCGATCATCACAGAATGTTCGCCAAAGTCGCCTATAGCCCAAACTACCCGACCGCAACGATGCCCCTAAACCAGAGTGATCTGTGGAGTATAGTGTACACAAAAGCACAGCAATGGCAATATGAACGCGAATGGCGATCTCGTTGCAAACCGCCTGGCATCGTAAGACTGGGAGCAGAAGCTATCATAGGAGTGATTCTTGGCTGCATGATCTCTGACGTCGACGAGACCGCAATTCGTGAATGGAGCGCTGCACGGCAAGTACCTCTAAAGATCACGAAATGTGTGAAGAGCACCGTCGCGTATCAGTTGGAGCTTCCTGCGGACAAATAGGAAGTGAGTAACACATAATCCACAATGACCTGCGACTTTGTTGGTGCCGCAAGAGACGACCAGAAAGTATCTCCTAAACCAACTACGGCAAGACCCCCACGCAGGACTCCCGCCCCTCAACCTCGAACTCCCTACCACTAGCTCGGCCGCACATCTGTTAAGCACGCGGCCTATAGTTAGAAACAGTAATTCACACTTTAAATGTTGGTGGAAGGATACTGCCTTTGACCACGTCTTCCGCGCCTCCGCAAATCGGTCAGTTGGCCCATGTCAGGGGTCGGCGCTTTGTCACGCTCGATGTAAAGGCGCAGGCAGCGGCGTCGCATCCGGAGACGCATCTCGTCAGCCTGGCATCCGTTGACGACTCCCTCGGCGATCCGCTCACGGTGCTGTGGGAGGCGGAGGCCGGTGCCGAAGCCATCGACTTTGATGATCTTCCCCAGCCAGAGGCGTTTGACGACCCTGAGGTTCTGGACGCCTTCCTTAACGCCG
>CAIXIX010000139.1 GCA_903919615.1 uncultured Chthonomonas sp.
CAGGCTCCCACTAGACGTCGACGTCGAAATCGAGGCCATTGCGACACTCTCGTAACATCTCATGATTCTCGATTATCCGCAGACATCACAATTCGGGCTTGCCATTCTGCGCTGCCAATCGCGATTAATGCGGACTAGAACTGCATCTGCAACTGCACAGCCCCAGCGCGACTATCGGATTTCCAGGTCGCGCTGGGGCTGTCTCTTAGAGCCACATCGAGCACAAACGGCACATCCGTGCCTGCCTTGATGCGATTTGTAACGCTGCGACGGGCAAGAGACGGTGAGTTGTTGATCCGAGACAGATGTGCAAGCCAAACGGTTAGAGAACCACCATCGGATAATCGCTCAGCGATCAAATCTGCACAGGCATCGTTCGACAGGTGTCCGAGTGGACCTTCAACTCGTGCCTTCATTTCACGCGTGTACGGTCCCCGTCTCAGCATCTCAATGTCGTGATTTGCCTCAACGATTGCGAGGTTGACATGCTCAAGAGCTATTCGCATCGGTTGTGTTACAGATCCAGCATCCGTAATCATTGCAACTGCCGCAACTGGTGTAGAGACAACATAACCGACCGGGTTGGCAGCGTCATGTGGAACACTAAAGGATTTGATGCTTAAGTGACCTAGCTCCATTTCCGATCCGGCTGACAGCTCGATACACTCAAACTCCTCTTGTATACGTGCCTTACAAGCGTGCAGGGTTTCGGAGTTACCTATGACAGGCGCATTATTTCGGCGGGACGCAGCAGCCAGGCCAGAAATATGATCGATATGTTCGTGGGTAACGAGTATTGCTGAGATATCCCCGGCATGGACACCTCGGCTGCCCAGTAGCCCGGCAAGTTTCCTGGGCCCTACTCCCGCATCAATCAATAACGCTACGTTACCAGAGCGCACCAGGGTTGCATTTCCACTACTGCCACTTGCTAACGCCACAACTTCAAGTGAATCGTTTCTGCGAACCGGAACTATCAATAATTGTGCCCTTTAGCCAGACGATTAGTCCAGAGATTCGAAAAGCCGGTCAATAAACTTTTTAGGATCGAACTTCTCCAAGTGATGGGATTTTTCGCCAACACCAACGAGCTTTATCGGCAGTTGCAGCTCATCTGCAATGCTGATTACTATGCCACCGCGAGCGGTTCCGTCCATTTTTGTTAGAACGAGCCCGGTAACTGGTACAACTGACCTGAAGCTCTTTGCCTGCGCGATAGCGTTCTGGCCCGTGGTTGCATCGAGAACGAGCAGAATCTCATCCGCAGGGCGACCTAGTTCTCGCTCAGATATCCGGCAAATCTTTTTGAGCTCTTCCATCAAGTTGGTACGGTTGTGCAGTCGGCCAGCGGTATCAGCAATAACGTAGTCCGCACCTCGAGCCTGTGCCGCATGGATTGCATCATACAAAACTGCCGACGGATCTGACCCCTCTTTATTTCTAATGATCTCAGTGCCGGTTCTCGCCGCCCATATTTCTAGCTGATCAATGGCTGCGGCCCGAAATGTATCTGCTGCCGCAAGCACAACACGGTTACCCTGCGCTTGCAGCATGTGCGCTAACTTGGCGATGGTTGTCGTCTTACCAACTCCATTAACTCCTACAACCAAAAATAGGGTTGGATTGGAGGGGCCACGTTTCAACTCGATGGCTTCGGGGCCACCTGCCTTTTCTAAAACCGTAAGTAAGTTGCTTTTGATCCTATCGACAACTTGCTGAGTGCCAATCATCCGTTCTGATTGCACAAGCTCTCGAAGGTCCTTGAGTACAGCGGTTGTTGTGTGTACATTGACATCCGCCTGCAACAACATCTCCTCAAGATCTTCGAACAGGTCTTCATCAATACGGCCACGTCCGGTAACAATCTGATCAACTTTGCGGATTATCTTCTTAAATAGATCGAATGCCATTAATTAACCGACTCCGTTTGTGTAAGTAAACATCATTCTACACCCCGCACCAAGACTAGTCAACGATACATGGTGGCCCTCAATCCAGATCGACTCGTGAGTTAGCCGGCAAACTGACCACGATTTTCGAAATCTCGCGCGCTGCGTGAAACATGGTCATAAATGCAAAACAGAGCAGAAGCGTCCGTTCTTTGAGACCCGGCAATATCGCTAGCATCGAAGTGGCTGCTACAACGCCACCTATTGCTCCTGCAAGCGAATATCTTGCATCGCAGAGACCTTTGCGCCAGCAGCTAATTGCTGGCAACACCGAAGCAAGCCCGATTACCATAATCGACTCTACAATACACTCCACAATCGGCTGACGACCAACTGCATAAAGAAGCAGCACGAGAACGGTTCCACTCGCAAGACCAGTTACTTGCGTCAGGGCTCCAGAAACCAACGACAGCGCCAACAGCAGAACATAGGAAAGCTGCAAATGCGGTGAGGCAACAAAATGGTTGGCGTCCATAAGTATATAAATTCCTGCACAAACTCCGACAAACTGGAAGCTTCGGCGAACATTCATTGAGGTTATTGATCGAGCAACACCAGAAACGAGAATTGCGCCGACCGTTGAGCCGATGAACAGGACTAATACGCCGGGCGGGTGCGAAACTGGCCTAAATGCGCCCCCCTTTAGGCCCAGCAGAGGATGTGCCAGGACTGCCGTGCCAAAGGAAAGGCACGACACTGCATTGGTAAGCATCGCATTAGCTCGCGCTTTATCGGAAGTGACGCCAAGCATCCAAACATACATATACTGTAGAGAAATCTGTGGAGTGATACCAGAGAGGCATCCGGTAAGTACCACCAAGCAAGCCCCTAACGCGACAATGACTGTCTTAACAGCAGTCAGTGGAAATCGCCTTTTGGTGCGGCTATTTCGATTTCTCGCAATTGGCATCATCTGTCATAATCCTGAATTCTGGCGCTGGCAGTTGAATATCCGCCATTTTCTCCGAGTTTACTATTGCCATCCTACCACCAGGTACATGAACACAATTCAAGTATGATTGTACACTTATCGTGGCAGGCGATGCACAAACAGGTTTCGGTCGTGATTCACGGTAACTCATGAATGCGATCGATCCAGCAAACAGATAACGACGACTTGCGAATGAAATACAGTTGGGGTATACTCTACCGTTCAAGAGGAGGTGAGTACGTGCCCAATATTAAGTCCGTCAAAAAAGACGTAATCAAGTCGCGCAAGAATCATCTGCGCAATGTAGCAGCCAAGTCTGCGATGAAGACTTTTATCAAGAAAGCCCGTCTGGCAGTGGATGCGCACGAGTTTGATGCTGCAGCCAGCACTGAGGCCGTTCGAATCGCGTGTAAGGCAGTTGACAAGACGGCTGAGCGCGGGATCATCCATCGAAACCAGGCGTCTCGCCGAAAATCACGCCTTATGAAGCGCGCCAACAAGGCAGCAGCCGCAGCGGTCTGAGCCGATTACAAATTCTGGTTGCTTGCAGCCTTCCCATAATGAGATC
>CAIXIX010000140.1 GCA_903919615.1 uncultured Chthonomonas sp.
AGTTACCCTCTTACCCGTTTACTTTTTCTTCGCGCTAAGCGTGCTCATCTCGCTCATACGGGACATATCAATCTTCGCGGGAACGATGTCAGGCCCAATGAAGGAGCGATCCATGAGCTCGGTCATGGGCACTTTTTTCTTGAGGAAGCCGAGACTGATTCCCATGTCCATGATCTTCTGCATCTCTGCGTCCGTTGGATTGAGTCCCGTGTAGGTAACACGGTCGGCCGGCTGGGTTAGAACGTAGGTAAGCAGTTTCACATTCTGGTGGAAGGCGGGCGCAACGAGTTTCGCGGCCTCCAGTCGGTTCTTCTGGGCCCATTCGCCGGAAGCGATGATACCACGCACCAGGTCTCGAACGACGTCCGGCTTATCGCGAATCAGGTCCTCGTGAACAACCAGGCAACAGGATATGTAGTTGGGCCAAACATCTTTGGCGTAGTAGAGAACGCGCCCGTATCCATCCATCTCAGCCTTACCACAAAAGGGCTCGGCCACGATGAAACCATCGATAGCCTTTGCGGAGAGCGCAGCATTCATATCGGGAGGGGGGAGAACTACGAATTTGATCTCTCCCGGTTTTACGCCTTGCTCCCGCATCATCTGATTCATCAGGAAATTCTCGTTGCTAAAAGGGCTCGGTATCGCGATCGTCTTACCAGTGAGATCGTGAAGGTTTCTCGCATCGCTCTCCTTCCGTACGGTTAGTTGAGAGCCATCGCGATGCCCCAAACAGCAGATGCGTATTGGTGCGCCCTGCTCTCGCATCTTCATGGCGAGCGGCACGGTAATAAACCCGGCAAGCAGCTTCTTGGTCTTTAGGGCCTCGACTATCGAGGGAAACTCGCCAAAACGCATCGCATCAAAGGTGGTACCTGTCGTGCTGGTTTTAGAGGCGAAATCTGTTACCGGGCAAGTAAGGTGGCACGTCACGGGCAGAAATGCCACCGTCAGGGATTGCCGTGTTCCTGTACTTTGCGTTACAGGCGCATGGTGAAAGTCTTCCTGATCGTGTGGGCGAGCACGATTCAGAGTGCGATTCCGCATCAAAGCGAGGAGGACGAGAAATGCGACGAATCCGATTACAACCTGAATTGATCTATTTCGCATCATTTCGTCTCCTCGTCTGTTCGATCATTTTCGGATCGCTGCATACCTAGCCCAAGCTCGGAAAGGATCGTTTGCACAGCATGTGTAACTTCCGGATCTGTAAGCTCCCGCGGCCTCGCAAGCGACAAGCTGTGTTCACAGATAATACGCCCCGGTCGCCCTGACATAACAATAACTCTGTCGGCTAACTGAGCGGCTTCTTCGATGTCGTGCGTCACCAACACGACCGTGCGAGGTCGCTCATGCAGGAGTCTCGCAAGCTCGTCTCGCATGCGCAACCTGGTCAAGTAATCCAGAGCCGAAAAAGGCTCATCCATCAACAGCAGGTCAGTCTCCCCTGCAAGCGCACGAGCAAGCTCAACGCGCTGCCGCATACCACCCGAGAGTTGATGAGGATAGTGGTCGGCAAATCCTTCCAGTCCGATCAGGTTAAGAAGCGCCTGTCGCTGGGACTTCCTATCTTGTGCGGACACAAGTTTACGAAGCGCCAAATCGATATTCTGCCCAGCCGTTAGCCACGGAAACAGGCCGTCGTGTTGATAGACCATGCGCACGGAGCCACGACGCTCTATTCGCCCGCTCGTGGGTATATCGCAGCCAGATAGCAAGTTCAGTAGGGTGGTCTTACCGCAGCCAGAAGGCCCGACAACCGCGACGAACTCACCCGGCTCAACTCGAAAGGTAAGCCCCTCGAGTGCAGCAACACCATGGTACGATCGTGACACAGATTGCAACTCGATGAGGCTATTTGTCATAGCCCCACCTTATGCTGGGTATTCGAGTCAGCTGAGAAATGAGCCTATCCAGAACGACGCCAATGCATCCAATTATTACCATGCCAACAACAACCAGATCTGGCCGCAGCAGATTTCGGGCATCCCAAATCAGGAAGCCGAGGCCATCCCGTCCGGCGATCATCTCGGCAGCGACAACAACCACCCAGGAGAGGCCCGCAGTCACCCGTAAAGATGTGATCACCTGCGGCATTATTGCCGGAAGCGTAACGTGGAGTAGAAGCTCTACGCCGCCAAAATCAAAATCTCGTGCCACCCTAAAATAGACATTAGGGATCTGTGCCACAGCCGCGCATGTTGAGAGAACGATAGGAAAAAATGCGGTCATAAAGATCAGGAAAATCGAGGGGCGATCTCCAATTCCCAGCCACATGATGGCAAACGGGATCCATGCCAGCGGCGACAAACTGCGAAAGAAATTAACAGCAGGCAACAGGGCCATCCGAATCTTGGGCCTGGTACCCATCCACAGCCCCAACGGTATGCCGAGAGTCACTGCGAGCACGAAACCGAAGACAACGCGATACAGAGATGCGATTACATCGTCGACGATCTCACCGTGGCGACACTTCTCGAGAAATCCTTCAACCACCTGACCAGGAGTTGGAAACGCCGATTCCGGGAAAACGTGAAAATGAGACAGAACATACCATGCAGCCAGCACACCAGTGGCAACTCCCACAGGAGCCAGCACAGAAGCAAGGCTGAAACCCTGCCGTTTCACCGAAATTGACCCAGGAACTAAGGCGTGATCAGCCGCCGTATTGCTTTCAGGTTCTATCGCTTTCTCCTGCTGCCGAGCGAAGCCGCATCCCGGCAATCATAATGCAAAACAGTATGATACGAAGATCGCATTAAAATAAGGTTAAAACAAACTTAATTCGAATTATGTTTTGCGAACGCTAATGGACGCAGCAGCAATAATTGCATTGAAGGAACTGATGGTTCTGCTATCGAAAGTTACGCGGTTCCCAAGCGGAACTCCCGTACGGGCATTGGAGAGTTTACCCCATGAAACTGAACGTCAGGCGACAGTGCGCTCTGTCTGCTATATTGATCGGCATCGCAGGCTGCAACCGTACACCATCCGTGCCGGCCGCGTCCTACGAGGAACAAGCGACTGCATTTACAGTGGGCACGATCGCACTTGAAGCGGGCGACAACAAGCAGCGCGATCGCGTTTATCTTACTAAACTCACTCAGATTGCGCCTGAGGAACCTGCTGGCTGGGCAAACCTGGGCCTACTTGAGTTGCGGCAAAACAACCTCCAGGCCGCTGCAGCAGACATGAACAAAGCAAACGCGATTGCGCCTAATAACGCTGGTATCGAAAAGATGCTGGCTCTGCTGGCCGATCGACAGGGCGATCTCGCCGGATCGATAGCGCACGGCAAGCAGGCAGTGAACCTTGATCCGACCGATCTCCGCGCAAAGTATGCGCTTGCTCAAGAGCTCTCGCGGCAAAACACCCCCGATGGCGATGCTGCCTATCAGGCGGAGCTTCAGGCGATTATCGACCAGACGCCGTATAACCTTGCGGCGGAACTGGAGCTAGCGGTAATTTCCTCAAAACGTGGGGACAAACTGGCGCTTCAAAAGGCGATTACACTCATCGGTTCCCACGCATCCAGCTTCACAGACAACTCTCCCAGGTATTTTGCGGAGGTTAAGACTTCCGCCGCCGGGCAAGACACGCGTGATACTGCGATACGGCTACGGTACCTGCAGAACACACTGAAGACCAACATCGGGTGGAAGGACGGCTATAACAGTCTTACCCGTGACCCAACCGCAGGCATTGGAGATCCTTTTCACCAGTTCATAAAACTGTCGCCGTTGAAGGCAAGCGCCGCGGCGCCAGACATGGCCACCACTTTTACTCCCCAGCCACAACCAGCCACTCCAGGAGCATGCTTTTGGGCGGGAGCGATCTGGCTTAACGGCGAAGGCGCACAGGCCATCTTCACAGCAGATTCGAAAGGTGTACATCTCCCAAAATATTCGAATACTGTACTCCCATTTCCATTTTCAGGCGCGGCGCCATCCGTTCCGCAACCCAACTGCATCCTTGCGCTGGATGTGAATTACGATCTCAAGACCGACTTGTTATTTGCAGGTTCAGGCGGTATCAAACTGTATATTCAGGGCAAGAACTTCGATTTTCGAGATAGAACGGCCGAAATGAAGCTACCAGCTTCGATCACTGGCACGGCGTACACGGCCGCATGGGCTCTCGATATTGAACAGGACGGAGACCTCGATATCCTGCTTGGGAGCGCCACAGGCGAGCCTGTAGTACTACGCAATAACGGAGATGGAACGTGGCTCCCATTACATCCCTTTACTGGAATCGATGGCGTAAAAGGCTGCGTCATCGCGGATATCACTGGCTGGGGCACCCTGGATGTCACCCTGATCGACCGGACAGGCCGGCTGCATTTTTTTGAGAATGAGCGCGGCGGCCTCTACCATGAGAAGCCCCTTCCCGCAAGCATCGGTGCCGTTGCTGCGGTGGCAGCAGCCGATGTGTCGCATGTTGGGCATATGGACATCGTGGCGATACGAGAAGATGGTGCGGTACTTCAGATCACACCGCCTGGGCTGAAGGCGGACTGGGTAGTCACGGAGATCGCACGGTGGCAAAACGCACCAAAAGATCTGACGCCGGGCAACGCTGCGCTAACGCTCTGCGACCTCGACAACAACGGTGCGCTGGACATAGTGGCATCGACACCATCCGAAACCAGGATATGGTTGGCGGACGACAAGAACGGCTTTGCGCCGTGCGGTCCAGCTCTCTCAGGAATGGCATTGACGACTGTCCTGGAAGCCAGTGGAACTGAACCAGGACGCAACACCAAATCCGCGAATTCGGGACGGCCCGATCTATTCGGTCTGTCATCCGCACATCAGGCAATACGCTTCGCAAACACCGGCAAACTGAATTACCACTGGCAGGAGGTACGTCCTCGCGCCGCAGATGAGGAGTTCGACAAGACTAAGCTTGGCGACAGGCGAATCAACTCATTCGGCATTGGAGGCGAGGTGGAGGCGAGATCTGGCCTGCTCTACACCAAACTTCGGATCGATTCTCCGGTACTCCACTTCGGTTTAGGCACTCACGCGACGCTAGATGCAATGCGCATCCTCTGGCCGAATGGCGATGTTCGCGCCGAATTTGCAGATACGCTCAAACCGGATATGACCATAGCGCTACCGCACCGACTGAAAGGATCATGCCCATTCCTGTTCGCCTGGAACGGCAAGAAGTTTGAGTTTGTAACCGATTGTATCTGGCGTTCACCCCTCGGCCTCAAGATTAATGCGCAGGACACGGCAGGCGTGGCGCAGACCGAAGATTGGGTTAAGATTCGTGGCGACCAGCTTCAGCCCGACAGCAGCGGCAAGTACGACTTGAGGATAACCGCAGAGCTATGGGAGACGCACTTTTTCGATCACTTATCGCTGCTGACGGTCGATCATCCTGCCGGCACGGAGATCTTTGTTGACGAGCGGTTTGCCATTCCTCCACCGCCGCATCGTGTTTACTCCACCGGGCCGCTGCAGCCTGTATTGCGTGCAGTCGACGACCTCGGGACCGACGTTACCAACCTGATTCGTGCTCGAGATGGCAAACATGTGGATACCTTCAGTAGAGGCGACTACCAGGGTGTAACGCGCGATCACTGGATAGAAGTGGAGATTGGGGATGCGGCGCCTACTATAGGTCCGCTTTGGCTGGTCTGTTCCGGCTGGATCCACCCGACAGACAGCAGTATCAATGTTGCTCTCGGGCAGGGGCACTCTGCGCCACCCCGTGGGCTCCAGATCGAAACTCCAGACGCCGCGGGCCGCTGGTCGGTCGCTAGGTCGGGCCTAGGCTTCCCGGAGGGCAAGGTAAAAACCATTTTGGTCGATCTCAATGGAGTGTTTAAACCTGGCGCTCCGCGCAAGCTTCGTTTAAGCACCAACCTTGAGATCTACTGGGACTCCATTCAGTGGGCGAAGGGAATGCCAACTACGGGCATCAAGACACTGCATATGAACGCTTCAAACGCCCTCCTCCAGTACAGGGGCTTCTCAGAGATTCGTGCTGCCGACATTTCGTCGCCGGAGCTGCCGACCTCGTACGATCAATTACAGACAACTAAGCCTATTTGGAGAGACCTGGAAGGCTGGTACACACGGTATGGAAACGTCGAAGAGCTGCTGACGAAAATCGATGACCGATATGTCATTATGAATGCCGGAGATGAGCTTCGCCTTAAGTTCGACGCGCCATCTCCCCCACCGCCCGGTACTGTTCGAGACTTTGTGCTGATTGGTGACGGCTGGGTTAAAGATGGTGATTTCAACACTGCCTTCTCGCGAACCGTTCTGCCGTTGCCGTCTCACAGTTTGCCCCAGTATAACACTCCGCCGCGCTCGCTGGAGGAGGATCCAGTTTACATTAAGCATCCGGAAGATTGGCGCAGCTATCACACACGCTTGATCTCTCCTCGAGGATACAGCGCTAGCCTCTACCCGGGAAAGTAGATCCAACTTATGCAGGCTCATAAGCCACAGTCAACCGTTGTCAAAATCGCGCTCGCTGCATTCTTTGTCGCGCAATTGGCTACGCCGGCGATCATTTCACGGATGCAGGCACAATCGGGGCAACCTACATCGTCATCCCCGGCTAAAATTGGGCATTCGAAGTTAACGGCTTACGGGTTCAGATTGACAGAGTGCGCGAAGGAGTGCGGCATCGATTTTGTACATCAGGCGCCGATCCTGGATGCAAAGCTGAGCCACATTATGCCGGAGATAGCGTCGATGGGCGCGTCGGTCTCCATTGTCGATTACGATCGGGACGGCTGGCCCGATATCTATGTCACTAACAGCGCGGTCGGCTCTAAGAACAGGCTGTACCATAACAACCATGACGGCACATTTACGGATACCGCCGAGAAGATGGGGGTAGCCGACCTTAACCACGAGAGTGATGGCGTCTGTATGGGCGCAGTATGGGGCGACTACGATAACGATGGATACGAGGACCTGCTCGTCTACAAATGGGGTCGAACGGAACTGTTCCACAACGAAGCAGGACATGGGTTCAGACGCGTAACAGAAGCTGCAGGATTACCCAGGTGGGCAAATATAAACAGCGCAATCTGGGTGGATTTCAATAATGACGGACACCTTGATCTGCTTCTGTGTGGCTACTATGCGGAAGATATCGATCTTTTCCATCTGAAAACAACGCACATGATGCCCGATAGTTTCGAGTATGCGACAAACGGTGGCCGGAAATACCTGCTGCGCAATAGAGGCGATGGAACGTTCGAAGACGTTACCGCAAGCATGGGCCTCAACAGCCACCGATGGACCCTGGCAACCGTTGCAGCCGACCTGCGTGGGACTGGCTACCCGGATCTGATTCTAGCAAATGATTATGGGGTCTCCGAATTCTATGCCAATGAGAATGGCAAGCGTTTCAAGGAGATCGGTAAGCAGGCAGGAATCGCGAAGACACCTAAGAGCGGCATGAACGCCAGTATTGGCGATCTCTTTAACCGTGCAGAGTACGCGCTTTATATTAGTAACATATCCGAAGAGGGACAACTAATCCAGGGCAACAATCTCTGGACACCCGTTGAAGGCACACGCGGCGACACTATTCAGTACAAGAACATGGCGGACGATCTGGGAGTGAACCTGGGCGGCTGGAGTTTTGGCGCCCAGTTTGCCGATCTCAACAATGACGGCTTTGAAGATATCTACCTCACTAACGGCTATATCTCAGCTGAATCAAAAGATAGCTACTGGTACGACTTTGGGAAGGTTGCCGGTGGCAATGCCTCCATTATTTCGGATGCGTCGAACTGGCCGCCTATTAAAAACCGAAGTCACTCTGGATATCAGCAAAAGAAGGTGTGGCTGAACGACGGCGCGGGCAGCTTTACCGAGGTAGCGCAACTTGTCGGCGCGACGGATACCTTTGACGGAAGAGCAGTTGCTGTGGCCGATCTCTGGAATACGGGCGCGCTGGATGTTATTGTGGCGAACGAGAAGGGTCCATTGCTTCTATACAGAAACACCGTAACACCGGACAACCGATGGCTTGAGTTTCGGTTGGAGGGCGCAAAGAGCAACCGGAGCGCGATTGGCGCTGAGGTAACCCTCTACTGGAACGGCATGAAACAGATTCAGGAGGTTTCCGGTGGATCTGGTTTCTGCGCCCAAAATGATCGCAGGCTGCATTTCGGAGTTGGCAAGAGCCCGAAAATCGAAAAAGCGGTGATCCGCTGGCCGTCTGGCAAAGTTCAAACGGTTTCCGCGCCGTCGCCCGGCAAGCTCATCCAGATTAAGGAGCAATAATGACATCCAATACGCTGAATGGATCGTCTGCCCAGTCGCCTAAACCCGGAACTGCTTCCAATAGATTGCGGATCGACGATCGGTATATTGCCCCTGTTTTTATTACAAGCATCCTGGTGTTCGGCCACATCTCGTTTGGCATCCTCGATGGCAACGGCGGCGTGCTCAAAATTGCTTCATCGATTCTCGCAAGCATTACTACTGAACTTGTACTTGGGCGTCTCGTCACCAGGAAATGGCCCCACTGGGCAAGCGCCTATATCTCCGGAATAAGCGTAGGTATTCTGGTGAGGTCGCCGTTCGTGTGGCCGTATATCCTATGCAGCATGATTACGATCACGTCAAAGTACGTGCTCCGCGTACACAACCGGCACCTCTGGAACCCCTCGAACCTGGGCATCGTTGCCATGCTGCTATTAGCTCCTCAATTTGTTGCCACTCTGAGCATTCAATGGGGAAACACTGTCTGGCCAATGATTGTCATCTGGACTCTCGGCTCCATTATCGTTTATCGAATCAAGCGCCTTCACATCTGTGCGACATATGTGGCCTGCTTCGTGATCTTTGCACTTTGGCGCAGCATTATCGTTCACGATACTTTTGCTGCAGAGGCAGCGCCGATTACGGGTCCCATGTACCAGCTGTTCATCTTTTTTATGATCACAGATCCTAAGACAACGGTTAAGCCCAAAATGGCCCAGGCTCTCGTCGCATTTCTGGTTGCCGGCGCTGAGCATCTGTTCCGGCTCTACGGAAACCTGATGCTTGCCTCGCATGCGCCATACTTCGCGCTCACCGTTGTTGGGCCGGTCTCGAATATGATCGAGATCCTAAAAACGAAGAAGACCGCGGCGGCCGCCATCCCCCGAAGTTCGGGCGATGAACAAGCGACGCGATCTCCCGTATAGAACGTTCTCGGTTATATTGCGCGCACGCATTAGTCAGGTGAGGGTCCCGTTCAGCACGCCCATTCGTGACCCCGTATAGCCTTACTTCGCCAGTATCTGACCCTGGTTCGCAAGAATCTGGCTCTGATTGGCCAGTATCTCTTTCTGATTGGCAGCAATGTCCGCCTGATTTGCTAGGATCTGATCCAGTTTGCCCTGGTTTGCTTTGATCTCTTCCTGATTTGCCTTGATCTCAGCCTGGTTCGCCTTAATCTCTCCCTGGTTTGCTTCGATGGACTTCTGGTTATCCAGAATTGCCTTCTGATTCGCCAACACGTCGTCGTTACTCATGGTTTGCAGCTCCTGTGAACAATCGAACTCAACGTCGAGCGAATAGCTCGCATTCCATTGTGTCATAGGAATGGTCGTATTCAGATACCACCGCTATATATTAAGACAATTTAATCAGAACGTCCTGCAACTGCTAGTTTACTCGCCTTGCTACAACCAACCTCGCACGCTGATACGGCGCCTCAAACATACTTTCATATACCGTGCAATCAAAGCCCTCAGCCCGGAGCTTCGATTCTATTTCAGGCAGCGCAAATGTGAGGTAGTACATGATGAACTCCGGTTTCCTCAACCGATTTCGAATCCTCATAATGAGATTGAACGCTCTAAGAACCGCAGCCCGAAGGTCCATAGGCGAAGGCTTTGTTCCGGTTATAAAAATGAAGTAGCCACCCGGTTTTAGCGCTCGATGAATCCGACGGAGAAATAGGTTCTCATCTGCAGGCAAAATGTGACCAAGCGCTCCAAAGCACGCGGCCAGATCAAACTCGTTCTCGAACCGCATCTCCATTACGTCCTGACGAATATATTCAACGCCGGCTGTCGTGCTAACTTCCAACAGATTGAATCTGGCTTGCTCCAACATCCCCTCACTGAAGTCAATGCCGCAAAGGCGAGTACGAACATGGGGCGCCAGTGCAGCCATCGCGGCACCCGTACCGCAACATATATCCAACGCAGAATCGACTTCCCCCGCTACCCGCACTGCGGGTATCAACAATTCATCTGGTGTGCGAAACGGAGTAAGGTCGAATTTCGGCGCGAGCAGATCGTAGCCATCCCGCGTGGACGCCAACGCCTGCCGTATCAATTCCGCAAAACTTGGCCCATTGTTTCCGAACATGCTAACACTCCAGGTGGCAATATAATTACGCAATCTAATGATAACCATTTCGACTGTGATATCGTCAAATATTGCAGTAAGCATCATTCTATACCATCCGTTGTCGCCGCAGCTGCTCGAGTGCAACAGTAATAAGTACTTGCCTCGAGCATCCGACGCGGTTCACAACCCTTAAGGGAGCCATCGCTACTATGGAAATTCCGTCACGCAATCGTATTCCGATGGGCATCGGGCTTGCGCTTGGATGCATCTTATTTACATCTGGATCACTGTGTCATGCCCAGGATCCAACACAGGGTCAACAACAAGGTCAGTTGGGCGGTGGTGGTGGTGGTTTTGGCGGCGGGGGCAGACGCGGTGGTGGCCAGGGTGGCCCCGGCGGCGGTTTCGGCGGTAGATTTGCCATGGGCAAAGTAACAGGCGGCGATTCTGCTGCCGGCACGGTTACTCTTGCCACACAACAGGGAACCACGCTTACCGTAAAGGTCACCACGGATACTACGATCGATACCCAGCAGACGATTACTATAGGCGATCTAAAGGTCGGCGATCAGGTTCAGGTCCAGGGCATACCAAGCGCGATTACCGCTAATCAAATCACTGCAGGCACGCCTCCGGCCTTTATGGGTGGACGCGGCGGTGGCAGACGCCAGCCAGGAGCAAATGGCGCCCAACCCGGCGGTCAGCAGGTTGATGCGAATGGCAATCCCATTCAGGCTCCCTCCCTTCCACCGCCAATTACGACGACACGAGGGCGCGTTGTATCCACGAAGCCGAGCCTAGTGATTAACGTGAGCGAAGATGTCGACATCGTTTTGAAGCTTGGGCGTGACGCAAAGATTACACGCTACGTTCGCGTGCCGTTCAACAACATTAAGGCTGGCGATACGATCATCGCAACGGGTGCTACTGCGGACGATGGAACGTTTCTTGCGACTGGCCTTGGCTTGAACATGCAGCTTGGCGGACCCGGCGCACCAGGTGGCTTTGGATTTGGGGGCGGCCCTGGTGGCGGCTTCGGCCCAGGCGGTGGTGGTGGATTTGGCGGCGGCGGCGGTGGCCGACGAGGTGGTGGAGGAGGCTTCGGCGGTGGCGGTGCAGGCGGAGGCCAGCAGGGTGGCAATCCTGCAGGCTCACCGTAGGTATTGGTGCCTTATATACAGGTCGGGTGAGCGCCAGCTCGAACCAATTGCAAGATTAATTCGTACCTCACCCAAAATAATATTGGCCCCTCCGCAGAGAGGTTAACTCTCAGCGCAGGGGCCTTCTTATTTTCAGTTACGCGACGACTTGATGGGTATAATCGTCGTACCAGAGGTTCGTCGGAGGTGTGCGTTGTTTATCGTCCCGCTTGTGCTTATCTCATTTGGCATTGCGTTTGGCCCCTCGAAACACGACCGGGACCGCGTCGTCGTTATCAGAAACGAATCGAGCCCCGTGTCGATCGCAGTGGCCAACGACTATATGAAGCGCCGCGGCGTGCAAAACGTGGTAACGATCAAGACCCAGGACTCCGCAACCTCCGCAGATCGCGAGACTGTCAGCTACAAACAGTTTCAGGATGATATTGAACCAGCGCTTAGGGCGTTCCTGAAAACTCACTCTGGAATCGACTTCATCGTGACCACCAAAGGTGTTCCGCTTCGCATTGCGGATGCGCCGGGCCTTGGCCTCAACAATGGACGAGTTTCACTAGATAGCTTCGTCGCAGCGCTCGACTACAATGTCGGACTGAAGAGCGCTGTACTAAAGTTTGAAGATAGCGGATTCAAAGGCTCAGCATATGCTAACAGATACTGGGACACAGACACCCCGTTCAGCCATGCAAAGTACGGCGGTTACCTGGTAACAAGATTGGATGGCTACACGCAGGAAGATGCGATCGCACTTACGACACGAGCGCTTGAGGCGGAAAAACATCTACCTGCCGGAACGGTGCTTCTCGACTCCTGCCCCGATTTTGGCTTCGATGACACCGAAAAGCAGCCGCTTCCCATTTTCGGGTTACCTAAAAACCCGGGTCAAGACCCTCCGCTTGCGGATGTTGAATACAAGGTTTATAACGCGGACATGCGCAAGGCTGCAGACAGTCTCAAGCACCTTAACGTTCCTGTAGAACTGGATGAGACGCCGAAGTTTATTGGCGATGCTGCTGACCTGATGGGCTACTGTTCGTGGGGAAGCAACGATAGGCATTACGACGAACAGGCGTACCATCGTCTGAAGTTCGCACCGGGAGCGGTCTGCGAAACTGCGGTATCAACAAGCGCTCGAACCATGCTGCACACCAGCGGCGGTCAATCGATGATCGCAGATCTCATTTCGCAGGGAGTAACGGGAGCGAAGGGATACAGCGATGAGCCGCTGCTCATCGCGGTCGCATCGCCGAGCGTTTTGTTCGACCACTATACGCGCGGTTACACTCTGGCCGAAAGCTACTTCGCCGCATCGAGATTTGTCGGCTGGGAAGATATTGTGCTTGGCGATCCACTCTGCAGGCCCTACCCCGTGCGCAAGCGCCTTGCAAAACAGCCCTAACCAATCCCGGCATCCTGTACGGCTTCACGCACGACCTTACGGTCGGACACGGCAAGCTGCCTGAGCTGCTCGGCTGCCTCTTCAGTTCGCAGGGCAGCTAGAGCAAGTACGGCAGCACGCATTGCGCTGCCCGAAAGGCGATCTATCAGGGAACGCAATGCGCCCTCAGCGCCGGCAACTCGAGCTTGCCCAAGCATAAGGCCGGCATAGACAGCAAGCTCTGCATCTTCGCCTTCCAGAAATGGAAGCAATGTCTCTTTGAGATCCGGATCGTTCAGTTCAACCAGCGCAAGCATACACTCTTGAAGTACCTCGATCGCCTCACCCTCAGGATAAGCGAGTCTTAGCGTTAGAGGTACCCTCGCCTCTGCAGCACCAAGACGCGCCAATGCTCTGGCCGCCGCCTTTCGCGCCTCCACAAATCGCATCAACGTGTCGCCCGATCCGCAGAAGCGTCCTCCATGATTGAACAGCAGAAGCGTGATGTCTCTGAGCGCATTTTGGGAACGAATCTGTGCCAGAGCAAGGGCGCAATTCGCACGCAGGTGTGCTCCTGTATCAAATCGGACACCACCAACGGGCTCAATTTGAACGGTGCGAATGCCGATACCCAGCGCTTCGTCGGCATGGAGGATCTCAAGCCGTCCGAACCCGTAGGCTAGTGCCGCACGAATGTGGCAGCCGGGATCGCGCTTAAGGCCGTCAGAAGACATTTCAATGAATGCGTCAATCATAACCCGCGCGGCGGAGAGTTCGGCAATTCCGCCGAGAGCCTCCGCTGCCAGGGCGGCGACGTAGTGGTTCTTATCCTTCAATCCCGCGAGAAGCAGTGCCTGGTCGTCGACATCCGCGTGACGAGCAAGCCGCTGCATTCCCTGAATCCTCAGTTTTGTGTCCTTACTTTTCAGTAAAGCAAGGACCTCATCCGATACGGACAATTTTATACAGCCCTTAATCTCACTACCAGCGTGCGTCTGCATGTGGGTACCCGATTGGTTCCCTCGCGTAGCGTACTTCCCAGCGCAGCTACTCCCCGCACGCTTGCGCGCACTTCCCTTTGTCGCCTCCTGACTATCCGGTTAGCGGCAATGTCATCGTTGGAGCCGAGATCGTATGTTCGCCTGACAGTGACCGAATGGCGGTGCCGACTGCGAAGTACTCGATCACGTGGCTGTCCCAGCCATGGTTCTTCTCCTGCACCTGTGCGCCGACAATGCCTTCGGCCTGGTCGCGCTCGGCCTCAGCCTGCATGCGTGAAAGCGCGAGTTCGCGTGCGTCGTAGAGCGCCTGGGTGTAGTTCTGCATTTCGATGTTCTTACCGGTCTGCTTGAGCGCCTGCATGGCGCCCTGATGCGCCACATGATAAACGCAGGTTCCCATCACCAGTGAAATCGGTCGATACCCCGCTCGCAGCAGGGTCCAAAAATCCTGACCACTCAGATCGGACGTGAACGGCCTATTATCCGGAGTTCGGAAATGCTCGCCGCTGCGATGTTTGATCGCAGTGCCGATCGCCATAAACTCGGCCAGATTGTCTCCAAAAGCGTAACGGGACGCTTCGAGCCTCACCCCAACGATTCCATCGGCGCCAAGGACATCCGCCTCTTCTTCCATACGGGTCATGGCTAGCTCACGCGCCTCGTACATCGCCTGCGTAAGAACCTCGAGCTCCTGGCTCTGATACACATTTGCTATCTGTAGGCCAATATGGTAGATCGAGCTGCCCATGACCAGACCAACGGGGTCGAACCCAGCCTCCTTTACAAGGAGGAACTCATTGATCGAAAGGTCGCTGGTAAACAGAGCCGGTTTGTTTCCCTTTCCACTCATATCGAGCAGGCGCTGACGCGCTGCTTCGGGAAGCCCCTCTTCTGAACCCGGTGTATATGTCATCTCTCGAACTCCTTCAATCGCTGAACTCCAGGAACCGCACTGTTACTCGTTGTGCGGCTAGTCCGTCGCCGCTTCAGACAGCGGCAGTGTGAAATCAATATTCAAACTAGGCCATTTTCCGGCCCAAGGCGCCACGGCCGTGCCGATACAGGTAATGTGGTACATCATGTCGGGAGCGGCTGTATTCGTGCCGGCTTGTGCAGTTGCACGCTCGAAGTCGACTTCGATATCTGCGCCAACAACTCCCGATGCGCTAACGGCTCGCGCTGTAGCTTCCATTCTGCCCATGGCGAGAGATCTGGCATTGTACATCGCCTGAGTATAGTCGGTTCTCTCCTGATTCCTAAAACCGCTTCCCATCATCTTCGGATAACAGTAGTAAGAGCAGTTACCGATGGCGAGGCCAACAGGGCGATACCCAGCCTGACGCAGCACCCAGAACTCCTGTCCGGAAACATCGCTGACGAAGGGCACATTCTGGGCATCCGGGAAGGGAGCGTCCGCTTCGCGGATCGCTGTGCCGATCGCTTTGAACTCCAGGAGCCCAGCTCCCCAACTGTAGGCCTGATGTTCCAGTCGGACGCCAACGACGCCAGTAGCGCCGAGGATCTGAGCCTCCTGCTGTAGGCGGCCAATTGCAAGACGACGCGCCTCACTGAACGCCTGTGAAAGCACCGTCAGTTCACCTGCGGATTGGATTCCGTTTGGAAACAGATTGCCCATTGTAAACTGCCAGCCGATCTGGTAGATCGAGCTGCCCATAACCTGTCCCAGCGCACGATAGCCAGCCATCTCCACAATGGCCAGCTCATTAACGCTGAGGTCGCTAGTGAAGATGTGCCCGGGCGTCCCCTGCCTGCCTGCCTGGTCTTTGAGCCGGGAGATGGCATCAAGCGGAAGGCCGCCTGCAGCAACGCTCTGCTCACTTGCCTCGCGGTGGGCGCGGGCTTCTGGCGTCTCTGCGTCTCTTTTGCCGAATCCGAATAGTCGCATCTTGTTTGGGTCCTGACTTACCTCACCAACCCAGCAGCTTCTCGATAGCTGCTTTTGCCGCTTGATTCGAGCGAAGACGCTCGTCGAGCGCTTCACAGAGCAATAGAATCCACTGTTCCGTGGTGATCGTCTCCGTCTTCAGCGCAATACCTCGAACCACCTGGGTTACGGTCGCTTCAATCTGTCCATTGTCGGACACTGTGAGCTTGTATTTTGCCGATCCAAGCTGCACGGCGATCGAGCGAACCGTCTTCTTTGAGAAAAGGCCGCCATGCTTCTCGATTTGAGTATCCTGTGGAAGCGCCTGCTCAAGCATCTGCGCAAGCGCCTCAATAAACTGCTTCTGGTCGGCAGCGTATTGTTTCGAAAGGGCGCCTGCAACGCCAAATTTCACCCAGTCCTGCTGTTCAAAACTATCCGACATTTGATTCTTTCGTCTTGATTGATCTGCTGGTCTTGAGAGCACGCACAACCTTGCTCTGTACGTGCTCTCATTGCTCTTCAGAAGATCATATTCCTCCACCGGCTCTGGCGATTGCCTCTACCGCGGCCTCGTTCACAAACTCGGGAGCCTGATAGCCCCGGGCGTAGGCGATGGGAGAAGCATCGTGAAACTCAAACATACCCTCTTTTTCTGGCTCGCCCATATCGGCCAACTGTTTTCGGAACGTTGCACGCGCATTGGGATTAGCTCCATGCTCTAGCAAAATCCGGGCGCAATCGGTTTTTCGGCCGCAGACCACAGTATGATGCAGCGGGGTCTGCCCTCCAAAGCCATCTGCATCAACACCTGCCCGAACAGATGGATCCGCTCCATTTTCTAGAAGCCACACTACAGACTCGAGATCGTCGAACTCCACCGCCTGATGCAGCAGCGTGGATCCGTCCAGCGGTGTAAATGTCAGTCCCTCACCTGCCTTAATGCCCAACACAGACGGGAAAACATCGTCATAGGCGAAGTGTCGGCTGAGAAGATCTGCATCGCGCTTCAGTAACGCACCAAGCAGGTCTAGCCGACCCTGTGCAAGCGCCATCGGTGCGGTATCCGGCAGTGCGTTTCCTGCCTCGACGAAAACGCGCAGACAGGCTGCTCTGCCTTTAGCGTTACGAGCATAGGTAGCGATAAGCATTGCGACTGGGCTGCCGAAACGCTCGGTATGAAGATCAGGATCTGCACCGTGATCGAGAAGCCACTTAAGAGAAGCGGGTGCCAGTGTTTCACAAGGGGCAAAGATAATAGGATAGTGCCCGTTCCACAAGGCATTAACGTCTGCGCCATGCTTTACGAGCAGTTCCATCATCGCGATGCGGTCGTCATCCAGCGCAGCGCGCATCAACGGGCCATCGCCTCCTTGATGCACATCCGTGCCATTCTCGATCATCCACTCCGCAAGCGCCAGCCTCTCACGCGAAGGTGCAACACGCGGAATGCGGCACTCAGCCACCCAGGTCAGCGGCCCATTTTTGTTATAGCCGATAGGAGCTTGATGCAGATGTGGATGCTTCATCATCAGCTCTCGAACGTGATCATAATCGCCACGATCGATTGCCGTTTTGAGCTCACCACTCAGAGTGAGCGTCTCTACATACTTTTTCAGCTTTGGCCAGCTATCGTAGCCATAGCGCATTGCGATGCGGTATTGCGCGTCGGAGAGTTTGGCCTCAAGACCAGACGTGATTAGGTCCTGAGCCTGATGTTTGAGATGGTCGATGCTGGGGCGTTCGGGAAGCGATTGTGTGCCGAACTCGTTAGCGTAGCGTGAAGATGAACCGGACATACTACCTCCTTTCGGAATGGCCCGTTGTCCGCATCTCGGGCTGAAAGAAGGTGAGCTAATTAATCTGGCAAACTCAGTTGGGCTTCTGCCCTTTCCGCGGACCGGATGCGCACTGAACACGAAAACATTATACATCAAAATTGTGGGAAGTCTATAAAGTGTGAGAAGTCCATGAGAGAAGGTAATGTCGTAACTGCTTGCCTGCCACGTTTTCTTACGTCGCCGCACAGCGGCAAGGAATCAAAAATCGTGTATCCACTACCACAGTCCATAAGATGCACAATTACCTAACCTGGCATAGCCAGAACCAAATTCCCCTCCCCTCGCGGCTACACATGTATCATATCTTCTACAGGACCGACTTTCTGTCCGGAGGCGCGCTACCCTGTCCCCTCCCCGTGAGCCCTAGCGAGCAATTGTGGGTGGGGTTCGGGGTGGGGGATAAAACAGCTCCTAATAACGACTCTACTGCAATGCTGTGCCATCATCGTGGCGAACCACGATCGTATTCTGCGTGAGGCTCCGTTCTGCAGTTTATTCGTGTAATCATTAAAACGGCTCAGATTGGTGCAAT
>CAIXIX010000141.1 GCA_903919615.1 uncultured Chthonomonas sp.
ATAATGATCTGGCCCACTTCGATATAGAAATCTGGCCCACCTATTCTCAATTATGTGGTCATCCTTGTTAGGGTTTCGTCCCATTCAAGGAGGGCCTTCGTGAATAGGAGAGCCAAAGTGGAACGATTTGAAGAACTGCGTCGCGAATTCGAGTTTGGCGTAGGAACGGTGTTAGGTGTTGCTCGTAAGTTCGGTGTTCATCGCCGCGAAGTTCGTCAGGCGTTGGCGAGCGCTGTACCCCCTGAGCGCAAACAAGGTGTCTGGGCGTGTCCTGCTCTGGATCCAGTCAAACCCTTCATAGAGAAGATGCTGCTCGCAGATAAACAGGCTCCTCGAAAACAGAGACATACGGCGCATAGGATTTGGGTACGACTTTGCCAGGAGGTGCCTGAGCATCCTGTAGCTGAGTCAACTGTCAGGGCGTATGTACGCGAACGCAAATGGGAGTTGGGTCTTTCCGGCAAAGAGGTGTGCATCCCTCAGGATTACCAATGGGGTGTTGAGGCACAGGTCGACTGGTATGAGGCCGTAGTGATGTTGGGCGGCGTAAGTGTGAAGGTGCAGATCTTCAACATGCGGAGCATGAAGAGCGGCGGCGCGTTTCATGTCGCCTATCTGCATGCAACTCAACAAGCCTTCTTCGAGGCTCACGAGACTGCGTTCACCTACTTTGGAGGCGTGTTTCATACGCTGCGTTACGACAATCTGTCAAGCGCAGTCAAGAAGATCCTACGTGGTTACACCCGCGATGAGCAAACGCGCTTTAAGGAGTTTCGGTCGCACTGGCTGTTTACAGCTGAGTTTTGCAACGCAGCTCAACCGCAGGAGAAAGGCGGCGTAGAGGGTGAGGTTGGCACGTTCCGACGCAACCACCTGGTTCCAGTTCCGGAGTTCGAAAATCTGGCGGCGTTTAACCAGCAACTGCTAGCGCACTGTATCGCCGACCAATCACGCCAGATCGGGGACAGGCCTGCTCTTGTAGGTCCAATGCTGGTGGAAGAGCGCGAGCATCTACTACCGCTTCAAAAGGAAGGTTTCGATCTCGCTGAGACCAGCGAGAGCCTTATAGATGGCAAGGGGTGTGTTAAGGCTCACCAGTCGTGGTACTCAACCCCTTTACGCCCGGGGAACAAGGCCCACGTTCGTGCGCTGCCTTCCTCAATTGAGGTCTGGTACGCCGGAAAGCGGGTTGCGTTACACGAGCGTAGTTACGAACGCGGCAGGCAGATCTACAATCTCGAACACTACCTGGATGTTCTCGACAAGAAACCGGGTGCGCTTCCAGGATCACGGCCGCTAGCACAATGGCGCGCCGCCGGCCTTTGGCCGAAGAGCCTGGATGTTCTGCATGAATTGTGGCAGAAAAGGTTTGGATGTTACGAGGGCACGCGTGAGATCGTAGATCTCATACTGCTTGCCCCAAAGTATGGTTGGCCGGCGATCCAGTCGTGTACGGACCGCGCTCTGGAATACGGATGTACTGATCCAAGCGCGGTTAAGTGCCTACTGACGCAATCCGGACAGCCAATGCAGATGGCACTCCTTTCGGCGGAAGATCTCGGAGCGTTGAGTAGCTTTGACCGCCCTATGCCTGAGATGGGGCAATATGACCTGCTTCTGGCAGGCGCACGTGCGAATGGATCGGCGGTGACGCTATGACGGAGCAAACACATGCGCTTCGGGTAGCGCAGGTGAACGAGCATTGTAAGACTTTGCGTTTGCCTACTCTTGCAGGGAGCTTCGAACGACTGGAGAAGGAAGCCATTCACGGCAGCCACACGCACCTTCAGTATCTGGAGGCGTTGCTCGCTGCGGAGATCCATGAGCGGGAAGGCGGCGCAATCGCGCGCAGGTTGCGTGAAGCACGCCTCCCAAGAGTAAAGACGCTGGCGGAGTTTGACTTCACATACGCGCCAACTATATCGCCGACCGAGGTCATGTCTCTCGCTATCGGCGGATATCTCGAACAGTGCGAACCTATCATCTTACTTGGCGATTGCGGCACAGGCAAAACTCACATTGCGACTAGCTTGTGCGTTGCTGCGTGCCGTCAACGCAAGCGGGTGCGGTTTACGACAGCAGCCGGTCTGGTCAACGAACTGCTGGAAGCGCAGCATGCAAATCAGCTTGGGCGTGCACTGACGCGCTGGTCTCGCTATGATCTTGTCTGCATCGATGAACTCGGATATGTTCCACTTGCAGAGCTTGGCGCAGAGCTGCTCTTCCAGGTGATATCGGAGCGCGCTGAGAAAGCGTCCGTTATGATTACGACAAACTTGCCGTTTTCAGAATGGACAAAGGTGTTCACAAACGCCAGGCTGTGCAAGGCGATCCTGGACAGACTGACAGATCGTGCGCACATCATCGATACAGGCCCAGACTCATACCGGTTTAGGCGTTCGCTGCAGAAACACGGCGGGGCTATTGTGCCTGAAGTGTCACCTGACGCTTCCGACGCACGCGAAGCCGGCCCGGCTACCGGCGAAATCACATCTGAAGCGTCACGTGACGCTTCACGGCGCCGACGCTGATGCCACAGCCCAAGTACCATGAGTCAGCTGCAGCACGACAGGCCGCGTACCGCAAGCGGTGTGAAGGTGTACGCCGAGCAGAACTTGCAGCCTAAGGCTTACCTTCGCTTCCTGCGATCCCTACGATTCCTGGATGGCGCAGATGGAACGCGTCGATAGAGGCGGCGCACCACCTTATCGAACGGACCGTCGGAGAGATGCAGGGGTATTTCGATGATCGTTCGGAAGAGTGGCAAGAGGGTCAACGGGGCGAGGAACTCCAGGATAAGATCGAACCAATGCAGGGTCAGCTTGACGCATTCACAGATCTTACATCGTAGAACCGGTCCGGCCCGGCAATTGGGCCGCGCGATTTTGCCTCCGCTCACGGGCCTTCGGCCCGCTCGCTATGGCAAAATCGTAAATCACGCCTGCCTACAACCAATACTAGCGAACGAAAGGGAGAAAGACCACCACCCCAAAAAATGATGACAGGGTGGGCCAAAATTCTCCATCAAAGTGGGCCAAACCGGGTTGTCAAAATCAGAGGCGAGTGTTTGCCGCGTTTTCGGCAATCTGCTAATGATTGACGGGTCCACACATCCAGGTCGGCTAACAAAGGCGTCTCAACGAACCAGCAAAACCTTACACCTGTCTCAATGCAACAGCCGGTCCAGACTCCAACAGTGGGTCCCGGCCAATTCCGACCAGTCGGGTTACCCCATGTTGACGGGTGAAACAGTTGTTTTTCGTCAAGTGCAACGTCAGTCCCCAGCCATCAGCAGATTCTCCACCGCGCCCTAGGTACGCCCTGAGTTCATCAATCCATTCAATTACTCGAGCTCGTTCTTGACACAATTCCGCGTAACACGGGTATCTTGGGTCAGATTTAGGCACACCGTCGATAAATCCGCTACTGCACCTCGGTTCATACGGCACCTTTGGATTCCGGCGGATCGGAATGTCCATGAGTTCTACGTAATTGCTCGTGCCCATCAAGACATTCGTTGCAGCGTCCCGCCACTGTTTTCGATCCAAGTAAACGTGTGAATAATCCCAGTAACACGCAAACATTCCCACATACCTGTACGGATTGACGGTTGTTCCGGATGTGAGCAGTTCTACTCCGAATGCCGTAAACACATAGGTATCGGTAATCGCGCCAAGAATACTGGCCAGATTGCGCACTGAGCCCTGGGTATCGTACAGATAGAAAGAGCTGGTACCACTTCTGTTCTGACTGGTTGAGCCTCCCCAGAATCCTGGAAAATCGGTGTATCTTGCCTGAATAACGTTGCTCGTATTGGTTTCGAGCAGTAAGTTCTGCTCATCCCAGGTAAAGACAGTCGTGGTTCCAGATGAAGTCTTGCTTTTCCTCAGTCCATCGGCAGAGTAGGTATTTTGTTCACTGCTGCCGTCTGAATTGGCGATATTGACCAGCCTGTTTTCGCTATCCCAAATCATGCCGGGGTTGGCATGATTTAAGGAGCA
>CAIXIX010000142.1 GCA_903919615.1 uncultured Chthonomonas sp.
CGGTACGTTTCGACCAATGACCAGTATGTTTTGCCTTTGACGCGAACCTTGCGAAGGTACATGTCGGCATTATAACAGAGGGCCGAAATTGAGGAGTTTACACTACATTGCGATTCGAAAATCGCAATCTCGGACAGGCATCAGTGGCATATACCGCTGAGCACGAAAACAAAATAACGGTTAATTTTTCAAAAATAACTGCGGAACTTGGGCTAGCGCTGCGTTGAGCGCAGACTGGCTCGGCCCGCCGGCGATAGCGGCTTTGACGCCGACAGAATCGCCTTTTGCAGCCGCTTAAATGAATACCTCGGCGCTGTTTGGCTTATTGGTTCCATCTGCATTGGTGGTTGCCATCGACTTCAATCCATTTTATGATGCCCGCGAGCGTTCGTTAGGTTGTGACCAGAGGCTCGCAGATAGTTCCCAGGCGTTCTGACAAGCTAGTTGTCGGGAATCATGCGTCGAACTCAAATCGGCGTATTGTCGACAGGATCAGGTCTATCTGCCTTCACGGTGACCAACCCGGATGGCAAGAGGCATCGTGCAGAATCCAGATGATGATTTGTGAGGATTAGTGAACCACACTGATAGTTTCAAGCCGGATGACTACGAGCAACCACGTAAGTACATCTGGCAGTGTTCTGCCATCGGCGCATAGGCACTTTTTCTGGAGCCTTATTGTCGATTAAGCGCAATCTCGCCCTGAAGGGGCACAAGTAGATAGCCCAGTCTGAAGGGCTGGGAATGTTGCCGGCGTCGGTCACCTTCACCTTCTCCTCACACCGTGCGCGCCTGCGGCGCGCACGGCAGGAGGGAAATGGTAACTGATGGGTGGCATTGTCATCATCCCGGACCGGTGAACGGTCGCGGCAGGGAGCTTCGCTGATCGCCCTCGCGGGCAAAATGCACCGCACAAACTGCCGCCCTAGCCGATGATTCTAATCTGATGCCTCAAAATAGAATAACGATAGCGCTATTTTAGTAATTAGAATAATGTAATCGACATGAAATGCGGAACGCAATGCAAGGAATGGTTGCAGCGCATACCAGGAGAGCCCTTCAAGACATTCGTGTAAGCTAGTTGAGCACGAATTCGCGCAAAGACCGTCTGAATCTAGCCTGTATGTCGTTGACAGACTGCTATCGCAGCCAGCTGAGGTCCTGTTTCAGTCGGCGATAATGAACGCCAAACTGCCCTGCGTTGAACACGGACTGACCATTGCTGACGCTCACGGAGGGCACGATCTCGCAGATCAGATCCTGGAAGTGCCAGAGTTTGCGAATGAGGTCGTCCGCTGTATCGCATGGTGCGTCACCTGGTGATGTGTAGCGATAGAGCCCAATACATGCCGGCTCTGGAGCGTAGAACATTGGGTGCAGGTGGTCACCGGGAATCCAGCCTGCGTCCGGAATATACATCTCCACCCAGCTATGCCAGGAAAGGTCGCCCTGTTCCCCACCAATTCCGGCAGCGCCGCGAATAAATCGGGCGGGAATACCGAGAGCTCTCAGCGTCGCGATTTCGAGGGACGCGCGACCTTCACAATGACCGGAACTTTCTTTGAGTACGGTCAGGGCTCCGCCGCCTCCGGAGCTAAGGGAACCAGACTTCTGATACGGCTCCAACGGGATCGTCTGTGCGCTCCACTCGAAGACCGCCTCGATCGTCTTGATTTTGTCACTGCGGCGCAACTCCGCCGCCAGTTTAATGACCGATGGGGCGTCGCTCTGGACATCCGGCGTCGGCTTCAAATAGGATTGAACGTCAGCAGGAATATCTGCTCGGGTGAAGTCGCGCACCTTACGCGCGAAGCTATTCGGCGCTACGTTATAAATAGCGGTCACCTGTATCTGCGTGTTTATTGGGTCAGGGTAGATCCTAAGCGCTTTGCCGGAGTTATTCGGAATGTCCAACTCACGATAGCTCTTGGCCCCGGTTAGCGTATAGCTTATCTTTTCGATCCCGGCGGCCTGGAGCGGCAATGGGCAGTAAAACGACCCGTCCTCATTTGCCAGCGATTTGTTCTGACCGTTCAGTCTTGCCGGATCAATTCTAAAGGTGAGTTCATATGTTGTTGGCGCCAGCCTCGCCAGAAGGGCGTCGTAGAAAGGTTTCGCCTCACTCTCCAGATAGTTATGATTGGCCGCGTACTTCAACCCAAGTTTTGCATTGGCGTAGTCACCGGAGTCGGCGAGCACATCGCAGAGTCCCATGAGACTCCACGGCGCCAGGTTTGGGTCATTACGGTGCGTTTGGTGATTGATCTCCGCGATGCGTATGGCTTGATCGAATTTCCGCTGCCGTGAAAGGCAGTGTGAGATCCACCGTACTACATATTCCGTTTGCGGGCGCAGGTCATTTGCTTGTCTCCAAAGTATCTCGGACCGCTGATAGTTCCCCGCCTGCATCTCCTTCTGCGCCTGGGCTGAGACCTCGTCAAAGGTGTCCAAAATTGGAGCCGACGCGAATGCCGTCGGCTTCGCCAGGATGCCCAGAACCGTCAGGGCGCCAGAGCCAAACAGGGCGCGCCGAGAAAGCACGGCGTCGCTGTCATTCAATTCGGCTGTAGCATTGTCGAGTAAACCGTTATGCTTAGGTTTTCGCTGCATTGGAATCCCCCGGTAGATTCATCACCGCTCCGACAAGATGCGAAATACCACTGTTTTACAAGCTGAAGTGATAATGCTTACTTGATGCAGTGGTACCCGAGTATCGGTGGCGCTTTCAGGCACGTCAATTACATTTGCGACTCGCGCTTCGGTGGACGGCCGGGGCCAGGGCGCCGGGCCGCTAGCCAGACATCGAGATCCGCACGGCAGATCAGGATGCTTCGTACTACGCGCGTACATGGCAGCGGATACTTCTCGCTGTATATCGCGTTCGTTATCCTCGACGGCGTGACACCGGCTAGCGCTGAGGCCCCTGCAACGGTGACGTAGTCAGACAAATCCATGTGTGCAAGCATACCAGAATATTATTGAGTAGCCAAACCCATATTTTGCTTTAATTGTGTAGACACTACATGAATAGACCGGGACGCTAGTGTAGTGTCGGCATAGGTAATCGGGTAAGTGGGTAATTCGGTAATTAGTCGCCTGGCATCCGGCAGGCACGGTTGCAGTCCTTCTCTACGGGAATAGCCGCTTCCAACAGCACATGGCCATCGGCAAGTGGAAAGGGATTGAGGGTGAGGACTCTACAGCTCCAGACCGGTCACATAGGTAACATATTTTGAACGGGATTATTGGGTTGGAGGTACCTGCCCAATCCTCCTCACGGTCGAAATACTGTATCCATATGCCATTCCAGTGCCTCTTTCGCGGGCTGGAGATCGGCGACCTTGGGTATGGAGCACAGTTCCTTCCCGTGGTGGCTGTAGTAAACAACCCCATTGTGGTACTGCTCGCGTATCTGGCTGCTAACCTGTATTTTGTGGTCCGGTGTTACGCCGAGCAACCCTTTGTCGTACAGGATATGCATGTCCGATCTCATCAGCAGCCCGTTTACCAGCTTATTGTCGCCGTCCTTTGCAACGGGACGAATATGCGCTGCCTCCAAAACCGGCAGTGTGCTCTCACCCGTAATACAGCATTTGCGATCGTAATATTCGGTTACCATTGCCCGGAATGCGCCTTGCCCAAGGCGTGACTGCCGCAAATACTCATTGCCGAACACTGGACCTGTTTGGTCTGTCGCACTCTTTGAGTTGTAAACCGTCTTTGGATCGTAAACATGGCTCGCGCTGGCCAGCCTCTCCTGCACCTGACCCCAAAGCGCTGCGCCAGGCTGCTCTGAAGTGTCGTAAGTTTTACCGACCTGGATTGACGCCTGCCAGTCCGCCGGGGCAGGTATCCAATCACGTTGTTCGAGAAAGATGGGGCTATTCAGGATCAGGCATCTCGGGGTACCAAAGGGCGGAGCCCATTCATATCGTAAATTCCTACGCAGTGGTCTGGGGAATCCGTCCCCAGAAACAATAAAATCCCCCTCGAATGAGGGGGATTTTGTATAAGCGGGAGACGAGATTCGAACTCGCGACATCTACCTTGGCAAGGTAGCGCTCTACCACTGAGCTACTCCCGCATGGGTGCATACAACACCACTATGGGACGATGGGCAAGAGGGGAGTTGAACCCCTACGCCTTGCGGCACTGGAACCTAAATCCAGCGTGTCTGCCATTTCACCACTCGCCCATAAACTGGTTAACGGGTAAAACCGGTTGCGCAAAACAATATATCACAGCTTCAAATCATTGTCAAGGCAAACCGAACCGAAAATCTCGGTCGATTCGACGCACTTGCGAGCTCAGTCACGCTTATTCTACCTTTGCTTAGCCAGGCGATACTTCCCCTGTCATGATCGGCCCCATGATCTCGGAGAGCCGAACCAACAGCGTTCTGAATCCCGGCAGTCGAGACAAAAACCGCAGCCATCCCATCGTCTCCTCACACAAAACAACAAGGCTCGCCGTTGCCCGTTGATTAGGAGTGGGGTCCTGCAGCCAAAACAGGACAAACAGCAGATGCAGCCCGTACATCAGGGTCGCCAGACCTTTGACGTCGACCGATCGCGGCAGGTCCTGCGATCCGGAGACCAATTCCTCGAATATCTCCAACATCCTCAGCCTGATATACTTCGATTCAGAACCCAACACCTGAGTGGCACTGCCCGGTGTCAATCCTGCCGATGTCAGCCCCATTAGCGCCATACGGTGCTGTGTGACTCGATCGAGGTCAGCTCGGGTTGCAGCGCCCCAACGCATACCCAGAGAACCGGGCTCGAGATTTGTAACTGTATCGCTATACTTCTCCATCAACTGCTGGTAGAGTGCCAGCACCATAGCATCCTTGGACCGATAGTAACGGTAGGCCAACCCCACGGAACACCCCGATCGCGCTGCAATATCTCGCATCGTCGCGGAGGAATATCCCTTTTCTGCGAACAGCCCTAGCGCCGATTCCAGGATTCTCTGCTGAGTCACTTCACTCTTCTGCAGCTTGTTTTCCATTATATATCGCCTCCATAAATGAACACGTTCAAATAATAGTTGACTATACCGCAATTGCATGTTAATATCATTAAATGAACACGTTCATTTAATGATAGTCACTTAGTGTTTGAGCGGACAGGGTAGCACCATAGGGTGCGCAGGTTACTCTACGCAGCGCTGAAAGGGGTCGATATCTCAATGAACAAACCGTTGAAGTTTGGAATTATCGGTATCCTGGTTTCAAATCTTACAGGGCTCGCAACAATTGGCCTTACAATGTTGGCTGCCAGTATGCCAGCCAACGATCTTTCTCCAGATTATTCACCACTTTATGTCTTTTCGACCTTTACGATTGTGCCTATTACGATGGGACTTAATCTTGAGATTATCCGTTCGAAAGGAGGAATGGAGCACCGCGACAAGGCCTTTTGCTCTATGCTTAACCTGATAGTGGCGTATGCACTATGTACAGTCGTGCTGCGGGAAGGAGTCATCTGCCTGTTCCTCGCCAGCCCGCTTGTGATACTGTTTCACGTACTTGGTGTGTATCTCGGATCACTGGTAGTTCGCAAGAGTAACCGCAAGCTGAATTCAAGCATCATGCCCGGGCTGCTCACAATCCTAATGTTCGATATGCTCAGCCCACATGCATTTCACAACAGCGAATCAGATTCGATGTTGATTCACGCCAGGCCTGAAGTAGTCTGGCAATATATCGCTGCCTATCCTGAGAACCGAGAGCCAACACGTTACTGGCTCTGGAAACTGGGCCTGCCGGCGCCACTTCAGTCGAATGCGTCCTCGGTCAAAGTTGGCGCGGACCGTCAATGCCGGTTTACAGGCGGAGTGTTCGCTGAAGAGCGCATTACGGATGTCGAACCGTGCAAGCATCTGGCATTCGAAGTTGTCAAACAGCCAGATCACCCGGAGGCAGTAGGTCATTTCAAACTGGAGAGAGGCGAGTTTATCCTTAGAGACAATGGAGATGGCACAACAACTCTTACTGGAACAAGCTGGTATGAGCTACGGGTTTATCCCGCGTGGTACTACGACTTTTGGGTTCAGGATATTGTGCGCAATGTGCATCTGCGAGTGATGCAGCATATCAAGAGATTGTCTGAAGGGGAGGGCGTGAAATAGCTGCAACGAAGTGGGATGGCATGTAAAGTATCCCAACGGGCAGGCCCGACCCCGAGCTTGATGAACACGGGCCAGCCAGCCAGTTTTGCGCTAGCCAATGAGATGGTAGTGTCGCTGCTTGCTGCGCCCGCAATCTGCAATCACAATTCAACGGGACCGAACCACTATCTGCTTTCGGAGATTCGCTCCCGTGTCCTCTACCCGCGCCGCAGCGCAGCAAGGAGTCAAGCGGGAAAGAGCCTAACCCTCCCCTGATTCGCTCGCAAGCTCGCAGGGGCGGGGACCAGTTTGCGCGCCTCCGGAAGCGATCGCATCTTGGCAAAAATGTGCACATCTGACTACGTGTTCATTACGAGACGCAAAGCCGCCAAGAAGTGTAGAAAAGGCTAGTACGAGGGTCTATCTCTCTCACGGTCAATGCAGGCATATCAAACGGAGTTGCAGAGGTATAAAATAGAAATCCCAGCCCTGATTCATGTTGAACAAAAAACGCCCCGGTGCCGTCCTCCCTGTATCGCAACTGGCAGATACAGCCGGGGTGCAGCAGAAACAGGCAACTAGAAAGGTGTAAAGAGCCCTGGCCATGGTGATGCCTTCAATGGATGCAGATGGCATATTGATACCACAATCGATCCACCCTGCGGTACTATGAGCAGACAGGTGTTGGCGTTACTTAGGCGCCAGAAACTTGACGTTATAGCTACTATGGCCGTATAATTGGCCGATTGCAGGTTTGTCGGGTCTTTATTTACTCTGAGCGTCCGCATGTCACAACCATTACCTGTTACTGTTGGAATGAGAGTCCGTCTGCGCAAGCAGCATCCCTGTGGGAGTGACGAATGGACTGTGACAAGATCGGGTGCAGACGTAGGGATTGTCTGCGCAAAATGCGGGCGCCGCGTTATGCTGGAGCGGGAAGAGTTTGAGAGAAGAGTGCGTCAGGTAGTTTTTGTGCCCGACGCCGAGTAGTTTCTCCTCCGGCGAGACTATTATATGATTAAATTGACAGCGCCACGCATTGAGGCGCAACTCCCGGTAATGCCGGTTCGGGGCATAGGCGCAGCAGCGGTTGCGCTATTCGCCATGGTGTGGGTTGCCGATCGAATGGAAGCAAAATCCATGACGGCTCACCATAAAAAGGTGAGTCTCGCTCGGTACAACTTAGCCAATCAGATTCTTCCACCAATAGATATCCGGCTGGACGCGCAGCAGCACGCTGCCGATTCTCCAGACAGCCTCAAGCGGATCTCCGACCTCATTGAAGCGGCTTCAGGCGCGAAACCCGATGCGGGACCCGACGCTACATCGCCCGACTGGCTGACGTGGTCGCGCCTCAACAAATCCGCACTTGCGATTTCAACCGCGACAGTCTCAACCGAAGCTAAGCCCACCAGTGACATTTACGCTGCTGCGAGCGATGAGGGTGGCGCCGTTTTCTTCACCAATCCATCGCATACGAAGCGCACCTACTCCATCCACATCAAACTCCCACGAGGAGTTTATCGGATCGAGCGCCTGTGCTTTAGCTCGGGAACGCCTCCAACAGCCCCACCTGCCGAGCCCACAGCGCCGCAGGCAGCCTGTGCGTCGCTGCGCAGACTAGAAGGCGCCGATATCGCCGAGAGCAGGGTAGTTACCAAAAGCGGTGAAATGGATCCCGATTCTATTGTTATCATCCGCTTCACGGATGTGGCACGCATCGCCCGGGCCGCCTTCAGTGAGCTAGATGACCGACTCCACGAAATGGCGCTATCCACTCCGGGGCCTGCTGCGCGTATCAAGAAAATCTTGAACTCTGGCAGCGGGTATTCCGATTGTGTGCAGGGTGGCGAACCTCGCAGTAAATCTGGCCGACTAGTAAGAATTCACCATCTATTGCTGTTAAATGCCCAGGCACGTTCCTTGCAGCATAATTTCATCGCTCGGCAAACTGTTAATTCCGCTCCCGGCGAGGGTGTGATGAGTGCGCTCGATACAACCGCGGAAGAGCTTTCCGAAACAAGCGCTGTGCTCATTGGAGTTGTTCCACAGATCGATCTTATCCAGAGCAAACTTGCGAAAATTGTGGTTGGCGATTTGGAGACGACGGCAACAGTCTCCGTAACCAACACCGGCGACCGTACCGTTGAGGCAGTTAAGCTGGGAATGGATGCCTCCGCATTGCCACATGGCGCTACATGCACCCCCGATGATCCTGCCTACTTTGGCGCGCTGCGGCCAGGGCAGAGTGTTCGAGCAGAGTTTAAGATCCACGTACCTGCCGGACAAAAGGTTAAGTCAGCTAACTTTGCGGGCGATATCTCCTACTTCACTTCTGGCGCACCCGCGCACCTCAAGTCGAGGCCATGGACGCCGCCTGCTGCCCATTAACCAACATTCGGCGAATGAAACGGGCGAGTAATCGCTTCTTTAAAGAAATCTTTGCAGTAACTGGCCCTTTTCGGGCAGAATATAAGGTTTATAGGAACGTCAATATTTTAAGGCGCCGTCGGAGATACGGCACACGCCAGGACTAATAAGGACAACACTGATGCGTTACCGGGATTTCTACTCCTCTTTGAAGCTGCAGCGAAAAGCGATAATCGGCCTCTGCACCCTTATCGTCGCTCTCTCGACAGGATCTGCGGCGCGAGCCGAATTCAAACTTACTACCGATCTAAAAGACGGGGATAAGGTCCACGATATCTCCGTTGTCATTGCACATGCGGAGAGCAGCGATGGCATCGACAAGGTCGAGTTCTTCGAAGACGATCAGTTGAAGGCAACGGCGACCGGAACCCCCTATAAATTTACATGGGACACAATTGCCGATACCGAAGGCAAACATAATATCGCCATAACTGCTTACGATTCGAACGGCCAAACGAAAAAGCTGACTCTGGCCCTGGAAATCGATAATGAGCTTCCACTTGGCGCCGTTGCGCTGGCAAAAAAAGCACAGGCGGCGCTCGTTGCTAACGACACCGATGCCGCGCTTGCCTACAGCCGACGCAGCACAAAGGCGGAGCCCGGAAACATTGAAGCGGCCCGCGTTACTGCCGCTCTGGCAGCCAGAGATTCGGATTGGACCAAGGCCGTTGCGTCAATAGAGAAGTCTAACGGCTACGACAACAATCCAGATGCGATTCGCGAACTCGCCGGTTACAAGCTCAAAATGACGCTCTTGCCGGAAAATGCAGCGAACTTCAGTTCGAACCTGATATCGATTGTTGACCTTCGCCAGAAATCGGCGGACATGTCGGCTGCAAATACGAAAGCTACTGATCCGTCCAACCACCTCGCGATTGGCGATGCTCTCCTGCGCGCCGGAAATGCAAAAGATGCGCAGTTGGAGTACCAGAAGGCCGGCGACGCAATGCCGCTTGAGCTCGCAAACCGCGTTGCGCTCGCCTACGCGCTACAGGATAATACCGAGCTTTCCATTGCCTATATGCGCCCACGCATCGCGGATAAGATGGCCGATCGCGTTACGAGGGCTATCTACGGTCTGTGCCTGTTGCGAGAGCAGAAATTTGAAGCGGCTCGAGCGGCCGTAGCCGCGGATCTAGGCTCCGGCTACCCGGCAGCGGAAATAATCGCAGCCTATGCAGATGTCGTAAATGGTGAGACAGCTAAAGCAGCAGCCGAAGCAGAGGCAGCAGTTAAGGCTGCGCCCGATGCGGGCGATGCCCACTACGTGAGCTCCATGACCATTCGGAGCCTTACCGATTCTGAGGCTGAGCTGGTCCGCACTATTTCGGCAACACCCTTTGCAAGCGGTCCCTATGTTGATTTTGCCGCACGGTTAGCGCTCCAGAAACCGGCAGATCGTTTCGACGATGCTGTCAAACTGGTGGACTTCGTTCTAAAGCGCGAACCAGACAATACGGGCGCAAAGCTTGTTCGAGTACTGCTTCTGACCGCTCGCGGCAGAGGGAAAGAGGTTTCCGAATCTTTAGACTACGTGGTGCGACACAACAAGGCGCCAGATGTCAAGATGGTCGCAGCGGTCTACCTAACAGAGCAGAAGCAGGTTGGCCTGGCAAATCAGTTCTGGGATGAAGCAGTGAAAGCGGACAAAGTGCACTTCCAGTTCCTTGTTGTGCCGAACCCTACGCAGTTTCTATCGACCTACGAGCGCAAGCAGCACTACCGAGCAGGATTCTTCCTGACCTTTGAATCGCTGTTTCCGCCGAAGCCTGTTGTCGTGCCAGTTGTTCCTACCGAGGCGGGCCAGTAGTCACACAGGCGTTTTAGGAAACCTACTGTTTCCAATGGTGCTGGAGGGAAAGCCGTGCTGTATCGTATCCTGCGAGACCTGGGCAGCATAAACGCAGCCAAACGGCGTGCAGCGATAATGATGGCGCGCGGCCTACCCTGGGAGGATCTCGAGCAGCTGCTCGGATTCTTCGACAAGGCACAGACAGACGCCAAAAGAAGCATGTGGACGTATATCCTTATCCTTCTGGTTGTAGGAGCGGGCACAGTGTTCCTCTTCCAGAAGGAGCTTATCAGGTTCGGCATGCTTGTACCAGCCTCTGTACTGGTAGTCTTTATCCCGGTCCCCCTGTTTTTGGCATTTGGTGGCACCCGCAGACGAAGTGAGAGTGCGCTGCAAACTATCCTTAATGAGATGGACGATGCAGCGTTTGTCCCCGTCGCTTTAGCCATGTTGAGCGAGCGCCAGGCAGACCACTTCACCTTTCGAAATGACATACTGCAGGCTATCGCGAGGCTGCTGCCCGAGGTTACGCTGGCAGCGAGCAAAGAGTGGGCCCCAGAAGAGAGACGAGCGCTTTCGAACGGGCTGCATACGGTATTGCCTGCCTCTGCAGGTGGGCGCGACAGCCTTTCAACATCACCTCCCGACTTTGCAATGGTGATTCTCAAGGTGCTGCAGCGAGTAGGCGATCAGCGAGAAGCGGAATTAGTGCGCCTCGTAAGCACAATCGATCCGATTACGGAACAGCATCAGCGCGTTCGCGAAGCTTCTGTAAAGTGCCTGAAATCGATTGAAAAGCGTCTAATCGAAAGTGGTGTCGTCCTGCGCACCGGGAGCAATGGCGCGCAGGCCCGGCCTTCAGAGGTTAGTCTTGTAGAAGTTAATCTTGGTCATCTCCTCAAACGTGAGTATAGCTCTGAACACCAGTCCGGATAGTTCCCATAATCCCCCCACCGATCTCGGGTATAATTGTTCGGATCAATATGCAGATCACACCGCGTTACTTACTCTCGCACATTACCGCGATCCTATACCGTACTTAGTTCCATCCTGTTGCAGCAAAACGCTATTTTATCATTTGCTGCTTAACATGATGGAGAGAGCAGAGACCACGTATTGAAGAAAACACTATTTCTCAGTCCGCCCTCCTTCGAGGGCTTCGATGGCGGTGCAGGGTCACGCTATCAGGCTAAGCGCGAAATAACCTCTTTCTGGTATCCGACCTGGCTTGCGCAGCCAGCAGCGATGGTTCCTGGCAGCAAACTCATAGATGCGCCGCCGCACAACCAGAGCGTAGAGGATGTACTCAAGATTGCTAAAGAGTATGAGCTTGTTGTTATGCACACGAGCACCCCTTCGCTTGCAAACGATGTAGAGTGCGCTCGACAGATTAAACAGCAGAATCCTGATGTGAAGATCGGCTTCATCGGAGCGCATGTCGCCGTGCTGCCAGAGCAGACGCTGCGCGATAACAAAAACATCGATTTTGTTTGTCGACATGAGTTTGATTACACATGTAAAGAGCTCGCTGAGGGCAAGCCATGGGACCAGATCAAAGGGCTTTCCTGGCGTAACGAAGAGGGCAAGCTGCAGCGCACCGAAGACCGCGAACTGGTGCCAAACTGGGATGCAATGCCAAGTGTGCTGCCAACTTATGCAGAGCATCTGGATATCACAAAGTACTTTATCGGATACCTGATGCACCCGTACGTGTCGTTCTACACCGGGCGAGGCTGCCCGGCGAAATGCACGTTCTGCCTCTGGCCACAGACCATTGGCGGGCATAAATATCGGACCAAGAGCCCCGAATGCGTCGGCCGAGAGATGGACGAAGCGAAGGCCATCTGGGGCAGCAAGGTTCGCGAGTATATGTTTGATGATGATACATTCACCATCGACAAAGAGCGCGCTATCGCCATCAGCCACCATATGAAGCGATTGAATCTCACCTGGAGCTGCAACGCACGCGCCCATGTCGATTACGATACGCTCAAGACGCTGCGCGACAACGGATTGAGGCTCCTTCTCGTCGGTTTTGAATCTGGCAATCAGGAGATTCTGAACCGCATTAAGAAGGGCATAAAGCTCGAAATGGCGCGCGAGTTCATGGCGAATTGTAAGAAGCTCGGCATAAAGGTGCACGGAACCTTCATCATCGGTCTCCCAGTCGAAACGAAAGAGACCATTGAGGAAACGATCCGCTTCGCGCAAGAGCTCGATCCGCATACGATTCAGGTCAGCATAGCAGCGCCGTACCCTGGCACAGAGCTGTACGATCAGGCATTGGCGAACGGCTGGTTTGCGAGAGAGTCGCTGATTGCCACATCGGGAATTCAGACTTCGACCCTTCAGTATCCGCACCTCTCAACAGAGCAGATTGAGGATGCCGTAGAGCAGATGTATCGTCGCTTCTACTTCCGCGCAAAACCGATTGCGCGTATCGTCGCCGAGATGGCCACGGATCGGCACATGATGGTTCGACGTCTGCGTGAAGGCGGCGAATTCTTTAGCTACCTTCGCGAAAGAAAAGAGCAATCCAGACAGCGCGGGCTTGAAGCGGCATCTGTTTAGGGCCGCGCAGCCTCCGCTTACAACGGAACATCAACTCACGGGCTGCCTCTAATTAGAAGGTAATCGCGATTCATTACTTCCACGCAGATATCTGCGCGCTGAGCCACGGGAACAATTGCGATTTGCTCACGGGCTGCGTACTGCAAGCCACTAGGAAGAAGCCACTATCTGATTTCGGAGATTCGCCCCCGTGTCCTCTACCCGCGCCGCAGCGCAGCAAGGAGTCAAGCGGGAAAGAGCCCTTGCCCTCCCCCGATTCCCACGTAAGCTCGGAAGGGAGGGTAAAGTTGCGCACCTCCGGAAGTTTTCGAAGCCCACGCCGACAGGGAGGATGATAATCGTGCTAAATCAAATTGGGCAGATTGCAATCTCGGTTGATGATGTAGATGCAGCAGAGCTTTTCTACAGTGAAAAGCTGGGGCTGAGGAAGCTGTTTCGATTTGGCGATCTTCTGTTTTTCGATTGCGCCGGCGTCCGGTTAATGATCGAAAAATCGATATCGTCTCCGTTCACTCCCTGCAGTTCGGTTATCTACCTTCGAACACCTGATCTCACTACGGTCTATCCGCGGATGAAGGAAAGCGGTATTCCATTTGTGGATGAGCCTCACATGATTGCGCCGATGCAGGATCATGATCTCTGGATGGCCTTTTTCAAAGACCCCGCAGGCAACCTGTTAGCGCTGATGCAAGAGGCACCTCGCGGGCACAAGGTTTGGCCGGTTTAGGCAAGATGATGACTGGAATCCGTTGCCGAACGTATTAAACCGGGCTAGCGTAATATAGTTGACCGGCCCGAACCCGATTCGGTGCGGAGGGGTGGATGCAATGGGTTTTAGTTCTATTGAAGCCGCGATAGAAGATATCAGGCTTGGCAGAATTGTGATCGTTGTCGACGACGAGGATCGCGAAAACGAGGGTGATTTCATTATGGCTGCGGAGAAGTGCACTCCGGAAGCCATGAATTTTATCATAAAGTATGGCCGCGGAATACCCTGTGTACCGGCTACAGCGCAGCGCCTGGACGAGTTGAACATCCCGATGATGGTCAAGAACAACACGGCGCGCCTTGGCACCGCTATGGCCGAAACCGTAGATGCTCTGAATGGCACTACGACCGGCATATCCGCTTTCGACCGCGCGCTTACAGTAAGGGTTTTTGTAGACGACAAGGCCGAACCAGGCGACCTTGCGCATCCCGGGCACATCATCCCGCTGCGGGCCGTCGATGGCGGCGTGCTCAAACGGGCAGGTCATACCGAAGCTACGGTAGATCTAGCGCGCCTTGCGGGTTATAAGCCATGCGGAGTGCTGTGCGAAATCGTTGGCGAAGATGGCACCATGGCAAGGATGCCTGAGCTCGAAACGATTGCGCAAGAGCACGACCTAAAGATCATCTCGGTCGCAAGCCTTATTAAATATCGCCGGCACACCGAAAAGCTGATAACGCGAGCCGCTACCACCAAGCTGCCTACCGCGCGGTATGGCGAGTTTATGGTTTATGCGTATGAGGCGAGCGTTGAACCCAACCACGTGGTAGCCCTGGTAAAGGGAGACGTTTCTGATGGCGAGCCCACTCTCGTCCGCGTCCACTCATCCTGCGTTACAGGCGATCTGCTCGATTCGCTGAGATGCGATTGTGGTAGCCAGCTTCAGATGGCCCTCGCTCAGATTACCGAGGCGGGCCGTGGTGCGCTAATCTATCTCGAGCAGGAGGGTCGCGGCATAGGCCTCATTAACAAGCTCAGGGCCTACGAACTGCAGGAACACGGCGCCGATACCGTTCAGGCGAATGAGATGCTCGGATTTAAACCAGACCTGCGAGACTATGGTATCGGCGCGCAGGTGATGACCGATTTGGGCCTGAAAAAGATTCGGTTTATGACCAACAACCCGAAGAAGGTCGCCGGGCTAGATGGCTATGGTCTCGAGATTGTCGAGTGGGTGCCGCTGCAGGTACCTGCAAATCCGCATAATGAGCGATACCTGCAAACAAAGGCACAGAAGATGGGGCACAGGCTGGATCTCGGTGATTCTACGGCAGTGTCAAATGGCGCCGTACATCAGGAAGCGGCTAAATAGAGGCTACTATGAGCGAAAATAGACTTGAAGGAAACTACGCGGCAGCCGGATTAAAGATCGGGATCGTTGTTAGCCGCTGGAACGAATTTATCACCAGGGCCCTGCTGGATGGCGCGCTGGATGCCCTCCGCAAACATGGCGGTAACCCGGCAGATGTAACGGTCGCCGAGGTGCCAGGTAGTTTTGAGATCCCTGTCGCCGTACATGCAATGGCGCAATCCGGCAAGTACGACGGAATCGTCGCCCTTGGCTGCGTCATCAGAGGCGCTACTACCCACTACGACCATATTGCGTCTGCGGTAACGTCCGGCATCTCCAGCGTCATGCTTACCACAGGCGTGCCCGTTGCCTTCGGGGTGATTACCACCGAGAGCATTGAACAGGCCATTGAACGTGCAGGCAGCAAAGCCGGCAACAAAGGCGCCGAAGCCGCACTGGTGGCCGTAGAAATGGCGAGCCTGCTCAAACAGATTCGATCCTGACCTCAGATTACAACACCCGATGGCCCAGAGGGGACCGCATGTCGCTCCGAAATGCACTAACAGTTTCTATGGGCTTTGTTCTTGGCGCAGTCGCTGCGGTCGTGGGCCTGCACTGGATCTCGAACCGGCCCGTAACCTATCCGGAAGCACAGCGGCGCGCCCTGCAGGCGCTTGATCGGCCTGCAACACAGGCTGACATTGGCGATAATCGCATCGTAGGTGCGGTCAAGAAAATTGAGCCAGCGGTTGTCAATATCGATGTAGTGGGTCCGGCGCCATCGTCGGGCAGCAATACCGGGTTAAATAGTCTGTTCGGCAATCAAGAGGTTCGGGGAAAAGGATCGGGCGTTATTATAACGTCAGACGGTTATATCGTTACCAACAACCACGTTATCGAAGACGCAAGAAAGATACGCGTTACCCTGCCCGCGGGCAGTTGGTACTACGCGAAACTCATCGGTTTCGATGCGAAAACCGACCTTGCCGTTCTGCATGTCGATGCCGCCAATCTGCCGTATGCTGAACTTGGCGACTCAGATCGCCTGCAGGTTGGCGAGTGGTCCATCGCTGTTGGCAACCCTCTCGGGCTCGGTTCAACAACTACCGTCGGCGTCATCTCTGCGCTTAACCGGCGTAACCTGATGGTGGATGAGGGTAGAGATATCGATGGCGCTATCCAAACCGATGCCGCCATAAATCGCGGCAATTCGGGCGGCGCGCTTGCAAATATCAACGGGCAACTTATTGGCATCAATACGGCAATCCTGAGTTCTGCTCCCGGCGGGGGCAATATAGGGCTCGGCTTTGCTCTTCCGGTAAACACGGTACGGAGAGTTGCGCGCGATATCATCTCAGACGGGCATTCGCATGAGCCTTCGCCACACAGGCCGTGGCTGGGAATCCAGTATCAACCCCTCTCTTCGTCCGAGCGCAGTTCCCTGCAACTTTCCGATGACGCAGTGAAGGTTCGCAGGGCCCTGCCTGGCGGACCGGCGCAAGCCGCTGGAATCAAGGCAGGGGATATACTTCTCAGCATCGATGGCAAGCCCATTGGGGATGAGAGAGATGTCGTTGAAGCTGTGCAGCAAACAGGCGTAGGCAACAAATGCAAGATACACCTGCTGCGCCCTGAAACGAAATCTGAGTTAAATATCGTAGTTATCATCGGTGAGAGACCGGCGAGATACCAATGAGCCGGTATTCGGTCAAAATATTGACCAAAACGAATTTACCGCATTAAGAAAAAAAGCGGTCGACGGGAGTGTTCACTCTATGCGTTCTCTGGCAGGCATAATAGCCCTCGTGGTACTCGCAATTGGCATCGCCTTTATCTCCAGCAAAGCCCATCCAGGAGGGGATCTACCGCCGGAAGAGGTTCAGGCGGAAAAGGATCAGGCCCAGCTCGACGCCGTGAAGAAGAAAGAAGATGATCGCAAGGCCCACGTGGCTGGTGGCGCATCAGGCTTTGATGCGGTAAAAGCTGGAGCAATTCAGGCTACCATCGTATTTGAAGGCAAAGGCCCGATGACGATGGAACTCTACCCGGCAGCCGCTCCAAAAACCGTTGAGCACATCTCAGATCTGCTGAAGAAGCACTTCTACGACGGCATCAAAGTCCATCGATTTGAAGGGGGCGAGCATGGCCTCAAGCTAATTCAGTTTGGCGATCCAGATTCAGCCAAGGCGGATCCCTCCGAATTCGCCGTGCGTAACATTGGAACACACGGCTCGGGTTCGACAGTCCCACTTGAAGTGAAGCTATCTCACGTCAAGTACTCGGTTGGTCTTGCGCGCAGCCAGGACGAAG
>CAIXIX010000143.1 GCA_903919615.1 uncultured Chthonomonas sp.
CGGCCTTTTCGGACCAACTGATTGATCGTGGGCATGCTTTGCCAGTCCCCTTTTAGCAGATGCGCGGTCTGTTGACGCTTATTCGATGGTGGCGCAGACTGCAGAAATCTTATGTGTTTCAGTAATTGAGCAGGCACACGATAAAAAGCCCCTCTGTCGGGGCGGAGGGGCAGGACTGCACATGACCTAAAGCTGTATAGGTGCAAAAAGCCGCACAGTTGGAAAGGTGATCTCTTTCCGGGCCGCCTCCTGATACGGGTCAGTAATGTCCTGCCGCGCCGAACATGCCTGCGCGAACCTCGTTAGTGTACTGCATTACCCAGAGACTGTCAAGAAACGAGGACTCATTTTTGCCGATGATGACTCGATGCTCAATGGCTCCGGGATGCGGTGCGTCTGAATCGGTTCGAAGCTGACACGTATAAATGCGATCTGCGCATCGTATGACCGTTTAATTGGAACGAATGTGAGTTCCGTTGCGATATAATAAGGATTGTGTTTACGCAGCTTGGTGTCACCACGAAACGATCTTCACTGCAAATCGCTTCTCACACGTAGCGCCAAATACATGAGACAATTGTCCGCGTGCCTCGTCATTATACGATGGCACGTTGGGATTGGTCCCCACATGTCGACAGTTTAATCTTTCAACGTGTAAACGTACGCACTGGCTTACACCTGGAGCTGGCCACATAGAGACGTTCGTGTGCGTTTCTTAGGTTAGTTAAGTTGAAGTTCTAGACAACAGTTTTTGAGTCAGAAGAGTTCGATTGGTCCGCCACCATGTTGCGCCACGGCGCAGTCCGTTATAGATGCAATGGTGCCGCGAGAATATCATACAGAGGAGCACTAGATGGCGAGCACTAAAGTTACAGCAGCCGAGAGAAGAAAGGCGCAAAAGACCAGACGAAACATCGTGCTGGCCATTGTTCTTACGGTCGCCGCAGTGGCTGGCTGGGCTCAGTGGAATAAGGCGCACCAGGTCGATCCAACAGCAAAGTTGATCACTGGCAAAGTAACCCGAGGAGATGTAGTTGAGTCCGTCCACGCAACAGGGAGCGTCACAGCGCAAACTGGCGCGCTGGTGCACGTTGGCTCACAGATCACGGGTACGATCAAGGAGCTCAAGGCGGATATAGGCACCATAGTCAAAGCTGGCGATCCCATTGCGATCCTGAATCTCCCAGATCTTGAAGCCCAGGTGCGACAGGCCAAGGCAGCGTACGATTCTGCTCTTACGCATCTCGAGCAGACAAAATCGGGCGTGAACCTTGAGCAGACGCAAACCCGCGAGGCAATTGCGACCGCAGAGGCTGGCGTGCGCAATGCGCAGGCTCTCTATGATCAGGCTGTCGCGTCGCTAAGGTACACCTCGGCTCAAACACCTGCAGATATAAAGAAGGCAGAAGCAAACCTCGCCGTTGCCAGAGCCGCACTTTCTACAGCTAAGTCGAACCTTAAGCAGGTGCAGGCGTCTGCGAGCCTCCAGATCGCGACAGCTAACTTCACAGTTACACAGAACCAGGCAACCTACAAGAACGCGGTGCTTATTCTCAATCGTAACAAGGAGCTGTTGCGCAAGGAGTTCGTAGCTCAGAGCGTTGTGGACAACGCCGAGGAATCTGCGACAGTCGCTCAGGCGCAACTTGCTTCATCTCGCGAAAACGTGAATCTTGTCAAGGCTTCTGTCGAGGCAAATCTGCAATCCGCAAAGGATGGCGTTACCCAGGCGCAACGGAACGTTGACGCTGCCCTAGCAAATCTCGATGTTGCCAAAGCAGAGCCATTCAACGATGCGCAGAAGAAAGAAGCGGTAAAGAGCGCACAACAGGCGCTTGATCAAGCGCGTTCTACGCTCAAGAACGCAAATGCGAACAAGATAGCCGACACGCTTAAGCAGCAAGACATTCAGCAGGCGGAAGAGTTGGCCAAACAGGCCAGGGCGACCTATGATTACAATCTCGCCCAACAGGATAAATCGGTAATTCGAGCTCCAATCAATGGCACTGTTTTGAACCTGGCGGTTCAGCAGGGTGAAACGCTCGCTGCTGGATTGTCGTCCCCAACCGTTATAATCGTTGCAGACCTAACTCGACTGCAGATCGACGCCTATGTAGATGAAACGGATATCGGCAAGATCAAACTCGGTCAGGAAGCATCGGTAATCGTCGATGCCTATCCGAAACATAGCTATAAGGGTAGAGTTGCGAAAATCGCTTCTGGTTCGACGATTCAACAAGGTGTCGTCACTTACGATGTTACCATCAAGCTCGATCCTAAAGATATTGTGGATCCCAAGCGCCGCTTGATGCCAGATATGACTGCGAATGTAACACTACAGACCGGCAAATTAACCAACGTCCTCGTTGTAGATTCTGTTGCAATTAAGGTCACACCCAAAGGATCCAACGTTACCGTTCTTACAAAGAAGGATGGTAAACCGGTATTTACAACTACCAAGGTTTCAACGGGTGGCAGCGACGAGTCGAAAACCGAAATCCGCAAAGGCGTGAATGAGGGCGACACCGTTGTACTCGCCGGCATGGATAATGGCCGCGGCGGAATGGGTCCCCAGAACCCGTTCGGCCCTCGATCTGGCGGCGCGGGCAGCGGCGGTGGCGGAGCACGTGGCGGCGGTGGTGGCCGTTAATCTAGGGATGCAGGTCATCCGGAAATCACCTGCTAGGGAAACCGGCAGGCGCCTACGGCGTTATACTTTCGAACGGAGCTGAAGTGGCAGTACAAAGCGGAAACGCGGCGAGTATGCTCTGCCTGCGTGATATATACAAGGTCTATACGATGGGCGACCAGGAGGTCCGAGCTCTCGATGGACTGAATATCGACGTACACGAAGGCGAGTTTGTCGCAATCATGGGACCATCAGGGTCTGGCAAGTCGACACTGATGCACATCATCGGTTGCCTCGACGTTCCAACAAGTGGTTCATATAAATTCGACGGCATTGAAGTCGCTGAAATGGACGATTATGATCTGGCTAGAATCCGAAACCAGAAAATTGGATTCGTCTTTCAGGGATTCAACCTGCTAGCAAGAACAACTGCCCTAGAAAATGTTGAACTTCCCATGCTGTATGGCAAGCGGAAGGATAGACGCGATCGGGCCATCTATGCATTGGAGCGAGTGGGCCTAGGTGATAGGCTAGACCATCGTCCCAATGAGCTCTCCGGTGGTCAACAGCAGCGCGTTGCCATTGCGCGAGCGCTGGCTTCTGAGCCGCGTCTGATCCTTGCCGACGAACCAACGGGAAACCTCGCAAGCCTCCAGAGCGAAGAGATCATGAACATCTTCCAGGAGTTGAACGAAGAAGGTTCCACCATCGTCATGGTGACGCACGAACCGGATATAGGTCAGCATTGTAAACGTATGGTCCACATCAAAGACGGTATCGTGGTTGATGACGAGGCAGTACATGATAGGCTCATGGCGAGAGATGTGCTCGTGCGTATGGCATTAGAGCGAGAGGAAGAGCTCAAGCGCCGTGCCGCACAGCTTCCAGCCGCTGTTTGATGAAGCGACTCCAGGGGGATTATTCACGTATCGCACCGGAGACGACGAAAGGTTATACAAATGAACCTTGCTGAGTGTATGAGAGTCGCAGTCCGAGGGCTCTCAAATAATAAAATGCGCACAGCGCTCACAATGCTCGGGATCATCATTGGCGTCGGCGTCGTTATCCTCGTCGTCGCCATTGGTCAAGGAGCAGCAAAGAGCGTTACAGATACCGTCAATGCACTGGGAACGAATCTACTCACCCTGTTTCCAGGTCAAACGAGGCTAACGGCAAACGCCGTTAGTAAAACGACGGCAACATCCACAAATACAACTACAAGTACCCTGGCTACCGCATCAAACCACCTTACGCTGGACGATTCTAGAATCATTGCGAGCCAGTTTAGCAACACCATCGATGCGGTCGCGGCTCAAGTGCGGTCCAATGTACAGATCAGGTACAAGGGCGTCGACTCTACGACTAACTGTACCGGCACCACCACGGACTACCCATACGTAAATAACGTTGAGGTGATGTCGGGCCGCTTCTTCAATGATTTTGAAGTGGAAGGTGACGAGAAGGTCTGCCTCGTCGGCACAACGATTCTAACCAAACTACTAGGTACTGACCAGGCAAATCTTGTTGGCGACAGTATCTTAGTTAATCGCATTAGCTTCCGTGTCATTGGCATCCTTGCTCCAAAGGGCGCAGGAGCATGGGGCCAGGATCAGGACGATGTCATCGTAATCCCGATCTCTACTGCCATGCAGAGAGTCATGAACAAGACACGTATCGACTTCATGTCTATCCGATGTACCACTCCGCAGGTTATGCCGCTTGCCACGGAACAGATCTCCGCCTACCTTAGGATCCACCATCACCTGCAGCCGCCTTTTCCGGACAACGACGATTTCCAGATACGAAGCCAGACCGACCTGCTAGAGCGACAGCAGAGTATTACAACGACGATGACCTCTCTCTTGTCGGCGGTCGCGGTTATTTCGCTGGTTGTTGGCGGTATCGGCATCATGAATATCATGCTCGTCTCCGTTACGGAACGCACCCGAGAAATCGGAATCCGAAAAGCCATTGGCGCCACACCTCGCGACATTCTGCTCCAGTTTCTCATTGAATCGGCGATCATCTCGCTGCTGGGCGGATTGATAGGCATAGTCCTTGGAGTCGGAGGGGCCATTGGCCTTTCGAAACTAGCTGGATGGAACACCATTGTCGACCAGACAGCCGTGGTTGCAGCCGTAGTCGTCTCGGGCGGTGTCGGGCTGTTCTTCGGGATCTATCCGGCAAGTAAAGCAGCCGCGCTGCATCCGATTGAGGCACTCAGATATGAGTAGTTCCGGAGCCTCTGGCCCGGATGGTTCACCCGCGGCGCCTGCAAACGCAGACGCCGCATCCTCCCTCAATCCACTCCAGTCTGATGAATCTGCTCTGGCTCATCGTGGCCCATTCTACGCCCTCTCGTTCCGCAATTTCAGGCTGTTCTTTATTGGTCAGTTGATATCTGTCGCGGGTACCTGGATGCAGAGTGTCGCCCAGAACTGGTTGGTCTGGGATATCACCCATCAGGGACGCTGGCTGGGCATCGTATCCGGGGCCAGTGCGATACCTTACGTCGCGTTTGCGGTATGGGGAGGACAGATTGCGGATAGGCTTAGCCGAAGAGCCATTCTGGTGTGGACCCAATCGATCGCGATGGCGCTTGCATTCGCCTTGTCTGTTCTCGCAACGAACCGGCCCATACATCTCGAACCGTGGCACATTGCTGTCCTGGCCGGGCTACTCGGAATCGTAAATGCATTCAATATGCCGGCGCAGCAGGCGTTCGTTACAGACATGGTCGACGAACGAGCCGCAATGGCCAATGCAATTGCGCTCAACTCGTTTCGTTTTAACATCGCTCGTTTTGTTGGGCCGATCTGTGCCGGTTTCGTGCTAACCAGATACGGTGCTCCAACTTGCTTTTTCATCAATGGGCTAAGCTACATTGCAGTTGTCATCTCGCTTCTGATGATGCGCTTGCCGCACTTTGTGTGTGAACTGCGAGAAGTAAACATGTCGGGAGGGTTTGCCTACATATGGCAAACAAAAGCGGTATTGCGCGTAACCGCTCTTGTCGCCGCTTCCAGCATGCTTGTCTGGTCGGTCAGCACGCTCTTCCCGATGCTGTCGGCCTATTTTTCGAGAGGGGAACGCGGCTACTCGGCAATAATGGAGTTCCAGGGTGTCGGCGCTGCCATTGGCGCTGCCCTTCTGGCCTCTTTTGCCAATCGCATGAACAAGCGTTTAGCTGTCTACGGAGGCGCCCTCGCATTTAGCAGCCTGCTCTTAATGGTCGCTCTCTGCCCTGGCTTTAAAGCGTCGCTCGTCTTATTGGGCCTGGCCGGCCTCACGATGATCGTTTTCGGTATGAGCGCACAGATACGGATCCAGGAGCAGGTTCCAGACGAATTGAGGGGCCGCGTGCTCGCAGTCTACTCGCTGGTCTTTCAGGGCCTTATGCCTGTAGGGGGAATTGAGCTCGGCTTCCTTGCACAGCATCTTAGAGACGCCAATCTTCTTTGGCTGCCTCATGCTGGCGCACAAGTCGCCATTGCGATTAATTCATCATGCTGTTTGTGTATCACCCTCGCCATACTGGCCTGGAGTATTCGAGACAGTCGCGCCAAGCGGTAACCGCAGCCGTAATAATCCCGTCTAAAGGAGCGAACAGTCTCCCCGTTCAAACAGTCAGGTCCGCAGAACTTAGTTCCGCGGACCTGACTGTCTGTTTATACACCTGCGCTGGCGCACGGTTGCTACTGCCGATGCACCCAGTGAATTATGTCATTAAAAGTAATCAGAACGAAGAGCACGCCGATAATGCAAAGGCCAACCATCTGCGCTCCGTAAACCTCACGCCCCGTAAGCTTTCTTCGTCTCAGACCTTCCCAAAGCAACAGCATAAGGTGACCGCCATCAAGTACGGGTATCGGAAACAGGTTCATAATTCCAAGGCTCACGCTTAGCATTGCCGCCACGTAGAGCACATGATTTGATCCCTGCTTACTGTTCTCGTGAATCACCTTGCCAATCGTAATAATTCCGCCGACATTGTTCTTCACATCTTTGCTAAAGATACTGGTCCGTACGCTTACAACCTCATCCTTGATGATGCTGGTACCTTCACGAATAGACTTGACAAGTCCGTATTTCGTCCATACAGAATCGACCGTGATGCCGATCTGGCTGACTGCTCCTAATATCTCCTTGCCGTCTTTGCCCTTGCGTGCATGATCGTGCTCATCCAGCATCACATCCTGCTTGATAAAAGGCGCAACGACAACGTCCATCGGCTTGCCAGCGCGCTGTACGGTCAGGCGTATTGGAAGCGCCTTCGTCTTGTCAAATGGATCGACGCTGCTTCTAAGAGCAAAATAGATATTCGTAAAGTCTACTGCCTTGCCGTTAACTGCCATAATCCAGTCACCGGTCTTTAGCCCCGCTGCTTCGGCTGGCTTCCCTTCGGTCACTTCCCCGACTGCAGGGTGATGATTATCAGGATCTGGCAAGCCATACGTGAAGCCCATCGAGCAGAAGAGCGCATAACCAAACAACAGGCTCATCATGGGGCCTGCAAATATCACAGCAGCACGCTGCCAAAGCGGCTTCTGATTGTAAGAATCGGGATCTGGGCGGGTCGCAGACTCGGAGGCGTTAATCACGCCTTGAATATAGGCGTGCTCGTCCGAATTGATACCTGTGCTGAGCAGCAGGCTATTGAGGTTTTCCAGCCCGGAAGCCGTCAGGCGCCCATCGTCATCGATTGCGCCATATATTGCATCGACGATCCGCTCAGAGACGTTCTCGAATCGCACCTCGGCAAAGGTACTCTCCTCCAAACCCAGCAGAGAGCGATCATACTTTTCCCAGTTGAATCCGCCAGAGTCGAGATTCGCGCCGAGGATGATCGACCCAGATGGGTGCATTGAATCTTCCGGCTCCATGCCGGCAATCTTTACAAATCCACCAAGCGGAATGGACCTGATGTTATATTCGGTGCCGTTAAATTTCCCGATTCGCCATAGGCGAGGACCAAAGAATAGCGAGAAATCATCAACGCGCATCTTGCAAAGCTTGGCGACAATAAAGTGCCCCCATTCATGCGCGATTACTAGCACGCTGAGGACGCCAATAAAGTAGCACGCGGATTTCAACATCTCTATCACAGAACCGGTTCTCCCGTCTACCTTGATTCGGCATACGTACGCGCCCAGGCGTCGGCTTCAAGAATGTTCTCGAACGTTGGCTCTACGGCAGTATGTGCGGCCATGACTTCCTCTACGCAGCCGATTAATCCGGGATATGAAAGGTCGCCCCGCAAAAATCGCGCTACGGCCGCCTCGTTGGCTGCGTTCATTACGGCGGGCATCGTTCCACCCTGCGCAACCGCATGTCTCGCAAGTCCAAGAGAAGGGAACTTCGTCTCATCGGGCGCCTCGAACGTGAGGTTGGCATATGCGGACAGTTCCATTCGCGGAAGGCCGCTGTCGAAACGCTCGGGATAGATCAGCGCGTACTGTATCGGCAGCCTCATATCGGGCAGGCCAAGCTGCGCAATGGTCGATCCATCCTTGTAGCGCACCATGCTGTGAACAATAGACTGAGGGTGAACGACCACTTCAATTTCGTCCATCTCGACGTCGAAGAGCCACTTTGCTTCAATGGTCTCGAGCGCCTTATTCATCAGTGTTGCGGAATTGATCGTGACAAGCCCACCCATGTTCCAGGTGGGATGTTTCAATGCCTGAGCGGCTGTTACATGTTGGAGATCTTCGCGCGACGTGGTCCTGAACGGCCCACCGGATGCCGTAAGCAGGATACGCTCGATGCTCTTCGCCGGTGCACCCTGCAGGCACTGAAAGATCGCAGAATGCTCGCTATCTATCGGATAAATAGCGCAGTTCTTCGTTCTTGCCAGTTCCATGGTCGGTGCGCCCGCGGCAACAAGCACCTCTTTGCTGGCAAGCGCAATATCCTTGCCACAATTCAGTGCAGCGTGTGTCGGTTTGATACCTATGGCGCCGGCGACAGAAACAACAACCAGATCCACTTCTGGAAGTGTTGAAAGCGAGCACATTCCTTCGACGCCCAAAAACGTCTCAACGTTCCAATCAGTTGCACCGAGTCGTTCGCGAAACGCGGAAAGCGCGCCGTCGCTGCCCAGCGAAACATGGGGCACGCGAAACTCTTGCACCTGACTGGCCAGCAGTTCCGCATTGCCATGGGCCGCGAGCCCAACAACTTCAAATCTACCCGGAAGTCGCCTCACGATATCGAGCGTCTGTGTCCCGATCGAGCCAGTACAACCTAAAATTACAATGCGCTTGATATTTGTCATGGTGTGGGACCTTAACAGGAAGCCTTAACTCAAGGACGGACCATCTGGGAACGCGAATGCGCATACAGAGAACAGGCCGCTACTCAACGACGGCGCCGAACCTGCGCACCCTCTTCTGATAGTCCAGGAGTGCAAGGTAAAACTGTTCGGGGTGAAAATCTGGCCAGCAAACCTGCGTAACGTAGATCTCGCTGTACGCTGTCTCCCACAATAGAAAATTGGAGAGTCGCATCTCGCCGGCAGTACGAATAAGCAGGTCTGGATCTGGAATCTCTGGGGAGTAGAGATGTGCTGCGATATGGTGATCATCGATCTCATCCGGCTGAAGATCGCCAGACTTAACAAGCGCCGCCACGGCTCGCACGGCATCGACGACTTCAGCGCGGCCGCCGTAGTTAATCGCCAGGTTAAACGTGAGGCCCGCAAATTCGGCGGTACGGCTCATCGCGTCCGAGAATACGTCACGCAAATCCGCAGGAAGCGCCGAAACGCGGCCGGAGACCCGCACCCGTATATTCCGTTCAATCAACTCCTCGATCTCGGCCTGCATCGCGCGTACCATTAGCTCCATCAGCCCACCGACTTCGGCCTGGGGCCTGCGCCAGTTTTCCGATGAGAAGCCATACACCGTTAGGTATTTCACTCCGGCGGCATCTGCGGCAAACACAATCTCTTTAAGGGTTCTATATCCCTGGTTATGACCAACCAGCCGATCATGGCCATGTGAGCGAGCCCATCGTCCGTTGCCATCCATAATGATGGCGACGTGCACAGGAATTCGCTCCGGGTCCAGATCGGCCGGCAGGGTGGGTTCATTCGATTCTGAATTCGGTTCGGGGTTCGACATCCGAATCAGACTTCCATCATATCAATCTCTTTAGCTTTGGTGAGAGCATCTATCTCGGCGATATGCTTCTCAACCATCTTCTGTACCTGTTCCTGAGCCCGCTTCTCATCGTTTTCAGAGATCGGGCTCTCTTTGTCTTTTCGCAGGGTTTGAAGATGCTTCATAGCGTCCTGGCGAACGGTTCGTACAGATACTCTGCCGTGCTCCGCCTTGATATGCACCTGTTTGATGAGCTCGCGCCGGCGCTCTTCGTTCAGCGGCGGAATATTAAGCCGAATTGAGGTTCCATCGCTGTTCGGAGTGATATTCACATCCGATTTCTGAATGCCCTTTTCGATAGGTGCAATGGCGTTACGATCGAAAGGAGTGATCAGAAGCTGTCGCGGTTCGGGAACACTGATGGCTGCAACCTCGTTGAGACGCATGGTTGTGCCGTAGATATCAACCTTAACATGCTCGAGGATTTCCGGGGTTGCTCTGCCGGTGCGAATCAATGTAAACTCGTGCCGGGCGGATTCAACGGCCTTGCGCATTTTGTCGTCGGCATCTTTTAATAGATCAGGAATCATAAAACTCTCCCTCGATGAAGCTATCAGTAACCGTTTTCGTCACGCAGGCGCTTTGCCAACAAGCGTACCGATATCCTCACCCAATACCACTCGGCGGATGTTGCCGGGTCCGGCGATGTCAAAAACCACGATCGGAATGTCGTACTCTCGGCAGAAAGTAAAAGCCGTCTGATCCATAACACGAAGGTTCTTCATGATCGCTTCGTCATACGAGATCGTGGAGTACTTCACCGCATCGGTAAATTTACGCGGATCCTTGTCGTAGATACCATCAACATTCGTTGCTTTAAGTACGGCATCCGCGCGAATTTCGTTTGCCCTGAGAGCTGCAGCTGTGTCGGTTGTGAAAAAAGGATTACCCGTTCCTGCAGCCAGCACTACAGCTCGCCCCTTTTCGAGGTGCCGAATGGCACGCCTCCGAATGAAAGGCTCAGCCACTTCCGCCATCGAGATTGCGCTCATGACGCGGGTCTGGACGCCCTGTTTCTCCAGCGCATCCTGCAAGGCCATAGCGTTTATAACGGTGCCAAGCATTCCCATGTAGTCTGCTGCTGCACGCTCCATTCCTGCCTGCGCAGCGCGCTCGCCACGTACGATATTACCCGCGCCGACGACGATAGCGATCTCAACACCTGCGTGATGAGCAGCAGCTACCTCCGCGCTGATATTACGGATCGTAGTGTAGTTAAGGCCAACTCGCGGATCGGAGCCCGGTGGGGGTTCAGGGCTGTCGGGATCGGCCGCGAAGGCCTCTCCCGATAGCTTAAGCAGGACACGACGCCATTTCAGGCCGCCTGGCTTTTGAGAAGCAAGGGAGCCAGCGCTTGCGCTGGCAATACCATGCTCCCCAGATCCGCCTGCCGGCCCCGTTTCCGCGGGTACCATTACTCAGCTGTCTCCTTGATTGCGCCCGACGTCGCTGCGCCGATCTGCTCGCCGACCGTGTATCGCACGTAGCGTCGAAGAGAGACGTTGTTCTCCTTCAGTACCTGCGCGACAGACTTCTTCGGCTCTCGCAGCCATGCCTGGTCTACCAGAACCGTCTCCTCGTAGAACTTGCGAACGCGTCCCTCAACGATCTTCTCAATAGCTGCCTCAGGCTTACCTTCGGCGCGTGCCGTGGAAGACGCGATGTCCTTTTCCTGTGCAATGATGTGCGCAGAAACATCGTCGCGAGTCTGGAAGCGCGGCTTGGAAGCGGCAATCTGCATCGCAAGCTCTTTACCAATAGCAGCGGCAGCGGCACTCTTCGCGGCTTCAGGGCTTGCAGCCTCCAGCTCAACGAGTACACCGATCTTGTCGTTCGCCGGCACGTGAACGTAGCCAGCCAGAACGCCATTCTCATCCGTGGAGATAAACTCAAAGCGCTTGAAGACGATCTTCTCCCGCAGCTTGGTGTAAACATCCTCGAGGCGCCCTTGAACAGTTTTACCAGTCTCTACAAGAGACTGCTCGGTGAGAACAGTCTCGACGCTGTGGCCCTTCTTTCGGGCAACATGCTCTGCCAGCTCTTTGGCAAGGCCCTTGAAGTCCTCGCTGCGAGCAACAAAATCTGTTTCGGAGTTTAGCTCGACGATCGCGGCATCCTGACTGTCAACCACGACGACGGCGACAACGCCTTCGGATGCGGTACGATCGGTGGCGCCGGCGATCTTGCCGCCCATTTTCTTACGAATATATACAGTTGCCTCTTCGGCATCGCCATTGGTTGCGTTAAGAGCCTCTTTACACAGCATCATTGCGGCCCCGGTTTGGGCTCGCAGCTGCATAACCATCGCTGCGGTAATCTCTGCCATTTCAAAATACCTTTCAAGACGCTGCAAGCGGTAGCTTGCGTTTAACACGAACATGGCGACTCCTCCATGCTACTGCAGGAGAGAGCCGCCGACTGTCTGTCGCAACCTGATGTTTGAGTACGGATCGAGTAAACGTGAGCTGCAGACTTTAAATGACGGCAGCCACGTTAATCAAATGATTCGGACCTATTCGGCGGGCACGCTCGGCGTGTCATCCAGGACCACTTCGGCCATGTGGGAGTACTCGTCCTCAACACCGGGTGTTGCAATGAAGTCGCCCTCAACGAGCGGCGCAACGGGAGGAGCATCGACGATCACTACGCTATCAACATCCGGCTTCTCTGCACCTTCAGCCAGTTCCTCTTCCAATTGAGGATTGCGGAGCGCCTCTTCGGCATCCCACTCGGCCTGCTTAATCTCCGCGATTGCATCCGCAATCTTACCGGTGATCAGCTTGATGGCGCGGATCGCGTCGTCGTTGCCAGGAATCACGTAGTCAACTTCATCCGGATCGCAGTTGGTGTCGACCAGAGCCACAATCGGGATCTCAAGTCGGCGAGCCTCTGCAATCGCAATATGCTCTTTCTTACAGTCGACGATCACAAGGCAATCTGGAAGCCTCGGCATATCTTTGATACCACCGAGATATCGCTCAAGCTTATCTCTCTCTTCGAGAAGAAGCAGCGCTTCCTTCTTGGTAAGACGAGCCAGAGTGCCATTGGCTTCCATTGTATTCAATTCAGCCAGCCGCTTGATGCGATCGCGGATGGTTCGGAAATTCGTTAGCATACCGCCCAGCCAGCGTGAGTTCACGTGGTACTGTCGGCAGCGGAGCGCCGCTTCCGCGATGGCATCCTGCGCCTGCTTCTTGGTGCCAACGAACAGCACGTGGCCGCCCGCCATGACAACTTCCTGTACAAAGCGCTGAGCATCATCGAAAAGCTTGAGGGTCTGGTGCAGATCTACAATGTAGATACCATTACGAGCGCCATAGATGTAGCGCTTCATTTTGGGGTTCCAGCGGCGTGTTTGATGTCCGAAGTGAACTCCTGCCTCGAGGAGCTCCTTCATAGATAGAGAAGCCAAGTCGTTATCCTCCGGGTTATTGGATCTGCCATCGGCAAATTCCGATGCGATCCCCTCCTGGCGCGGATGTCGTCAGCGCATTCGACCGTATCTCACAAACGGTCGACCCGATGCTAACTCCGCCTCCAGTGTGACGAATTATGCTGCCGCAGCATTAGGAACGGCATGCATTTCGTTAAAGCAAACCGCGACAGTTTACCTTAACGAGTTGAAAAAAGCAAGCTGAAACACGCCTGCCAAACCGAGTTGTCCGTTCCGCAAAAACGCTTACTGACTACCCGCGTTGGTGGTTGCGTTGCTTGCTGCGCGGAGTCATCGTTTGCATTTTGTCGGCATCCGCCAGGCGATATATTTTCTCTTACCTCGTCCCTGCTACCTAATACACGGTTTCTGACGCTGCTTACTGCGCGAAGTCATTGTATGCATTTTGTCGGCATCCGACAGGTGGGTATTCATGTTGGGGCGCTGCGATAGATTGTGTAACGCATTCTATCGCGATTGCCTAAGCCGCGTCCCCCTTACGGCCGCACGCCGCACTCATCCGGCAGGCGACTCCTCCGTCATATCACCTAAAACCGATCACCTAACACACGTGTTGATTTCATGCCTATAAGTACATCTAGCAAGGTTGCGACTGTTGCATCCGCCCAAGGCACAGCCTACCATCGCCCAGAGGAACATCCAGTGCGACTAATAGGCAAAAACAAGCGATCCGATCGAGGTTGGTCACTATGTAACCCTCGGACCAGTTTCAGCACCGTATTCAATATCATGCATTCATCAGCATGTCCAATTAGAAGGTAGTGGTTGGCCCTTTGCTGCAGACTTGCGGCGTCACGAGATCTATTACCAGACAACAGGACCAAGGTTCGGCACCGCCGGAGATAAGATAACACCGCTGCTCGAGCTCATGCCGATCCAACAGGATATTCAAAGGCTCTATGTGCACGATATGGTCTCGAGAAAGAGTAAGCCACTCGGTGTGCATTATTACCATTACAGTAACTAGGGCATGTCGGAAGAGTTGAATGAGATGGTATACGTTGCTCTATCGCCGGATGGCCGGAATATCAGCTATATTGTCAAAGATCAGCTGTATGTTAAAGACATCCGGTGACAAGAGGTAAGTGGGTCAAGCGGTAAGTGGGTAAAGAGGTAATTACGCGCAGAGGTGGAGGCGTCGCGCGTAAATAAGAGCCCGAAATGCGGCCGGATTTCTCGCATGAGGCTCTCGTCGAAGTCTATTCTTGGTTCATTGCGATCAAGGATGTCGGGGTTTCTACCGATAGGCGCTGTTCCGATCTTGACGGAATCAGAAATATGTTCAGCAAAATGCGCCATTGTACAACACACTCTTCCTCATACAGACTGCGGCTCGTCTCCCTGTTGATGATTGGCCTGGCATGTTTGATTTCGACTCGCGGGAGCAGCGCTGGCTCGCTGCTAGTAAAGTCACACATATGGGCTGATACTCACGGTTGGTATCTAGGTGGTCCTCATTACGACATTGCGCCCCAATGGACAAAGTCAGGGAGCATGGTGTTCGGCCGAATGTACGGTGACGTGATGTTCCCTCACTTCCGTATCTGTGTGAAGCGACTCAAGTCTGGTCGAGAGCGTAGTTATACTGCGATCATGGCGACAGCGGATAGCACCCGTGGAATGATGCTAAATGTTCTCCCGTGCCCGAACGGAAGCGATGTCTTGTGGTGGACGCGAGGGCGTATCTTCACCGGTAAAATTCGCGGATCGAAAGCTCACAAAGTGCTAGACGCAGATACGGAGGCATGTTCTGATCCCGTCTGGCTCCCGGACTGCAAGCATTTCGCAGTCGTCTACGCAGCACAAGACCGCGATTCATCTTCGACTACGGAAGTAGTTGTAACTATCGGATCCATCGATTGGCATAAACGCCCTAGGAGTTTACGAGTACATGTGGAAAACCAGGGAGACCATACATACTACAAATTGAGTGTGGGAACCAGCGCCAGGCTGACTTTGGTGCAGGTTTGGGGCGCAGAGGGCGATCTGAATGCACGCGCAATTGCGGCGATGCGTTACTCGGCTCGTTCTGGCATTCACGTGCAGGCTGATAGTCGCTTAAACAAGACCTTAAAGCATATTCACACAGATTATATCGTTCCGCTTGGCGCCAATTTTGCCTATATAAGCCACGATAAACACATCGGCAACAATGGCAGGAAGGGCAGGAAGGGCAGCATGTTATCACTTTGGATTTCCAGCTTTTCCAGTGCTCGCCGACATACCGTTGGAAGCGTGTTCGCGAAGGAGCACGACGGTTATGAAACTAGCATCCGTTGCCTAGCCTGGTTGCCGGATCGCATGCGCATGAGTTACATCTTTCGAAACAAACTGTACACGGTTAAGGCGCAACAGTGTTCGATGCGAATTGATCACCTAATCCATATTCACATGGGTCCAATCGCGCGCAAAAACAATGCAATGTTAGCGAATCTTAGCAGTACAATCATGAGAATTAATCACTATATCACTCAATAACTATTATTGTTCTATTTTTACGCTGCGAGCCTACCCATCCATGCACTCTTAGTGCCTTAGCGCGTCCTCGCATGCCAGCAATCCGCCGGCGCCAATCCGTTACGTGACGCATAATTGCTCGAAACTTGTCTCGAGCCAGGACTGGCGGCAACCGCGCCTTTGGAAGCTAATCATGTATCATTACTTGCCCCGGGGTTAGCGGGAGATTCTGCCTCGCCAGTTGCCAACCAGCCGCCATGTCTTCCAGGCGTCGTAGGCCGATCCAGAGTCGTTTGACGCCTGGCGGAGGACCGTTCTTGTACGGTTCGTATCCACCTAGTTTCGCCACGGCTACAACTGCCA
>CAIXIX010000144.1 GCA_903919615.1 uncultured Chthonomonas sp.
CAGGCGGAGAACAACATCCCTGTTGTAGGCAAAGATCAGGTAAGCCGAGGCCGCGAAATGCATTGGCTTCGGATTGACAGGTATTACAAGGGCGATCTGGAAAACCCAAGAACCTTCTTCGAGCCAGTTCCCTGCATGCATTGCGAAAATGCACCGTGCGAACCGGTGTGCCCCGTGGCTGCTACTACACATAGCCATGAGGGACTAAACCAGATGATCTACAACCGGTGCGTCGGAACCAAATACTGTTCTGATAACTGCCCGTACAAGGTCCGAAGGTTTAATTTCTACAAGTACTCTGCTGGCCAGCCCTGGCGGCCAGGTACCAATTATGATCTACCTGTACTGAAGCTGTCTGCAAATCCCGAGGTGTCAATCCGCGGCCGTGGTGTAATGGAAAAATGCACCTATTGTGTCCAGAGAATTGATAGCGCACGGCAGACTGCCAAAATCCAGGGCAGGGAAGTGAAGGATGGAGAGATTGTTACTGCGTGTCAGCAAGCCTGTCCGACCGGTGCAATCGTCTTCGGCAACATAAACGACAAGAGCAGCGCTGTTAGCAAGCTGAAGGAACAGCCGCACGACTACTCGCTGCTGGGCGAACTGGGCACCAGACCGAGAACCACCTACCTGGCTAAGCTCTCGAATCCCAACCCTGAAATTCCGTCAAAAGCTGACGCGGAGAGGGAGTAACATGGCGGACATTGATGCAGACGCTCTTGAGCGCGAGCCGCTAAACGACACATTAATCACCGGTAAGGCGACGTACCGTTCTCTTGAAGACCAGATTACAAATATGGTCTTCAATCAGAGGACGCACCCGCAATCCTGGCTCTTCATCTTTGTAGTGGGATTCCTCTTGTTGAATCTCTTGATGATGGCTATGACGTGGCTGCTCTATAAGGGCGTCGGTGTCTGGGGTATCAATATCCCATGCGCCTGGGGCTTTGATATCATCAACTTTGTTTGGTGGATCGGTATTGGCCATGCAGGTACGCTAATTTCTGCAATCCTCTTGCTTTTGAGACAGCAGTGGCGAAACTCGATAAACCGGTTTGCCGAAGCAATGACACTTTTCGCCGTTGCCTGCGCCGGAATTTATCCGCTATTCCACACGGGGCGACCGTGGGTTGCCTTTTACTGGCTCGGACCTATTGGGCCAAATATTCTGGGCCTGTGGCCACAGTTCAGAAGCCCATTGGTCTGGGACGTATTCGCTGTTTCGACCTATGCCAGTGTATCGCTTATGTTCTGGTTCGTTGGTTTGATACCAGACCTGGCCACACTCCGTGACAAGACCGACAACAAGGCGCTGAAAGTACTATTCGGAATGATCGCCATGGGGTGGCGTGGCTCGGCACGACATTGGGAACGATATGAGACGGCATACCTAATTCTGGCCGGTCTATCAACTCCCCTGGTACTTTCCGTTCACACGATCGTTTCCTTCGACTTCGCAGTTGGAATCGTTCCTGGATGGCATACTACGATCTTCCCGCCGTACTTTGTTGCTGGCGCTGTTTATGCTGGATTTGCAATGGTATTGACACTCGCGATACCAATCCGAGCTTGGTACGGGCTTAAGAACCAGATCACGATGCGCCATCTTGACTGGATGGCGAAGGTCATGCTAACCACCGGTCTTATCGTCTTCTATGGCTACATCATGGAAGTCTTCTATGGCTGGTATTCGGGCAACCGGTTTGAGTGGGCAATGATCCTGAACCGGTTCAAAGGTCCCTACGCAATCTTCTACTGGGCTTTGATTGCATGTAACGGTGTTATACCGCAGGTACTCTGGAACCCGAAATGGCGCCGAAATTTGGTTGTTCTTTTCTTTGTGTCGCAGGTCGTAAGTATCGGCATGTGGCTGGAAAGGTACATCATTATCCCGGTCAGCCTAACAAGAGACTTTTTGCCGAGCTCTTGGGGCTATTACACTCCGAGCGTCTGGGATTTCGGGATGTTTGCTGGAACGATAGGACTGTTCATCTGTCTCATGTTCCTGTTCATCCGGTTTATGCCTATCATCAATATCTTTGAAATGAAGGATCTGCTGTCAAGAATTCACCATGCGCGGCATGCTGCGGATGATCACAACCACACAGATGTTGATGGCACACACGCTCCTGTCACGGGAACTCTGGTATCGGCTGAAGAGTAGAACCGGGTCTTACACTTTAAGTAATCCGGCGAGCACACAATATGAACTCACAATCTAACAGCTCCATTTATGGTCTGGTAGCGGAATTCGATGATCCCGATAAGATCCTTGAAGCCGTTACCAAGATGAAGGCGGCAGGATACAGGCAGATTGATGCCTATTCTCCGTTCCCTATCCATGGTATGACCGACGCATTGGATTGCCATGATCCCAAGGTTCCGTGGTTGATCTTTATTATGGGAATAGCGGGCACATTTGCTGGCTATAGCCTCGAATACATGACTTCGACACCGGTTCTGGATCATTTGCCAAGATTCATTCGGTTGCTTCCTGGTGTAAACGAAATGTCGTATCCGATGAACATCGGTGGCCGACCATTTCACTCATGGCCGAATTTTATCCCGGTTGCCTTCGAGACGACGATCTTGTTTGCCGCGCTTGGAGCTGTAGTCGGTATGTTGCTCCTAAACGGATTGCCGCGGCCCCACCATCCGATCTTCAATGCACCAAGGTTTGAACTTGCATCTCAAGATAAGTTCATCCTATGCGTTGAGGCTGCGGATCCAAATTTCAGCTACGAAGATACGTGGCAATTCCTCCAGAGCCTCGGCCCGGATATCGTATCCGAGGTAGAGCGCTAGAGGTAGGGAACTTGATACGAACATATTTAAAATCGAACAAGCACCGGCGGTTTTCCGCAGTAGGTCTTGGTGTTTTGTCTATTACACTTCTCGGTGCGGCCGGGTGCCACACTGATATGTGGATTCAGCCGAAACCAAAGCCTCAGGCGGAGAGCGATTTCTGGCTCGATGGGCAGAGTAATCGCCCGCCGATTGCACATGCCGTGGATCGTGACCACCTTAAGGTTGACGACACTTATTGGCGGGGTATCAAGGGCGTAAACGTAGTTAATGGCAAAGCGGCTGGCGCGAAATTTGTCGATGAACTGCCCGATGCCGTCTTCATCGCTCCTGAGTTCAAAAGTGAATCAGGTGACCGTTCTGAGTCACTAGCTAAGATACTGACGCGGGGACAGGAGCGATTTAATATCTACTGCTCTCCTTGTCATGGTGAACTTGGCGATGGCAACGGCATGATTGCAAAGCGCGGCTTCAACATCAAGATACCGCCGCGCAACTATCACACAGATAGACTGCGATCGTTGCCGTTAGGGCACTTCTTCGACGTAATTACGAATGGCGATGGGGCAATGACTCCTCGCGCCTTTCAGGTTGAACCGAATGATCGCTGGGCGATTGCGGCCTACATTCGCGTGCTGCAGTACAGCCAGCATGCCGAGGTATCAGATTTGAAACCGGAAGAGCTTAGCAAGATTGATAAGCCGCTCGGTGGCGCTTCGACGGACGGAGCCCATCAGCCTGAGACGCACTCAGCAAGTGGCGAGGGGGAGCACTAATGAGTTCCTCGTCTCAAGAGTTTCCGCGCGTACTTGGCAACGTCAGTAAAATCTCAGGCGCTATTGCTGTGGTGGGTGGCGTTGTCGCTGCTGGTGGACTTGTAGCGCTTGGGCTTACCAAGCATGCACTGCACCTGTACTACTATGGGTGGCTAATTGCTCTAGGTTTCGCTCTTGGCTGCTATGGATTGATGCTCCTGCACTATGTGGTGAAGGGCAGTTGGGGTTATCCGGTCATTCGGCTGTGGGAATCGGGTGCACGTACACTTCCCGGTATTTTTGTGCTGGGTATACCAATTTTCCTTCTGCGCGAACAGCTGTATCCGTGGGCGCAGCCTCATATTACAGACCCAACGGTGTTGCATCGATCCGCATATCTCAATGCGACATGGGTCGGTATTCGTGCGGTCATTTATTTTGTAATCTGGATCGGATCAACTTACTATTTAAGTGGTCTATCCAGGAAACAGGACGAAGTGAAAGATCCGACGCTTATCCAGGCGCGCACAAACTTTAGCGCAATTGGGCTTGTGATCTTCGCACTGACTGCTAATTTCGCATATACCGATTGGGTTATGTCGCTCGAAGCACACTGGTATTCAACGATCTTCGGAGTGTGGTTCATCGTTAGTCAGACGATGTGCGGAGTAGCCTTAGCTGCAATCGTAACGTATGTAGCCCGCAAAGGTGAACCTTATTCCATCGCCATCGATAATGGTGTGCGCAAAGACTTCGGTAATCTGTTGCTGATGCTTACCATGGTCTGGGCATACTTTTCGTTCTCGCAGTGGGTAATCATATGGTCTGGCAACCTGCCAGATGAGATTGAATTCTATCTTCGTCGTTTCGCTGGGCACTGGCTTTACATTGGCGCCTTCCTGGTTGTCTTCCAGTTCTTTGGCCCATTTCTAGCGCTTCTGTCCGGAAAGACTAAGCGGATCGCGCCGCTCCTCGGTACCGTCGCAAGTTGGATCATACTGATGCGGTTCCTTGATATAGCGTGGCAGGTTCTGCCGAGCCTGGAGGGATCACGCCCACTCGAGGTCATTCCTGCAGTAGGTACAGCGCTGCTGGTAGTTGGTGTGTGGATGACTTTTGTTCTTAGGTCAATGCGCTCGGCGCTTGTCATTCCTATCTGGGTAGATCCAATTACTGAGGAGGCTCTGAATCATGTCTAGTCACGAAGAGAAGCCTCAGCCGGATCTCACAGGAGTTCGGTATCAGACAGATGAGGTCACGATTTCTACTCTTGTAAAGAGTGGTATCGGTCTCTTTATCTTCTTTCTAATGAATGTCGCTCTGGCAAGCACGGGTTACTATCTGTTTGTCTACCGAGAGACCATTCCGCCGAGCCATATATTCACCGCCACACCAAGGAAACCTGAAGCGAACGTACCAGTCCTGCAAAAGGACCCGGTGGCAGATATTCATACATTCCGCGCATCCGAGTGGGAATCAGAACATAGCTATTCACACTGGAAGGATGCGGAGGGGCGAGATGCACTTAGAATCCCGCTCGATCGCGCTATGGAAATCGTTAAGCAGCGTGGACTTACTGCGGCCGCTCTCAAACCGCAGGCTGCAGCAGCGGATATTAGCAAGCCAGTCGACGGTCCCGCTGTCGCGCCAGCCGGTTCTGCTTCTGCTGAAACAGTCGCGCCTACGAATGCTCCATCGGTAACAACTCCTGAGAACACCGGTTCTAACGGAGCTGCCGCGGGAGCGCCTGCGTCGAAACCAGCACCGTAGGTAAAATGGGGTAAGCAATATGAACCCGAAAAATCACATACGGTCGTTATTCGCAGCATTTGGAACACTTGTGGCGGCTTCGGCGGCATGTTCTGCGCAAAAGAATTCACAGGGTACCAATCCGCTCGTTGATAAGAATGTTTGGATAGAACAGCGTCTTGGCGCTCAAACGCCTCAGGATGTTCTCTTTACGGATGAGACAGGGAAGCAGATCAAGTTCGGAAGCTATTTCGGCAAGCGTCCCGCAATCATGATCATGCCGTTCTATAGATGTGCTGGCGCTTGTACATTAGAGCTGGACGGATTGACAAAAGCTCTGAATACAATCCGATTTGAAGCAGGGAAAGAGTTCGACGTAATTGTCGTGAGTATCGATTCTCGAGAGACCTTTACGTTGGCTCAAGGCAAGAAGCGTGACTACCTGGATATGTACAACAAGCGCAATAGTGCAAATGGCTGGCATTTCCTCACGGGTTCAGCTGCTTCCATTCAGGCCCTGACTAGTGCTGTTGGATATAGGTTTACGCAGGACCCGAAAACCGGGCAGATTGCGCATCCGGTTGGGTTGATTTACCTTACACGCGATGGCAAAGTGTCGCACTACCTTTTCGGTGTGGATTACTCCCCGCGTGACGTCACGTTAGCTCTGGTAGATGCATCCGACAACAAGATTGGTTCTCTGTCAGAGTATGCTGCACTCCTGTGCACCCATTCAGATGTTAACGGTAAGTACACAGTTGCAGTAACGCGCATACTAAAATTCGCAGCTGGCGGTACGGTACTGATACTCGCAATTTTCATCGTTTCAATGTTCAGAATGGAGCGAAAGCGCAACTCCATTTTAGACGCAGCCTCACTGGCTGGTAAGAATTCGCCGGGAACGGCATAAGTATACGGAGACGTTCGGATGAACAACTTTCCACTGTTGCCGGATCAGGCTTCAACCTACGCTACACAGGTCGATGCAATAGGTTTGGCACTGACGAGCTTGACGGCATTCTTTACTGCCGTTGTGTTCATATTAGTCACGGTGTTCGCGATTCGGTATCGTCGCGGCTCGAATGTGAACCGAAAGACGGCTGGCGATCACAATACCTGGGTTGAGATTGCCTGGTCCTTGCCACTGGTCGGAATTGCGCTAGTCATGTTTGTTTGGAATGTTAAGCCCTATGCGGAGGTCTTCAATCCTCCGCCAGACGCAGAAGAAATATTTGTTATAGGTAAACGCTGGATGTGGCATCTTCAGCATTCAGTTAATGGGATTCGGGAGAACAATGAGCTCCATGTGCCAGTCGGCCGTCCCTTCAAACTGACGCTCATTTCGCAAGATGTAATTCATGGCTTCTACGTGCCGGACTTCCGCATTAAACGCGATGCGATGCCAGGTCAGTACAATACTGTCTGGTTTACGGCGACAAAGCCAGGCAAGCACCACTTATTCTGCTCTGAATACTGCGGCACGGATCACTCTCAAATGGGTGGTTGGGTCTACGTGATGACGCCAGGCGACTACAACAATTGGGTTCGCTCTGGTGGTACATCGGCGGCGCCGCCTAAAACGCCTGAACAGGCTGGATACGAACTCTTTACGCAGCTCGCATGTGGCAACTGCCATAAGAACCAGGATGCCATCCGCGCGCCAACTCTTTACAACCTCTATGGGCGGCAGCGTAATTTGCAGAATGGGAAAGTAGTTACGGCTGACGATAGCTACATTCGCAAAGCGATTAGGACGCCCGAAGAGGTGTTGTTGCAGGGTTACAACGCTACGATGCCAACGTATAAAGATAGCCTTGATGAGGAACAGGTACACGACCTAATCATGTACATTAAGTCTCTTGGCAATGGCGCTGCAACGAATGGCAAGACAGCTGCTACCGCGCCTAAGCAAGGCAATAAACCGACGAGTGAGGGCGAACAACAGGTAACTCCAGTTGTAACTGGCGCAACGCAAGCAAATTCTGCGCCGCAGGTAGATACGGCATTGTCTAATCCGACAGTAAAACCTGCCAAGCCTACAACCTTACCGGGTAACGCGACCTCGACCGTCGGAGGGAGTACTACGAGATGAGTGATGCAGCGATTCCACCCGGAATCTTGATCGAACGCGAGTCGGCTAACAGACCGAACTATCTTAACTGGAGCCATACGGTCAAGGACTGGCTTCTGACGAGTGATCACAAACGGATCGCTATTCTCTATCTTATCTCGATCACCTTTATGTTCGGTCTCGGCGGTATCGCCGCGATGGCAATTCGTGCGGAGCTTGTGCTGCCTCACGGCCATCTGATGGAGTCTGAAACTTATAATAAGGTCTTTACGATGCATGGCGTCGTTATGATCTTCTTCTTCCTTGTACCATCTATTCCGGCAACACTTGGTAACTTTGTTTTGCCGTTGATGATAGGTGCACGGGATCTTGCGTTTCCAAGACTTAATCTGCTGAGCTGGTACCTGTATACGATTGGCGGAGTGATTTCCCTTGGCGCCATGATATGCGGCGGCGTCGATGCAGGCTGGACGTTCTATACACCATACAGCAGCATCTACTCCAACAGTAATATCTCGGTTACGCTGCTTGGTCTGTTTATTGCCGGCTTCTCATCGATAACAACGGGAATCAACTTTATTGTCACGATTCATAAGATGCGTGCCCCAGGTCTAACCTGGATGAGGCTTCCGTTGTTCGTGTGGGCTCATTACGCAACAAGTGTAATCATCGTTCTTGGTACTCCGGTTGTGGCAGTTACGCTTGGCCTGGTGCTGACGGAGCGGCTGCTCCACATTGGTATCTTTGATCCGGCGATCGGCGGAGATCCGATCCTGTTCCAGCACATGTTCTGGTTCTATTCACATCCTGCTGTATACATCATGATCTTGCCCTCAATGGGCATCATTAGCGAAGTCGTCGCCTGCTTCTGTAGAAAGCGCGTCTTCGGTTACAGCTTTGTGTGTGGATCGACCTTAGCGATTGCAGGTTTTGGCTTTATGGTGTGGGGACACCATATGTTCATTACGGGACAGTCCGTGTATACCGGAATGATATTTTCGGCGCTGACCTTTATCGTGGCAGTTCCATCGGCCATCAAAGTGTTCAACTGGACAGCCACGATATACAAAGGTGAGGTCGTGTTCAGCGCTCCGATGATCTATGCGCTCGGGTTTATTGGTCTGTTTACGATCGGTGGACTTACAGGATTGTACTGCGCGTCGCTCACTGTTGATGTGCATATCAACATGACTTATTTTATCGTTGCGCACTTCCACTACGTCATGGTTGGTGGCGCGACACTGGGCTACCTTGCAGGTTTACACTTCTGGTGGCCGAAAATGACCGGCAGGATGTACCCGGAAGGTTGGGCAAAGCTCTCTGCAGGCCTGGTATTCGTAGGATTCAACCTGACATTCTTCCCTCAGTTTATTCTGGGATGGCTCGGTATGCCAAGGCGATATCACTACTATCCCGTGGAATTCCAGACTTGGCATGTGCTCAGCACCGCTGGAGCCACTGTTCTAGCAGTGTCTTACATAATTCCCATCATCTACTTCATATGGTCGCTGAAGTACGGTGAAAAGGTTGGTCCCAACCCGTGGGGAGCCGCCGGCCTGGAGTGGACGATTTCTTCTCCGCCGTTGCCTCACAACTTTGACAATCTGCCAACTGTCACGTGGGAAGCCTACAATTACGAGGTGCCTCACGCGGATGAGGAGGTGGATCACAGTGGCGGAATTGTCGGTGACGAACAACCGTCTCACTAACGTGGTCGAATAGTATCGCGAACGAATTTGCAGTGTAATCTGTGGCCGCCTAATCACGGCCACAGTCTGAATACCCGCATATTGGAGAATACCCATGAGCGTGGAAGTCGCGCATGAAGCGCACGGACACCATCCAACACTTCATCATCAGTTTGAGGACCTAGAACAGCAAAACGATAGTTATGTCGTTGGAATGTGGACCTTTCTTGTCACCGAGATAATGTTCTTTGGTGGTCTGTTCTTGGCCTATACCGTCTTTCGACACAGCAATCCTGAAGTGTTCGCGGATGCAGGACATAAGTATTTGGATTGGCACAAGGGCAGCTTTAACACTGTTGTCCTGCTAAGTAGCAGCTTATCTATGGCACTTGCCGTTTATTCGGCACAAAAGGCCAATCGAGGAGCGCAGTTATTATTCCTGGGAATAACGGTCCTGTGCTCGTTTATCTTCCTCGGGGTTAAGTATCTGGAGTGGAGCGCAGAGTTTCGCGAGTTCCACCTGCCGGGCCCCGGTTTTAGATACGTTACAGATGCGCACATTGATACAGCGAAGGCTCAGATTTTCTTCTGCCTGTACTTTGCTATGACTGGGCTGCATGCGCTTCATGTCATTATCGGTATCCTCATCATGAGCGTTATCGGTTTTATGATCGTGGCACGCAAGCCTTGCGTTCAGTACTACATGCCAGTTGAAATGACTGGACTGTACTGGCACTTTGTCGACATCGTGTGGATCTTCCTGTTTCCGCTTTTCTACTTGATTCCGAAGAACGGTTAGGTGACTGATATGTCTAGTTCTAATCACGCTGAAGAAATTCATTACACCGAGTCAGGCGCATCACATATTGCTCCAATAGGTGTATACTTTCGAACCTGGATCGCACTGTTAGTTCTGATGGTAATGACGATCTATGCAGGACAG
>CAIXIX010000145.1 GCA_903919615.1 uncultured Chthonomonas sp.
GGACCGCCTGTATGAAGTCAATCTGTCCCTCAATCTCACACGTATCCCAATAGAAAACGCTGTCTCTCTCCACCTGCTAGATTCACTTTTAATCGCCAGGGCCACCACCCTCAGTGACGGACAGCATCTAATCGATATCGGTACTGGAGCTGGCTTCCCGGGCGTTCCCCTTGCGATAGCTATGCCCGGCGTTCACTTTACTCTGGTAGATGCTACGGCCAAACGACTTAAGTTCATAGCGGACTCAGCGGATGCGCTTGGCATCAACAACATTACACTCGTGCATGGACGCGCAGAAGACCTTGCAAAAACGGGAATGCGAAATTCGGCCAATGTTGTAACAGCTCGTGCGGTAGCCAGATTGGACAAACTGGCCACATGGATGCTGCCTTTCGCTTGCGACGGTGGAGTCGCTATAGCCTATAAGAGTGAAGACGCCGAAGAAGAGATTCGAAAAGCTATGACAGTGATCGAGAAGTACGGCGCATCCGCTGTACATGTTGTGCAGGTAGCTATTCCTGGTGATGCCATTCGAAGGCGCCTAGTCGTGATGACTAAGCCTCTAAAACCACACAATCTTCGCTCGTTAAGGTAACAAAAAACGCGCAGACCCATTCGGGCCTGCGCGAATTATCAAACAGCACCAGGAATTTATTGTTATGCCTGGGCCGCTCCAGTGCCGGTGGGTTCATCGGTGCCGACAATTGAACCACGCTTGCTGAACATCACCGCACCGATAAGCAGGGCGAGTGATACCAACACGATCGCGATACGAACGGCAGGCGCGATATCCTGAATTACGATACCTGCAATCAGGATTCCAGTAAGGTTCATAACTTTAATCAGCGGGTTCAGCGCCGGTCCAGCTGTATCCTTGAATGGGTCACCAACGGTGTCGCAAATAACGGCTGCTTTGTGAAACTCTGTTCCCTTGCCGCCAAACAGGCCGTCTTCGATCTTCTTCTTTGCATTGTCCCATGCTCCGCCAGAGTTGGAGAGCAACACGGCTAACAGCTGACCGCTTACGATTGCGCCAGCCAGGTAACCGCCAAGAGCTTCTGCACCGGTCTTGGGGTTGTGGTAGCCCATACCAAAACCCACGAGCACTGGCAGTGTGATCGCGAGTACACCAGGACCGAGCAATTCCTTTTGAGCAGCAGCGGTCACAATTGCGACGCACCTTGCATAGTCAGGCTTACTCGTGCCAGCCATAATTCCGCTATCTTCTCGGAACTGTCTGCGAACTTCCTCAATCAGCAGGTAAGCCGCGCGGTTCACCGCATTGATTGCAAAGGAAGAAAACAGGAATGGAGCTGCTCCACCAATCAGCAGCCCGATAAACACCTCGATGTGATCTATGTGGATACCAACGTCAAGCAGACCTGCATCGGTCATGAATGAACGGAACAGGGCAACTGCAGCAATTACAGCTGTGGCGATGGCGAATCCCTTTGTGAGGGCCTTGGTCGTATTGCCAACTGCGTCTAATCTACCAACAATGCGCTCGCCAGTAATGCCACCGGCAGTCATCGACTTGCCAGCTGCATGGTCTTCCTCAAGCACGCCGGACATCTCGAAGATGCCATTTGCATTGTCAGTAATCGGGCCAAAGGTATCCATTGCGAGGATGTAACCAGTGGTCGTCAACAGACCAAGACCGGAGAGGGCAATGCCGTAAGCTGCGAGTAACGGGTTACCAGCAAATGTGAACAGGGAGATCATGAGCGTCGCTGCGATTGCGATTACACTCCAGACTGAGCTTTCAAGTCCATAAGAAAATCCCGAAAGGATCATCGTCGCTGGACCTGTTTTGGAGTTCCATGCGATCTCGGTAACTGGTTTCTTGTCAACAGAGGTAAAGTACTCAGTCAGCTTGCCGATGACGAGCGCAAGTACAATTCCAGCGAATGTACATATAAAGAACTGATACCACTGAACATTTACGGCGGCTTCACCATTCGGCCCGGGTACAAGTACTCCGTCTTTGAAGTAAACGTAAGCGGTGATGCCGAAAAGCACGGTCGCAAGAGCTGTAGAGACGTTGAAGCCAGTGTTGATGGGCTGCATTGGATCCAGATCTTCTCGATCCTGACCCTTAACTGCAAGAACACCGACGATGGATGCGATAACGCCAACTGCACGCACTAAGAGCGGATACATTACAAGATGTAGAGCACTCTGCACCATCGAAGGCGTTCCCTGCCAGGCACTTGCAGGAACAATAGCCGCGCCAAGAATGATGGCCGCCACTAGCGTGACTTCATAGCTTTCAAATACGTCTGCTGCCATGCCAGCGCAGTCTCCAACGTTATCTCCAACGTTGTCTGCAATCGTAGCTGGGTTTCGTGGATCGTCTTCAGGAATGCCCGCTTCCACCTTGCCAACAAGGTCAGCACCAACATCTGCAGCCTTTGTGAAGATACCTCCTCCAACTCTCATAAAGAGAGCGGCAAGAGACCCGCCGAACCCAAATCCAACCAGGATGAGCATCGCCTTCTCTTTGTAGATCAAAAAGACAAGGCAAGCGCCGATCAATCCAAGCCCAACCGTCATCATTCCTGATACTGCACCGGCGTGAAAGGCAGTCTCCAATGCTCCTTTATAGGTAGTTCTGGCTTGATTGGCCGTGCGTTGGTTGGCGATCGTCGCCATACGCATTCCAATGTAACCAGCCAGGTAAGAAGCTCCAATACCGAGACAGAAGAAGATCGCTACACCAGCGGCGCCGCCAATACCATAGTCTTCTTGTCCTTTGAACAGGAAGAAGAGTCCCACAGCGATGATCACGACCAGAGGAAACATCATCTTGATCTGCTGGCCAAGATATGCCATGGCTCCTTCTCGGATCGCCTGGCCGACTTCTTGCATCTTCTCAGTGCCAGGGCTTTGATCGTTTACGGATTTAAACCAAGCCATTCCTACCAAGACTGATAATATGCCCGAAGCTAGGACTACCAGAATAATCGTAGTTTCCGAATGGGAAAAAGTTGGGAGCGATACTGCTTCGGACGCATGCGCTGCACGCGAACTCAGTATCGCTCCCATCATTGCAACCAATGTCAAACAGATTGACCTCAACCGACTGACACCCCCTCCGTCGCGGGTGCTCCAGCGCAGTCCTGAGAAACGGATGCTTAACGTAGTCAAGTCAGTCCTCCTCATCATAACAAGTATGATTTTTCTTATTTACCGCAAACGCGGCATGCATTGCACGTACTAGCCGAATTATAGGCGAACCGCTCTCCCAATGTCAAGTAAGTCACAATCTGTTGCATACATTGCGATCAGGAACCTCACTCATGCCGCAACGCATCAATTGGATTTAGTCGCGCTGCTCGGAGCGCAGGCATCACACCAAAGACAACTCCTACAATTATGCAGACCGAGAATGCTTCGGCTATTACTGCACCCGTTATGACAGGTGTTAGCGCTGTGAGCCGAGCAATAGCAAAACATGCTGCCTTACTAACGACTAGACCAACGATACACCCACATACAGCGAGGATAATTGCTTCGAGAAGAAACTGTAGAAATATATCCGATCTCTTTGCCCCCACAGTTTTGCGCACACCGATCTCGCGAGTACGCTCAGTTACGGTTACAAGCATGATGTTCATGATGCTTATTCCCGCGACAAAGAGAGAAATCGCTGCTATTAGAACAAGTAAGTCTTGGGCAAGATTGAGGAACCTGGTTACAATTGACAACGCTTTTTCAGACGTAATAACTCCAAAGTCTTCGTGCCCCTTGTGGGTTTTCATTAGTGCGGCATTAATCGACTTCACGGTTTGCGATGCCGGACGCGTATAGTCTGTTTGCAATACAATCCGATTGATTTGTGACCCAGCAATCTCTCGGCGCACCTGGTTAAGCGGTAGATAAACGAGCGTGCTAATTCCTAAAAGCGCGGATCCTAAACCTGTGTCGCCATTGGGTTTTCTTAATACACCTACAACTTTCCAGTCCTTGCTGGCAATTCGCACGAACTGACCTACCGGGTCTACATCACCGAAGGTATCACGGGCTGGTTTCTCGGAGAGAATACACACGAGCTTCTCATCATCATTAAAATACCTACCAGATTTGAGGCGACACGGATTCAGTACCACTCCCTCTCTCGAAGTCGCAACAACCAATGCACTGGCCGTTTTACCTTTCACATGGTCGGTTGCCTCCACTAAACCGGATACTAATGTCACTGGCGATACCGTGCTAGCATTAACTCCAGGGGTATGGAGTAATGCGCTGATATCTGCATCGGTTAGGGTCGATATACCGACAAGGGCGCCAGGATTAGGCTGGCCATTCTCGTCCAATTTGCCAGGCACAACAATCGCCATGTTGGCCCCGAGGCCCTCAACCTGCTTGCGGATCTCAACCTGAACACCCTTCATAATAGCGATCAGAGTTACAATCGATACAACTCCAACAGTGATGCCCGTCATTGTCAAAACTGAGCGCTGCCAGTTGCGAGACAACGCCGTCACAGCGCTCGAAGCATTATCCCTAAACTTAATCATAAACGGTAATGGTACGTTTACAGGTCGAACACGTGCGTCAGAAGACATAGATAAATATACTGAGCCTTTCATAAGGTCATTCGCGATAAATACGAACGACGCAACATACATGGTTGCCCAGTCGCGAACCGAACAAACAACTGCCGAGTCGAAGATGGATCGGGGCAATACAGAAAAACAGAAACATGATATTCCAATTTGTCCGTATGAGACTCCGGAACACCGTATATTTCTGATGTCCGATGATGGCAGCAATCGAGTAGTTTAGACCTAAGCACAGAGGTCCGTGTGATATAATGGAGTTACTATGTTGATTAGCAAATCGCTCTCAAATAAGATCATATTTGGTCTTTCGTGCCTCGGCTGTCTCGTTACCATTGTCTTGATTTTTGAGCATTTTAGGCCAAATTACGATTTGGGCTGCTCTGTAATTGGCGGAGATTGTGCAGCCATTAGCCAGAGCGAATACGGGCATTTAGGTCCCATACCTACCGCCGTATTTGGGTTTGGAATGTATGTGTGCCTTATTGCATTAACGGTAATGCGCAAGAAGCTATTGGCTGCAAACGTCGCAGCCTCTTCCGCAATCAATGATATCAGCAATCTCGAAACGGGTGCCGAAACCAGCATTCCTCCGTCACCTACGCCATCTACGGTAACGCCTAGCACTTATCTTAAACGGCCAATCAATTGTCCTGAACGCCAGATTGATCTCGTTGTGTGGATGATCGCCGCACCGGCAGTCTGCACATCGATCTGGCTTCAGAAGATTGCCCTCTTCGACCTGATCAAGTTCTGCCCTTGGTGTTTCAGCTCGGCAATTCTTGTAACGATCATCTTTCTGTTAGCGAGTAAAGATCTCTTCCTCGACAGAGGAAAACTGGAAGGTGAACAAAAGCTTCTAGTGGCCACTCTTGGACTCATAAGCTTTTTGGGCGCAATCATGCTCGGGCCCGGATTGTGGGCGCAGTTTGTCCTCGCGACGCATATTAAGATCAAGCCACCGCATTCCGTTACTCAATCAGCAAGTACACCTCTTGTGTCGAAGGACGCTAACGTCACAGGAGCTGCGACAGCGCGTTATACAGTGGTGGAGTTTGCTGATTATCAGTGCCAGCACTGTGGTAAAGCTGCGAGCATGATGAACCAGTTATTGAAGGACAATCCGACTAAATACCGGTTGGTGTTCCGCAATTATCCCCTGCCTAATCACACTTGGGCCAATCGTGCAGCTTGTGCCGCCGAAGCAGCCGGACTTCAAGGGAAGTTCTGGGAGATGCACGATTACATTTTTGAGCATCAGTCTGACTTCGACAAAAAGGAGTTCCGACAAGAGGACTTTAAGCAATTTGGTGAGGCTGTTGGCGTGGATCCAGTCAAGCTTTATCAGGATATGCAAAGTGATAAAATACTCTCAAAAGTGGCTAAGGATGCGCACGCAGGTCAGGTAATGGACGTTAAAATGACACCAACGTTCTTTGTCATCAATGGAAAGAACGATGCTGTCCAGTACTCAGGCATTGAACAGTTGAAGCAAGCCCTCGACAATCCTTCCGATAAGGTCTGGCAATAGGAAACATCACATGTCAAAGATAGTGAGCCCGTCGATGAACATTGTACAGGCAGTAACAATTGCTGCTATTACGCTGTTTACGTCTGCGCTATCGTCCAACGGTGCAGTTGCAAACGACGATCTGATATGGACGACGGGCAGAGTTGTTGGAGCTGAAGGCCGACCGGTCGTAGGAGCCGTTGTTGCTGCCTATGATGATCAGA
>CAIXIX010000146.1 GCA_903919615.1 uncultured Chthonomonas sp.
AGGCTTCCGCAGCGTTGTAATCTTCCTGACGCAAATAGGCGAGCCCCAGATAGAGATGGCCTTCGTAACGATCTGGATTTAGCAATACGAGTTTGTGTGCGAGTGCCTGGAATTCGGTGACGCTTTTCTGCTTGACTTGCTCAACTGTCTGCGCCAACACCATATCGTAGTCGTCAACGGTCGGTGTGTAGCGAGTTTTGCCGATTGCTTTGCTGTCGAGAATCGCATCGGCTCCCGGAGGATCGCTTGTGGCGGCCTGCGTCTCCAGCGGTTTGTTTGCCGTCGCAACACCAGGTTTCGCGGCAAGCGAAGAGCCAGTCGCTTCTGTTTCACTTGAGAGCACTTCTGTAGATTGCAGTTTCCACATGCTTCCACTTTGCATCCATGTTTCACGTACTTTTAACTTATCGGATTGGTCATTCCCATTAGTTGCATAGTTCAGGTGAGCCGTAACAACGTAATCTCCGTTTTTCCTTTCGATAGACTCCACCTGTGTACGGGCCTGAAGGGTCGAAGCCCCTTTCCAAGCTGCAACCGTCGCCGCCTTCCACTTAGTGAAGGGCTGTATCGTCCCATCTTCTGATTTGAGATAGTAGTCCGATGCCATGACTTTGGTCATGGCTTCCATGTCCCTCTTTTCGATGGCGTTCATCACACGAAGATACTGCTGCTGAATCCCTACAGGCGCTTTGGAAACATCAGAGAACGATTGGCTGCTGTCGCGAAGCGCTCTCGTCTTCGTGTTCAGTTGCGCCAAGGGCGTTCGTAAGGCGACCAATCCAGGATCGGGCGCTTGCTTTCCAATTGATATGGCAGGTGTACTCGGAACAGATGGCGCGATTGGTTTTACGCTGGAAGCCTTAGGCGTTAGGCGCCGAATGGCGTCTTCAAAACCGTGTAATACTTCGTCTTGCGGATTTTCTGCCTTAATACGCTCCTGGAAATATTTCACGGCCCAGGCAGCCTGGGCCGGAGTATACCCGTCTACGAGTCGGTCAGCGCCGTCTAAAAACGGCTTTGCTTTATTGCCGTTATTCCGATTAGCATTGGCATTAATGAGCTCATCGGCAAGAGATGAGGTCATATCACGCAGTGTCCCATGAACGTTATTTGTCCGTAATTCGCCAGCAGCGACCTCCACAGTCGGGAAAGTAGCCATCTCTTCTCCTGTCAGTGTCTCGACTGGACCGGATGGTGCCGGACTGGGAGGCGCTGCAGGAGTGGGCATTGTCGCGGGCAAGGATTCAGCATGTTCCATTGCCGTCTCTATAGTTGCCGAGGATTGCCGAAGTTGATCTTCCGCCTCGTCCATCTGTAGGATGAGCGCCCTAATTTGACCCGTATCGGTAGCCTGTTCGAGTTTCAGCCGAAGTTCTCTTAGGCGCTGAAACGCCTTCTTGTAGTTGTCTGAATACTCCTTGAGCGCCTGCCCAACGTCACGAAAGCGATTTGGAAGGCCATCTGTGCCGGGTAAGTACTTCTTGATGAGTCGCATGGCATCAAGGATCGGAGCCAGCTCTTTGCCAAGTCCGTCTAGGTGTCGCTTCGCCTCCTCCTTCATACGACCAGCGGTTGTGGACGTCGTCGACTGGTTGTTCGAACACCCTTCGCAGTAGACAGGACCTGGATTTCTCCAGTAGGGATCGTTGGGATAGGCTGCCTTGCACCGGGCAACGTCTTGCGCCACCTCACTCGCCGAATGTCCTGTACTTTTGCCCGGCCCACCGGGCGCTCGCCAGTCTGCTCCGAACCATTCGCACTTGCAGACGCGGCCAGCCTGCTCACAAGGACAGGGAAGGAGGCGCCCCTGGGCATCCTTGGTCAAGTGCGCGAAAGAAGGCGTGGCAAGGGTAAGGAAAACAACACACAGAAGCGCGACAACTGAGCGCTGAATGCCGATAGAACGAGCCGAAGTGGGCAGCGTGGACGATCGCATGGGAAATCTCCTGATGTATCTCACGATAAGGCGAATGAGCAGATGAGTTATGAACTGCAGATGGAGGCAACGCAGTGGCTGCCAGGTCTGCCAAAGTGATATGAAAAGTAATCGAACGCGTTGTCCTGGGCCGTTGGGTATTTTCGCTCAACCCCACCAGAGTAAATATTATCCATCACTCTGTTCGGCAATAACACCTTTACCGAAGACTGAACCGGTCGGGTTCATATGCAAACGCTGGGACAGCGTCGTCCATGTTGGCGACGGTGTCGACCGACGCGTCTACAAACTGTGCATCCTGTCGGAACTGAAGAACCCGCTCCGGTCCCGCGACATCTGGTTGCAGGGTTCCCGCCAGTTCAAAGACTTCGAGGAGTATCAGTTACCTCCGGCTCGCTATACCGCACAACGCACCGAGAAGTAACTCGGTCTGTCCATAGATACCCGTTGTGAACCGTTCTTGACAGAGCGGCTCGCGTCGCTGGAAAGCGCGCTACAGAAGGGCGAGCGGCTTGCCGCAACTTCCCTCGGCCGCAGGCCGTAGTTCCCGCGAGCTTGCTCGCACTTCCCTGCTTCAGCTAGTTCCCCACGCGCCTATCGCGCGTAGCGCTCTGCCGATTCCGCGTACGCGCCAGGCTGGTGAGCGCGGCCGCTCAATGCGCTCGCCCCACATGAACACGCCCACGATTGCCATCGCAGCAAGGTGGCCCTGCGGCAGCAGCATCGGGAAGAGCATGAGCGCCCAGCAGGAGCCGACACACCAGTAACCATGTTCCAGACCAAACTTCAGCGCGTCGCGATCCGCTGCCGCGCCGAACGCGCAGAGGGCTCTGTGCGCATGGCAGCGGTTGAGGCAAACCTGTTTCAGTGGCGAGCACTGCCAGATGAGAGCGGTGATGGCCACCACCCCAGCCGCGTAAAGGCCAGCAGGCGCCAGTAGCTGTGCGACTATCTCTATGCCCATTAGCACACAACCTGCAGCCACCCAAACCGCCGCATAGCCCGCCACGAACAGCGCTGTTGAACGCACCCGCCTGCGCGCGAGGCTCTGGACTCGAATGTGCCAGACAGGCGCGATCAACGCCGGCGCCATCATGGCTGCGAGCATAAGAAGCCATCCCGCAGCGAGCGATATGGGCGGATTCGCAGAAAGCAGCATCCTCATGGAGCTCCACGATTGAATCGTGCCCGCGCCCACACAGGGGCATAGGGTTGGAGCCATCCTGAACTGGCCGGCCGCTAGCGCCATCCATGCAAGCACGCTCAGGCAGAGAGCGAGATTGCGAGCCCAATCCAATTCACGATCGCGGTACGCGTCTCTCATTGGGCGTGGCGATAGATGCTTACGCGGTCGATCGAGATGTCTGCGTCATCGCGGATAGCCTGCTGTGGCGATATCGTAACATCGATCGAATTGCTTGCGAGCGCGTTTTGCAGGTGCAGCGCGTCGACAATCGGCGTAATATTTAGGACGAAGTTAAGCCCCGCCCCGCCATGCTCGCCATCCACCCAGCTTGCTCCGCTCAGCCCAAAAAGGCCGACACTGCCCGCGAGCAACTCCTTGTGCTCGCCTGGCTTCGTTCCCTCGGGAAGGTTAATATAGACGCTCAGAACATAGTGATCGCGATTTCCGCGAACGCCGTCCAGATGAAGGTAAACACGGTCTGGAGCACCCGTTGTAGCAGCCGTAGTCAAACTATCAGACACCTTCTGCCGAACGTCCGGGTCCAGCTTAACCGTAGTGCGAGCGCCGGAACCCTTAACCTGCAGCGGCGCCTGGCTGGCGCCAACCAACTCCATGTTCGAGTCTGCTGTCACGGGAGATTTCCGATCTGCCACCACTGCGTTGGCTCCCAACTGCACCAGGCGAGCAGCGAGCGCGTTGACAGGTGGCGCCTGATTCGGCAGGCTGCTGTAAACGTAGTTTAGCGTGTTGAGATTTTCCATCTGCTGCGGCGTATAGGTCCACGCCGTGCCGTCTGGCATCGGCATCACAAAAGCGCGATCGCCATGGCCCGTCGGGCCATTCAACCATTTCGAAATTGTAGGGTTAACGTTTGCAGGGTTCGCGTTCCACGCCGCCCACATCCTATCGATGTTGGCATGATGCAGGTAGAAGATTGGATCGAGGGCGGCCATCCCGGGATCGCTCATCAGGCCCGGAATCCTTCCATCTCTGGACTGATTGCCGACGTAAGAGTGAACCATGTTGTGCGGGTTGTTCTCGAGATTGCCAGAAGTGCTGCCGCCGTGTGAGAACCGCGTTACCGGCCCGCCAAACCCGGGCGGGTCGGTTTTGCTGTCGCTGCCGGTGTACAGGTCGTTGGTCATGCAGTCAGAAGTCACCGTTCCCGCTCCAAAGTTGCGGTCGTTCGGGTGCGCCTGCTCGCCGGCGGGCGTTGGAACATAGATCTTGCCATCGCTATCGGGTCCAAATCGCGCAGCTACATAGAGCGGATTGGGAGAGCCGTCGGGCAGTTTAGGCTGCGTGAACGCAGGCGGGATGCTGTATTCCTGGCCAGGGCCAAAGTAGTCCCAGTAGGGCAAGGCCCAGGTCGAGGGTCCGCCGAGGCCAATTACAATAGCCCGGATCTGCGCCTCAAGCGCAATGAGATACCCACGGTGCCAGGGCGGGAAGTACCAGCTCTGGTGCTGACATTGATCCCAGTATTGATTGATTACACTCTGGGCAGGCAGGGGCGATGTTGGCACTGCGGGCGGCGCGGGGATCGCGCTCCAGGGGAAGACCCTCGGATTGCGCGTGGATGCCGGCGTAACATACTCGCCATGTATCGCGCCGAAGAACCACCAGCTAGAGGTATCGTTCAGGGCGCGCGCCTGCATTGCGCCAACGCCTTTTGCGTACCAAAGTAGATCCGGGTTGTCGAACGTACCGCCATTACTCCAGGCATTGTTGCGTGTGTAGGTAGCCATGTATACCCTCTCATCAAGAAGAAGCGATCCAGAATCCGAGTATACACCACGCGCACAACTAACGCAACAGATGGACAGGGAAGAGGGAAGTAGCTCGCAAGCGAGCAGAGAACTACGCCGCAAGCGGCGCTCTTTCCGCTTGGCTCCCGTGTCCTCTACCCGTGTTCTCTGCCGCGCCCGAGGAGTGGTCTCCACCGTGTTCTCTACTGCGCCCGAAGAGTGGTCTCCACCGTGTTCTCTACTGCGCCCGAAGAGTGGTCTCCACCGTGTTCTCTACT
>CAIXIX010000147.1 GCA_903919615.1 uncultured Chthonomonas sp.
CGAGATTCAGCCTGGATATGAGGAAGCCTACGAGTTTCTCTTGATGACTTACGACCGGCGCAATCCTGTCGAATCTGAGAAGCTGACTGCAGCGCTCAAGGCATTGATTCGCAAGAATCATCCTCCGAAGCCGACAACGGATCTGGCAGAGATCGACAAGCGTAAGGCAAATGAGCAGAAAGACAAGACCAACAATGTTGATCGTGCAAAATACGCTGAACTCTTTGTCCAGAAGCCTCCTTATGTTAATATTGGACCGGTTACAGAGGAAGCGACGCTTGCCGCGGATTCTGGACAAGCCGCTCCGGTTAGTTTCTCTTTTCCCTTTGAACGGGGTGAAGGCGAAGCAGGTCAGCATGACATCATTATTCCAGCGATTATAGACGGTGTAAAAGTTAAACTTCTTCTGGATACGGGCGCCGGTGAGTCACTTTCAATAGGCAAGTATGCAGCTGCAAAAATCGGTTTGCCAACGATTGCCAAAGGCGCTGTTCAGGGCGTGAATGGTATGGAGACGACACGGCTGCATCGCGCAGAGCGGCTCACTCTTGGAAAACAGAGCTTTGGCAGCATTCCTGTTGAGAGCATTGACAACGCGATCGGTAGGTCGGAAGACGGGCTTATCGGTGGCGCGGTGTTTGATCAGTACGTGGTAACCGTCGATTTCAAAGACGACATGATGACGCTGACGCGCGGGAAAAACGCAACTGCGCCGGCTGCTCTTAAAGGAAATCGCGTCGTTCAAGTTCCTTTCCACAATGCGAATGGTTACATCTATGTACTAATAAGCATCGATAATCACAAGTGGTGGACCATCCTGGATACTGGGGCTGAGGGCTACGGCGTGTTATCGCTTGACCTGGCTCGCATGCTCGCGAAGGAACGCGAGAAGGATTCCAGTATTGAGCTCACGGTTAAGGGCCGGGTTGGTATTGGGATATCAGAAACGAGTTACACGGTACTCGCATTCGAGTTTCCGATCGATGTTGGCTGTATCGTAGGCGAACGAACCCCGTACTTTATACAGATGGACACGCTTTATGGCGCATCCATTATTGATAAAGTGAGCAAGGTAAGTCAATATGATCTTGCCGGTTTACTTGGCATCGGATATCTGGGGCAACGATGTCGCCGATTTAGCATCGATTACCCACATCATCTGCTCACCATGGAGTATCCAGACGAGTAGCACGCGTCCATAGTCTTTGTATCACTGCCCGGTGCCTGGAGGAACCACCAAGTCTATGCAAGATCCGCTGAATTCTCAGGACAGTTCCATGTCTTCTGCAGATACGCCCGTTGTGCCTGGCGAAGCAGGCGTTACGCGCCGACAATTGATCGATATGGGCATCGGCTGCGCGACTGCTGTTGGCGCCTCGACAATCTGCTTGACAGATCGAGCTTCGGCTGTACCTGCCGCCGACGAGATTAAGGTTCCACGCGTCAAGCTTGGCAAAACAGGCATGAGTGTTTCAAGGCTGGCATGTGGAGGTTCCTGGGATATAGATTCTGAGGTGCTCTCGCTCGCACTTTCCTTCGGCGTGAATTACATTGATACTGCTGAGGATTATCGAGGTGGAGAGTGAGCGGCGGATCGGTTCATTCCTGAAGTCGATTGGGGCATCTGGACATTCGGCTGAGCGCAAGAAGCTCTGGTTGGTTACGAAGACGTATTTTCATACTCAGATCGATGAACATCTCCATGGTAGCCTCAAGAGGCTGCAGCAAGACTATGTAGACTGTATCTACATGCACCGGCTAAGAGATCCTAAACTCGTTGCTTCACAGCAGACAAAGGAGCAGGCCGAGCGACTAAAGAAATCTGGCATGACGCGATTTTTTGGCTTCTCGGTCCATGACGAACCTGTGGTTGAGTGTCTGAATGCCGCGGCGGATACAGATCACATTGACGTCATCATGTTCCGTTATGATTGCCACTACTACCCGAAATCTGACCTGATGGCTGCAATCGAGAAGTGTCATAAGAAAGGGATCGGCCTCGTTGCAATGAAGACGGGAGTTGGTGGGATGACACTTCCTGACCGGTATGACCCGTTCAGGAAACGTGGACTTAGCCAGTACGAGTCGACATTGAAAGCCGTTGCATTGGACCCAAGGATACACTCGATCTGCTCCGAGATGACGACCACAGATATGGTACAGCAGAACAGCAATGCGCTGTCAACCAAAGCGTCGCTCGCCGACCTGGATGCAATCAAAGAACACGCCGAACTAGTGAGCCACTTATGGTGCCGAGGATGCGACCATTTGTGCCGCGAAGCTTCCGGCGCCGGCAGAAATCTCGCAGTAGCAGACTCGCTGCGGTTCCTGATGTATCACGATCACTATAAGAAGGAAGAGTGGGCGCGCGATCTCTATCAGCGCCTGGAACCGGAGCAGCGCGACCTGTATGCAATCGCTGCTGCCGATTGGCAATCTGCAGAGCGTGCCTGCCCATACCATGTGCCTGTAGGTAAGTTGATGCAGCGCGTAAGGGAACGACTGGCGTAGGCCGCAGCCAGAATCAGACACTGTTGTTTGTGCCTTACTACGACGCTCACCAATGCCCTATATCCAAAACTACCAACCATTCGCCTCGACACCGCTGTGTATTCTTCTCGCAGCGCTGCCTGTACTCGTTCTGTTTACTTTGCTGATTAAACGCGCACCTGTTCCGCTTGCCGCGGGCAGTGGCGCGCTATCTGCGTTGATTATTGCCGTGCTGGCATACCATATGCCAGCACGAATGGCCGGTCTTGCCTTTGTTAACGGCGCGCTCTTTGCCTTGCTGCCAATTGGTTATGTGCTTGTCGGCGCGATGGCGCTGTATAACCTTACGGTTGAAACTGGCTATTTTGAACGCATTAAGGCTTCCGTTGCGGGCCTTTCTCCAGACCATAGGCTGCAAGCAGTACTTATCGCCTTCTGTTTCGGGGCGTTCCTTGAAGGAGCTGCCGGGGCGGGAACGCCGGTAGCCATATGCGCTGCTATGATGGTCGGATTAGGGTTCAAGCCTATTCAGGCCGCGGTACTGTGCCTTATTGCGAATACCTCACCCGTGGCATATGGAGGATTCGGCACGCCGCTTCTCACTCTTTCTGGCGTTACAAACATCGATGTGAGACTGTTGAGCCATATGGCAGGAAATCAGCTGCCAATTCTATCCTGTATCGTGCCTCTGTGGCTGGTTCGCTCAATGTGTTCATGGAAAGAGACGCGGGCAGTTCTTCCTGCTATTGCTGTGTCCGGTGGATGCTTCGCCATTTGTCAGTTTGTGTTCGCACATTCCGCAGCATTTCCGCTTACCGACCTGGCCGGTGGACTTATATCCCTTGTCATAACCGGGATGTTTCTTCGACACTGGCAGCCTGTTCATTTATGGCGTTGTGAAACCAGCCATCTAGATCCACATGCCGATGCCGACGAGATCCGTGAGCTGATTTTGCAGCATATGGCGCCGCGTAAGAGCATGAATGAAACGATGAGAGCGTGGGGGCCGTTCATTGTGCTCTGTTTGATCATGGTTTCTATTGGATCAAACAAGAAACAGCTAGATAGTCTATCGTTCGGCCCAGTGCGTGGAGTTTACGAAGTTCACCTAACAGGACTGGACAAGCAAGTAAAGCGAATGCCACCTGTTGTTGCTGCACCAACGCTTGAGAAAGCGGTATTTACAGTCAATTGGATCACGACCCCAGGGACCTCCGTGTTGATCTCTCTTTTACTCGTGATACCTATGCTTCGCCCGACACGAGCACAATTGAAGACCGTTATGCGTCGTACAGCGCAGCAGATGTCTGTACCCATACCTACGATCTTACTCATGCTCGGCCTTGGTTACATCACCCGGTTTGCGGGTCTCGATGCGACTCTCGGAATGGCTTTCAAAAACACGCATTCCCTCTATCCGTTTTTTGCGGCGCTGTTGGGATGGCTTGGCGTATTTCTAACGGGAACAGACTCCGGCAGCAACGCGCTTTTCGGCAGTCTACAGAGGATCACCGCGCTGCAACTGCATCTGAACCCAATCTTAATCTGTACGGCCAATAGCACTGGAGGAGTAATGGGGAAGATGATAGATGCACAGTCAATTTGTGTTGCGACCGCAGCAACGGATCAGGTGGGCCGAGAAGCAGACATCTTCAAGATCGTTATTCGACACAGTATCGCTCTCGCTGCACTAGTGGGCGCTATCGTAATGCTGCAAGCTTACGTATTTCCCTTTACCCGGATGATCCCTTAGGGACACTTTTTCGCTTCGGCCCGGATGCCCAACGCCATAATATCTCCAATGGCCCTTCGTTGAATCTTCTAAACCAGATTGAGGTTAACCATAGCCCTGTAACAATGTAAATCACGTAAGCCAGAATCCCAACATTCGCTCCCCACGATTCGTCCGGATAGTAGTGTCGCAGTAAAAGGGCGATAACGAGAATGTGGAGCATGTAGTGTGTGAGCGATGCTTTACCGCACTGAGCGAGCATTCTTGCTGGCCATCGTTCCATTGTTAGGTGCCACAAACTAACGAGCATGATTGTAGCAATCCCACCATTTATAAGTAGAAACGGCAAGCTTGTTGGCGTCCACGTGCATTGCAATAGCCGGGCAAGATTGAGCGGCAACGCCACTCTTTCAGCGCACATTACCGCACCGCATCCAATCGCGACCGCAAGTGCAGCGCAACATAGAGTCCTAAAACGGGTTAGTTTGTCGTTCAGGTCAAACGAGTAAAGATATGCACCTGTACAGGACAGAGCGAGCCACGGAACAACGGGATAACTGCCGTTGATGGTCAGCATTCTGAGTGTTGCGATACAGTTGAAGCCATCCCCGGCATGCGATCCGGAATTGAGCCAATCCGCCTCAAACCAAGATGAAAGCTGGAGGGATATGAAGGGGATAGAAATCACCATTGCGAATATCGTAACGAGAAGGGATGCAGATCCGCGCCTGGCGACTAGGCTCGTAATGGGTATGATAAGCGCAAGTGCGAGAAGAACTTCTGTACTCCAGACAAGTCTGTGCATCACAACGCCCACGATTGCTAGCAGTCCATATCGTCGAAAGAGCTGCTTGCACAGAGTTTTGGTATCGACCTGGCGTTTAACCTGCAATGCTGAAGCTACGCCGGCGACAACGAAGAATAAAGCCGCAAACTTTCCTTCGAACAGCGTTACCAGGGTGGTAAATACCTTCGAAATACCAACACCACCGTCGGCAGGAACCAGATGCACATAGATCATCGCAATTACCGCGACACCGCGGGCTGCATCGAGACCTCCGATTCTGCTTCTGGTACGAACTTCTGTCATCTGCTGAACGAGTGCGTATTGGCTTCTGGCGAACGACTCGAAAGATCGAAGCCAGTCGGAGCTCCTTCGTAACGTTTTCCCGGCAAGAGTCTCTCGTGCTTCATGATGACGCTGTTGGGTCCCACATAGGTAGCGTCACCTACGACGGCACCGTACAGTGGGACCGTACCTGAGCTAAGGGTTGCATGTCTCCCAACTTTTACGGTATCGATCTTAAGTACTCGATCCTCGAAGGTATGTGCCTGATACATGGCGCTTACCGTTGAATAGTCTCCAATTTCAATCATATCTGGGTCGACAACGTGCGAAAAGCCGGCGCCTAATATTACCCCTTTGCCAAGTTTAACTCCGATTGCTCGAAGGTACCCGTTAAGCATCGGTGTGCCTTCTAGCGATGCAAGCATACCATTTGCAAGTACTCCCCATGCGACGTAAAGGAAGTCCCAGCGGCTGCACCAACAGGACCAGAAGACATGCGTACCCGGCTTCACGCGGCCCATGAGCAACCATTTTAGCGCCAGGATAACCAGGCAAGGAAGGATAGACACCGCGATTGTTACGAGGGCAATCCCAGGATATAAGCAGTACCATGGCTGCCGCAGCGCTTCGATCCTACCGACTAACTGATACCAACTAGCTATCAGCGGCAGAGCCGCAACAGGGAGCGTAAATCTTAGGGTTTCCCACAGGAGCCTATTGAAGTAGCGAACCGGGCCAGGGTTGTGCGTAAGGGACCGGTCGCATTCTATGATCTCACGGACGGGCAGTTCGAACGCAGGAAGACCAAACCAGGATGTGTTCGGCTGAATCTGAGTTTGCAGCGCGACAGTGCATACTCCCAGGAGAACGTCGTCGGGAAGAGATGAACCTGCGGGGATCACTGCATGGTTACCAAAGAACGTTCTGCAGCCAATAGAAGTCCGGGCAATATCGACGACTCCATGCCGAACAGACGCACCACCCAGATAAATGCCGTCGGCAAAGAACGTTTCGTCGCCGATAGATATCAGTCCTGGTATCACGTCGATGATCGTGCTGATCTCGCATCCTCTCCCCAACTTCATGCCCGCTGCGCGCAGCCACAATGGCCAGTAGAGAGACCCGCTCAACCAGTCGCTCGCAGAGTCGAGAATACCCGTCTGGAGCCACATACGCAGATATTGAAAACTCCAGACACTGACGGCGCCGGTTTTGGGTGTGCCGAGAAGCCGGATAGCAATCGCCTCAAGCGTGACCGTGAGCGGCGCCACAATTGCAAGCAAGAAGATCAAACAGCAAACGACATCAGGGCGACCTGACGTGAGACTTCTTGAAATCGACTCGAAGCTTTCAATGTCAATCCCAAGTCGTTCCCACATCGCTAGCGCAACAAATTCGACAGGCAATCCAATGAAGCAGATCACGAGACACTCAAGAGCGATCAGCATCGCAGCATGTTTCATCGGTCCTAAGCGCATAGTGATTTCGCCGGGTTCGGCGGGACTCGTATTGCTGCTATAGTGTGCGGGAACCCCACACCATCTTTCGCCACAGGGAATTGTATTTCCAGCTGTCAACGATGAAAGCGCTCCGAGAGTCGCATTCTCTCCGATTTGGCTGCCGGGCCCAACATTTCCACGGACCTCGATGCTGGCTCCGTTATCAAGTTCAACTGGCCCAAAGACGATCTCACCATTCACGAGATCAACGATGCGTACCATCGCGTCCTGATTGATATTTACGTCGTCGCCGAGACGAAGTAGGTCCCATCCACCCTGTAAGAGATTGACACCACGGTGAATATGCACTCGTTTGCCGATATTTGCCCCGAGTGACCGCAAAGCAACATTGTGCAGCTCTGTGCCAGTTAGAAACCGCCAGGGTACAATTCGAACCGTCTGGCACACAATCCAATTACGCACGTAGAGACTGCTATACACAGGTACACGAGATGGCACGTATTGGCCAATGAGCGCTCGTTTTACTGCAACAGCGATCAGAATGGAAAAGGGAGTATAAACCCCGAGACATACGAGTGCCATCGGGATGGAGAGCAGTAAAAGCGTAGTTGGCGTGAGGTGTGTGATAATATGCGGGAAAACCATATATGCCAGAACGTAAACGAGGCAACCTCCCATGCTAGCTTCAAGCCCCAGCCACAAAGACTGAATGAGGCCGGCCATCAGGGAGGAATGGAGACGGTGTGCTGTCTCGTCGCTAGGCAGTGAGCGATCCTCAACTCCGGGCATTGCGCGCAGAGCGAGCCTCTCCACCGTGCGCGCTGTATATAGGTCTCGGACTGTTAAAGATGATATATCTGCGTTGCAGCGAGCAAGTGAGATCAGCCGTGCCGCCTGCAGCGAGGTGCCTCCCAAATCTGTGAAAAAATCATCATCCACCGAGGTCGGTTCATTTAGCCCCAGGACTGCAGCGTACAGCTCAGCCAAATGAGTTTCAATTTTCCCCTGAGCCAGTTTTCGGTGTTTCTCTCGCGCGTGCAGATGCAATTCCGGCAATGCATCCCGCCGAACTTTTCCACCGACGCTTTTGGGCAGGATCGGGAGCGCTCCGAACAGTGAAGGAATCATGTAGGGCGGCAATTGCCGTTCCAACTCGGCTTTCATCACGGATTCAGCCGGAGCGTGTGCAGCATCCACAGGAACTATGTAGGCTGCCAGCACCTGATGCTCACCAGAACCTTGAACTCTGCATGCGGCTTCGCGAATACCGGTACAGCGAGCAAGGCAGCTTTCTATCGCCTCGAGCTCAATCCGGTAGCCGCGGAGCTTTACCTGTGAGTCTATCCTTCCAAGATAGAGCAGATTGCCATCAGGGGCTTCCTGAACGAGGTCACCAGTACGGTAAATTCGTCCATAGACTGGATGATTTGGAAATTTGCTATCCGTTAACTCCGGGAGATTGCGGTAGCCGTGTGCCAGTCCTACTCCGCTCATACATAGTTCACCTGCTTCGCCCTGTGTAACTTGTTCAAGCTGATCATCAAGTACCCATGCCCGCATGCCTTGCACGGGTCGCCCGATCGTAATTGGATCCCCGACAACAACATCCGCTCTTGTTGTTGTAACCGTACATTCTGTGGGACCGTAACCGTTGACCAGCCTCCTGCCAGGCGCCCACCTCTCAACGACATCATCAGTCAGCGCTTCACCACCAACATAGAGAAGCCTTAGGTTCGGCAGCTCGATGTCCGGCCGTTCGCAGCCTGTTGACCTCAATAACGTGGGTGGGGGACACAATACCGAAATACGTTCTGACCGGAGCCAATCGATCAGATCCGGTCCAGACCGGGCCGTATCGTCATCCATCACAACAACGGTTGCGCCACTCGCTAATGCCAGCCATATCTCTTCAACAGAGCTGTCATACGCCGCCGACGAGCCTTGCGCAACCCGGTCTCCGGGGCCTAGACGGAACTCGTTTAGATCCGATCCGACCAGGTTAGCGATACCTCCGTGCGAGATCATTACGCCCTTCGGCCGCCCGGTTGTGCCGGACGTGTAGATGAGGTATGCGAGACTCTCCGGCGAGAGATCGATCGGGAGTGGCTTGTCGAATAGCGCAGCACTTAGATCTCCGAAACAATCTCCAGGTTGCAGGATTGGCATTTCCAGGTTTAACGCGGATAATCGTACCGAACCGGCGTGATTTGTCAGTATGACATCGGGTTCCGCGTCTGTGACGATACTATGGATCTGATCATCTGGAAACGAAGGCTCAATCGAAACAAATGCTGCGCCCGCTCTTAATGCGGCGAGTTGGCTAACGTACAGGTTCTGATCGTCGCGAGGAAACAGAAGTGCGACGATGAGCGACGTTTTCAGCAGAGGAGTGATTACAGAGGCTAGCCGGGCCGAGTTATTATCCAGGGCCCGGTAACTTAGTGTTACACGCGAGGTTCGATCTATTCCCGGCGGAATCTCGAGCGCAATTTCGTCGGGGTGCATGATGGCCGCTCGAGAAAAGAAGTCGGGAAGCAAGCTGGCCAGAAGTACCGCAGTTTCGAGCTCGGAATCAGGATTTTGCGTCTGAGTCAAAGCCATTTTGTTCTTGCTGATCCTGAATAAAAAGATAAGGCGCAGCTAATGGGGCTAATCTGTCTTTTTCTTCCGCAGATAGCCAACGCCAGCCACGAATATCACCGCGACAGTTCAAACTTCCGCAGCGACAAACGAACGGTTCCGCCATGTCAAACTCGGTCGTATTGTAGTTAAAGGTTATCTCTTGCCATTTTTCGATGCGACAAATGGCATAGACATCACGCCCTCTAATCGCGACTGTGGGCTCACAGTGATGATTCATAAAGCGCCAGTAGTAGGTATCGAGAATCGCGTCGGGACCGAGATCGTCGGAGAGATCGATATGGCAGGTTTCGCCAATCTGAACCGAATATCGTGTTGCTGTTACTGTAGTTTGACCTTCGAGTCTGAACAGCACCTCTCCAGGTTCCGCCGTGGCGGCTGCGATCAGACTAAACTCGCCGTTGAGCCGAAGAACGCCGACGCGTTCGTTCATTCAATTGACTCCTTTACCATTCTGCGAACGATAGGACGATGCGTTCAGCGAGCAATGGTCTATTTGTAGGCCACATATGCGATGGGCCAAAAGTGAATAGTACCCCATCTGGCCGTCTGGCGGTCCTTTCAGGCCAAAATCCGGCGAAGTAAGCGTCGGAATCGTGAACCTACCGTCGCACTCATTGCTGTGCTCAAGTTTTGGAGAGGGAGGAATAGGTGAGTTGTGAGTTGGATTAGTGTTTCGAGATCGAAACAAAACCTTTAGAATTGATCGTAGGCCTGATTAGGCTGAGAGAGGACATATCAAAGAATGAAAATCCTGATAATTGGCGGCACGGGGCTTATTTCGACATCAATCACAAAGCAGTTGCTTGGCAGGGGAGACGAAGTCACTTTATTTAACCGTGGCAAGAGCGTGCCGAGAATACCAGCGGGCGCCACTATCATTAACGGCGATAGGAAAAACTACGCTGAGTTTGAAGAGACCATTAAGAACTCTGGCCATTACGACGTGGTAATCGATATGGTGGCATTCGTCCCGGACGACGCCGATAGCGTTGTTCGAGCGTTTAGCGGACGAATTCAACAGTTCATAGTTTGCAGTACCGTTTGCGCCTATGGAGGGCCTGCAACGCACTATCCCATTCGTGAGGACGAACCACTTGCGCCCGTGAGCGGGTATGGGCTAAACAAAGGCCGCATTGAACAGATCCTGAAACAGGCGCACGACAACGGTGACTTCAACGTAACCATCCTGCGACCATCTCAGACCTACGGAGAAGGCGGCACTATCGTCCATAGTATGGGGGGATCGACGACTTATATCGACCGGATTCGCAAAGGCAAGCCGATCGTAGTCCACGGGGACGGATCGTGCCTCTGGGCAGCATGTCACATTGATGACGTGGCGGCAGGATTTGTGGGCGCTACGCTCAACTCGCAAGCTTACGGAAAGACATATAACCTGACAGGTGAGGAGTGGATGACATGGAATATGTATCATCAAGGGGTAGCAAAGGCGCTTGGCGTCCCAACACCTGAACTGGTGCATATTCCCACTGATTTGTTAGCGCAAGTGGCTGCAAAGCGGTTTGGGATTAGCATCGAAATATTTCAGTGGCCCAGCATTTTTGACAATTCTTCCGCAATCGCAGATCTTGGATTTCGATATACGATTAACTGGGAAGAGGGTGTGAGGCGTACCGTTGCGTGGCTGGATGAAAATCAGAAAATTGACAACAGCGACGGCGATACCTTTGAAGACGAGTTGATCGCTGCCTGGAAGGGCGTTCCAAGCAGCATTTCAGCGGCGCTTCCTCAGGGTGTCTAAATGACACAAGAGACCGGGCGCAATTGGCCCGGTCTCTTGAAGTTACGACCTTGCTTGGATGCAGCAGACTTAATGTTGCGGCAATTCTAGTTTCACTTCGCCTTTATCAACCCAACCTTGGCGGCGGGCTGCGGCATTCGCTCCGGTCACCGTGTTGAGGTTTGCAATATCGACGACAAGCGCATCGTCATCTTGCGTTAGCTGCTTTAGTGAACGACGCAAACTTGCGTTTTGCCTGGCCATGCCCGCAGCTTGATCGTATGGACGGTGCGCGATAACTCCGTATCGAATCGCAACTGGCGCGAGCAAGAGCATGATGACAACTGTGACACGTGAAGGGTGGCACAGATCAATAAGAATCACTCTCAAATTCGCGAGCAGTACTTTAATATCAGTGACCCCAACGTTGCGCACAAGTCTGCCAAAACTATTGAATCGATATTTAGGTTCTTGGCGCAATAGATCGATTCTGCATTATAACATGCATATTCAGCGGGGATCAAGTACTTTTTTTATTATATTAGGGGCTTGTTCCGGTAGACATAGCACGCACGGGATCGCCGACAATGTGAACCTTGATTAGATTCGTGAATCCAGGCCTGTTTACGGGCACTCCGGCTGTAAGTACGACCGTGTCTCCATATCCTACAGCGCCTGATCTGCGTGCGGTTTCGATGGTAGTATCCATCATGGCTTCCGTGTCGTGGACTTCAGATATTAGTAGCGGTGAAACTCCCCAGACAAGCGCCAAAAAGCGATAGGTCGAAGCCTGGGTTGTTACTCCCACGATAGGCGCCGATGGCCGGTACTGGGAAACCATTCGGGCCGTGCTGCCGCTCGAGGTGGCGCAAAGAATTGCCTTAGCGCCGATCTCTTCCGCGATATCCGCTGTTGCCCGTGCAACTGCCGTTGTGGTATCGCGGGAAGGGATTAGCCTGCTTCGATAGGCAGACTCTTTTAGAAAAGCGGTTTCCGACTTCGATGCAATTCTCGCCATGGTTTTCACGGCAATCTCAGGGTACTGTCCGGATGCGGTTTCACCTGAGAGCATTACGGCGTCTGTGCCGTCGAAAATTGCGTTTGCAACGTCTGTTGCCTCTGCACGCGTTGGTCTTGGGCATGTAATCATGCTCTCAAGCATCTGCGTTGCGGTGATTACCGGTTTCCCGACGCTGTTGCACGCGCGGATAATTTTCTTTTGTACCATTGGCACTTCGTCGAAGGGCATCTCTACGCCTAGATCACCACGGGCGACCATAATTCCATCGACAACCCTTAGAAGGGAGTCGATGTTTTGAACCGCTTCAAACTTCTCAATCTTTGCGATTATGGGCACGCGTCTTCCAACTTCCGCCATTACTTGAAACAGCGGGTCCAGATCTTCTGCGGATCGAACATAAGATGCTGCAACGATATCGATTCCACTTGACAATCCAAAACGAAGGTCCTCAATGTCCTTGGGTGTTACAGCTGGCAGCGCAAATGAGAGACCGGGAGCTGTTACGCCTTTGCGCGGCAGCAGTTGTCCCGGTGTAACCACGCGGGCATAAACAACACCTGCCCCTGGCTCCGTTATGCTGCGGCCGCTTATATCGGTTACTTTGAGACCGATTTTGCCGTCGTCAAGAAGCAGGACGGAACCGACCCTTAATGCCGCGAGAAGTTCCGGCACTGGGAGCGGCAGGATCTCAGGCGTTTCTTGAGATTGAGCGGATGCGTTTGTTAATCCGACAATCGCGTTTCGTTTAAGTGTAATTCCTGATTTATCAAAATTGCCCAAGCGGACCTTGGGACCGGATAGGTCCTGGAGTATTGGTAGCGGCTTTCCCAACCGTTCTGACACTGCCCGAAGGTCAGCAATCACTTCGTAGTGTGATGCATGCGTCCCATGCGAGAAGTTAAGCCGCGCGACATCCATTCCCGCCCGGGCAAGCTTTTCCAGGACGCCCCTCTTGGAGCAAGCTGGTCCTATCGTACATACGATCTTGGTTCGTCTCAAAATTGTTACCTCAAACGCAAAAGGCCGCCCGATGGGCGGCCACACAACTCTGTCATCCCGCTTTTCTGCCGTAGGAGTTCGATTCTTGTTCGGCTTGACCGATAAGGACAGCCTTAGTTACAGGATCGTTCTGGATCTCCCTTTCCATTTTGGCACGCCATTTTGGATCGAGGTCAAGTAGCTTCCCGTCGCGTTCAGCTGTCTTTAGGGTTTCGGCATAGTCCTCAAATTGCTGCCACCTTGTGCAGAACTCCTCCTTAGTTAGAGGAGTTCTGTCAAGGCGGTTGCATCCAGTCACATACCATCGGTATTCAGTTTCGCGCGATGGTTCAGTCATACGATGTTACGAATGTTTCAGGTTATAGAAAGCCTTGCGGCCTCCGTAGACTGCGCTGCTATCGAGCAGTTCTTCAATTCTGAGGAGCTGATTGTATTTTGCGACGCGGTCTGTTCGGTTCGGAGCGCCAGTCTTAATCTGACCTGCATTTGTCGCCACAACGATGTCTGCAATCGTTGAGTCTTCTGTCTCACCGGATCGATGAGAGACAACGGCTGTGTAGCCTGCACGTTTTGCCATCTCGATTGCATCAAGTGTCTCAGACAGCGTGCCGATCTGGTTAACCTTGATGAGGATTGAGTTCGCTGTGTGGGTGCTAATACCTTGAGCCAATCGTGCGGTGTTGGTAACGAAGAGGTCGTCGCCAACGATCTGCACATGTCCGCCGATCTTATCGGTAAGCAGCTTCCATCCCGCCCAATCGTCTTCAGAGAGACCATCTTCGATGGAGATGATGGGGTACTTGTCGACAAGTTTCGCATAGTAGTCGACCATTTCCGCCGTGGTGAGGATCTTGCCCTCTCCTGCCAGATTGTACGTGCCTTCCTTGGTGTACAGCTCGGTAGCTGCGGCATCAAGCGCGATGCTGATATCGCCGCCTGCTTTGTATCCTGCCTGTTCGATCGCTTCGATAATTACCTGAATTGCAACTTCATTGCTCTCGAGATTAGGTGCAAAACCGCCTTCATCACCGTAACCGGTTGCGAGACTGCGTCCTTTTAGCACTTTTCGCAGGGCATGGAAAACTTCAGAGCCCATTCGCAGTGCATCAGAAAATGATGATGCGCCGATAGGCATTACCATGAATTCCTGAAGATCAACGTTGCTATCCGCATGCTTTCCACCGTTGAGGATGTTCATCATGGGGACCGGAAGCGTGTAGGCATTTACGCCGCCAATGTACTGGTACAGTGGCACGTCCAGCGAGTTTGCACAGGCTTTTGCGGCAGCTAGCGACACGCCAAGCAGTGCATTCGCACCAAGGTTGCCCTTGTTTTCGGTGCCATCAAGCTCGATTAGGCGTGCGTCAAGCGCCCGCTGATTCAGCGCATCCATGTCGACCAGTTCAGGTGCGATCCTTTCGTTGACATTGTCAACGGCTGTTAGCACACCTTTTCCAAAGTAGCGTGAATTGTCGCCATCGCGAAGCTCGACGGCCTCATGCGCGCCCGTTGACGCGCCAGAGGGAACTGCTGCTCGACCCAATGTGCCGTCTTCGAGGTAAACATCAACTTCGATAGTAGGCTGCCCACGCGAATCGAGGATCTCACGCGCGAACACCTCCTCAATGAAAAGACTCATAATATGTGGCTCCTTCGCTTAGTCAACTTAACGGTCGCACATAACTAGGGTGTGCCCGGGATAATACAACATTAACCCTCCGTCTAGTCGCATATAGTTATAATCGTCCTCTGCGGCATTATGACATACATGCGCTTACTGGCGCAATTGCTACCGCAGTCAACTGGTAGTTCCCGTAGCAAATAATCGCTTTGAGTGCTTACAGGAAATTCGTTTGCTTTAGCTCGCGGATCAGCGCTTCTTCGTGAGTCTTGTCCAGGTTCGTCAATGGTGGACGAACCCCCAATCTGGGCAATCCGCGGTTTGCAATGATGCTCTTTGTGCTGGAAATAAACGGGTACTTGATTGTAATGTCAATAAGCTGATCGAAGCGTTTCTGCTCCTCCCGTGCAAGCGTTCCTGTGCTGTCAGCAAACCATGCATCTCGCACGCCTGCCAATACTTCAGGAAATGCGTTTGCTCCGCCGGAGATGCATCCTGCAGCTCCATGAGTATAGCCATCCGCAAGCAATCGATCGCTGCCGGTGTAGATCCTTAAGTGAGAATATCGGTTAATCAGGTCTAACGTTCGGTTCCAGTCACCTGCACTGTCCTTGATGCCTGCAACATTGGCTTCCCCTTTAAGTAATTCAAGTAAGCCATCCGTAATTGGCACTGCAGTGAATTGGGGAATGTTGTACAGGATAACAGGAACATCAGCGGCATTCAACACCGCTTTGTAGTAGTCAGCGAGGCCCTGGTCCGATGGCGCTTTAACAAAGAACGGAGGTAAAACGAGCACCGCGTCTGCACCCGCGCTTGCGGCGTACTTTGTTAGATCGACCGCATCTGTAACACTGGACGCGCCAGTTCCGGCAATAATCGTGAGGGTTCCACGATTGCTGATTGCAGCATCGATTGTCCTTTTGCGTTCATCCACAGAAAGGGAGAAGCCTTCGCCATTTGTACCGCAGACAGCTACACCATCTACGCCGGCATTGCGCTGAAACTCCAGAAGGGCAGGGAAATGCTCCAGCGCCAGTTTGCCATCGAGGGTCAAAGGGGTAAAGATCGCAGTGAAGAGACCGCTTAGCCGGTCGACATTAGAGTGAGTCATATTCGTACAATTCCGATCGTGTTAATTCTTACTCGGCAATCAGACGGGAATCAGCCAGTACTGTTCACGAGCGTTGAGCCTCGCATGCTTACGCTCATTAATATTGGATTCGCGATTGCCGTGATAGACACTACTCATTTTACCGGACAAAGTGTGGCGCCCGTCGTTTGCGCCGGAATCAATCATACAAGTACTTCGGGCGGTCACGGTGCCGAGCGACCGCCCTAACTGTCTACCGGCTGTCCGGTGTGTTTCGTAACGTTTCGGCCGTTACTTCGGCGTGGGTATCGTTAATGTATACTCCGGCCCCAGCTTCGCTTCCGGCCAGGAACTTCAATTTGTCAGGTGTTCTGTACGGCGGATAAAACTCGATGTGAAACCTATAATGATCGTATTCACTCGCTGAACTGTTGCACGGTCGCTGGTGCATCACCATAATGTAAGGAAAGGATCGGTCCCAGAGGTTGTTGTAGCGTGAGATCGTCGTTTTAAGTATGCTGGCCAGTGCAATCTTACCTACGTCATCGAGATCCACAATTGCCGTTACGGGCTGTCTCGCAATTATGTGGACTTCAAAGGGATATCTGGCATAAAACGGCACGATCGCGATAAAGTGGTCATTTGCCGAGACAAGCCTTCGGCCATCATTCATCTCCTGCTGAATTATATCTTCGTAGAGGTTTGAGCCATTCTTTTCTGAATAACGCCGAGAGGCGTTCAGTTCACGCTCTGCAATTGGAGGAATGAAAGGATATGCGTAGATCTGGCCATGAGGGTGCGAGAGCGTTACCCCAATCTCCTTGCCCTTGTTCTCAAAAATAAAGATGTACTTAACATACTCGCGGCTAGATAGTTCCTCAAACCTGTCTGCCCAAACGTATACCAACTCTTCAATTTTTCTAAGCGGCAGATTTGCGAGTTCCGTTGTAGGATCCGGAGTGTAGCATATCACTTCGCAAACTCCCTCGGACGGCACTACTGGTTCAAGTCCGGTTGGATCGATGGACGGTTCTGGGGCTGGATATCTCAGCGACGGAAATTTGTTCTCAAAGACGACAATTTCGTAATCATTCGCGGGAATTTCCGTAGGAAATCCGCCAGGTAAAGTTGGTGCAAGTGGATTGTAGTCCGGAGGTGGGAAGAATGTACGATCTTGCCGATGGGTCGCCGTAATCACCCATTCCTCCAGCGTGGGGTTCCAGCGCAGTTCAGACATTGGCGTCTCCAAGCGTGTGAATGGTTCGTGTGTTTGCGCTCGATACTTCGCGGCTGTTAAGCGCAATCTCCGTCGCGTCTACGCTTTCGAAGGCCCTTTGTTGAGATTCGGAAGCTGAATCGAGGAAATGGTAGTACGTTAGTTCGCGGCCATCTTCCTTTGTGATAATTTTCTTGACGATCTTCACATGTCGCTCCTGACTTAAAGGTACTTGGATAATTATGCGTCATGCAAATCGGTTCGTAAAGATCCCGGTTACTTCCGGCAGCGTTCAACCCCAGGTTTTGTACTCGTTCGGGTAATATCGGCTTAATTATAGATGTAGGAGATTGGTGGTTATGTCCGACGAAAAAAGAGTAGTGTCCTGTGAAACTGTGTTGGAAACGTCTGAAATTTACTCTGGAAAGGTGATCCATGTGCGCCTTAACACGGTTCAGCTTTCAGATGGCATGATTACGAAACGTGAGATCGTCGAACATCGAGGAGCAGTCTGTATCGTACCGATCACAGAGGACCGGAGGATCGTGATGGTGCGGCAGTTCCGCCTTGCTGCAGGTAAGAATCTTCTTGAAATTCCGGCCGGAACGCTCGAGCAAGGTGAAAATCCTGACGTTTGCGCTGCAAGAGAGCTCGAGGAAGAGACTGGATTGAAGGCCGCTAAGTTGACCGCCCTCTTCTCGGCCTATCTTGCTCCCGGTTACTCCACTGAGTTAATTCACTCCTACCTGGCAACGGGGCTCGCAACTGCCGAGAACAAACTCTCACAGGATGCAGACGAACGTGTATTTACCGAATCGGTTTCCATTGATGAATTTTTAGACAAGGTCAAATCGGGCGATATACAGGACTGCAAGTCGATCGCCTCGGTGCTGACCGCATTGACGTACCTATAGAGCGCTCATGGCTTTACGTGCAAACCACATTCCACCTTTGCAAAAGATAACCATCTGCCCGCGCGCTCGTCGTCAGTTTCGGCAACCTGATGCGTGCATGGCCAACAGCCAATGCTCGGATAACCGCGGTCGTGGAGCGGATTGTAAATGACATCGTTGATACCGATGTAGGCGCGCACCTCAGCGCGCGTCCAGTGTGCCAGCGGATTAACCTTGATGAGACCGAACCGGGAGTCCCATTCAATCGGTTCCGCCACCGCTCTGTCCGGGGTTTGATCTCTCCGGATACCCGTAATCCAAGCTTCATGACCACTTAGGGCTCGTTTTAAAGGTTCAATCTTTCGGAGCCTGCAGCATTCGTCCGGATTAGTTCCATAGATTGGACCGCCAAATCGAGCCTGCATCTGTTCAACGGTTTCTTCTGGACGTACAAACTCCACGTCAATACCATAACGTTCAGCGATGCGGTCTCGCATCTCAATGGTCTCCGGGAATTGGTAGCCGGTATCCAGATTGAAAATGCGTACGTCTTTGCCTCCCGGCAGCTCTGACAGCATCGAAAGAATTGCACATCCCTCGGCGCCGAAGGCAGTAGCCATCGTAATCGTCGGGTAATTGACGATTGCCCAGCTTAATATCTCCTGGGGAGTTGACTTTTCGAATTTGTCGCTCAAGTCCCTCAACTGAACTAGATTGTTATTATTGTATTTTGCAGCCATGTCGTCTCCTCGCGGAGGTGTTACTCCTCAGTATCAATCTTGACTAATTTAGTAGGATTATAATACATTAAATGCAGGAAGTCAACTCTGAGTGGGTTAGTGGGCTTGGCGCCTTGACTGCGTTAAGCGTATTCAAGTACAATCCGCCCGCATCCTCAGATAGCATTTGGCTGAGATTAAATCGACCAGAGCAGTTTGATGGGTTTGGGTGGCGAGTGGAGGTACAGCAGTAGCATGGGCGGACATAAAGGCTTTGTTCTCTGGTTCACGGGCATGTCCGGTGCAGGGAAATCAACACTTTCAGAGCGGCTTGCGATAGGCTTCAAGGCACGTGGTTACCAGGTAGAGTTGCTAGACGGTGACGAGGTGAGAACCCATCTCTCAAAAGGGCTAACATTTTCGCGTGAAGATCGCGATACGAATGTTCGCCGTATCGGTTGGGTCGCTCGCTTGCTAGCGAGAAATGGCGTCATAGCGATTACGGCTGCGATCTCTCCTTTTGCCGAAATCCGTGATGAAGTTCGATCAGATGTCACTGGCGACTCAACTGCTTTTATTGAAGTTTATGCCAGCGCTCCGCTAGACGCTCTAGTTGAACGTGATGTTAAGGGCCTATACAAAAAGGCTCTAGCAGGCGAGATCGCTTCATTTACGGGTGTCTCAGATCCTTATGAAGCGCCGTCAAAGCCCGAAATCACCGTATTCACTAGCGTCGACAGCGTGGAAGTATCTGAAAGGCAGATCATTGACTATCTAGTCGCAGAGGGGTTGATTGATGGGGGATCTGAGATTGCCTGATACATCAAGATCGATCGATTTACATGCGCACACGACAGCTTCGGACGGGCAACACTCACCATCCGAACTTGTGCGAAGGGCGCATGCACTTGGCCTTACAGCCATTGGCATCACGGATCATGATACTACGGCCGGTATCGTTGAAGCACTCGAAGCAGGAGCAGATCTGGGCATTGAAGTCGTGCCTGGGATCGAATTGAGCGCTGAAATCGAGGTTGGACAATGTCACATATTAGGCTATTTTATTGATCCGAGTGATACCGCGCTGATTTCACGGCTGCGCTACGTCGTAGAAATGCGAAACAGCCGAAACGGGCGCATCGTCAATAAGCTGCGAGACGAGTTTGGATTCGAGATTACACTAGATGAGATTGAAGCGATCGCAGGCGGCGACATTGTTGCGCGGCCGCATTTCGCCAGAGCTCTGGTGAACCGTGGCTATGTAGCTACGATGCAGGAGGCCTTTGACGTCTATCTCGGCAAAGGCGGTAAGGCATACGTCGATCGTGTTCGACTATCTCCGGAGGAGGCGATTGGCCTGATCCATGGCGCAGGCGGTGTTGCTATCCTTGCGCATCCAAACAACCTTAAGCGCGACGCGGCGGGCACAGAAACTGCAATTAGTGAACTCGTTGATGCTGGTTTGGATGGAATTGAGGCACGATATAACCGCCACTTGCCCGAAGACAATGCTCGCTATTTACAGCTTGCCGCAAAGCTAGGAATTCTTACCTCGGGCGGGTCCGATTACCATGGTGAAACGGTAAAGGCGGATGTACAGCTAGGACATGTAGAAGGCGCCTTGCCGGCCCCAAGCGATGTCCTGGAAGAGATTCGATCCAAACGTAGGAGCTAATCGACGACGACATATTCTACTGGGTCGCCATCAACCGAAATAAATATTCCAATTTCATTGCAGATTGGATCGATTACCATTGCGATCTGCCACTCATGTGGAAAGACGTCGTGCTGGGTGGCTACATCCGTAGTCGACATGAAAACACCAAGGCCCGGATGAGAATGGTATGAGCCAACAATGACCTGGTCCTCGGGGATCTGTTGAAGCATTGGCGTGAGCTCGCACCAGGTTTTAGTGGTGTATTCGAACGAAACAGGGCTCTCTTTGCCATGTGGGGCCC
>CAIXIX010000148.1 GCA_903919615.1 uncultured Chthonomonas sp.
GTCCTCGCCGATCTGGAACAGATCATGATCTAGCGACTTATATCAGCGCCAAGCGAAAGGAGGACCTTACACAAGACCGATACATGGGTGGTACATTTTCAATATATCAAAATCTTGCATTTTCACTTGACCAATGACACCAGTACTCTTTTCGAGCGGCATTGTAGATCACCGAGTCCAGCCGGATCCCAGATGCCTCGAAGGGAACGGCAGGGTCGTAGATCAGTATTGGATTGGCGGCATCTTCGTGCCAGACAAACGGTTTCGATGTGTACGCCCATGCCTTGCCGATCGTCCCAGAACTTCCTCCTAGTTTCATTCCAGAAAAGAACATGATCAGCTTGTGCGGGTCCGTCGGATTGACTAGCACAACGGGCTCATTGACCTGCCCATCCTTCCAGCCCCCGCTACCGAAATCGATGATCTTAACAGGAGTATCTTGCTTAGCCGGCAGCTCGCAAATGGCATTTGAAGCCGACACAATCGGCGCCAGAAAGGCCGCCAGCAGCGCTAGAAACCGTATCGTCACAGCTTGGCCTGCTGTCTCTCTTGCAGTCCAGCCCGGACTTGCTGAAGAAGCACCGCCTGCCCCAGGTGATAGGCTTCATGCTCGATAACGTGCTGCAGTATCCATCGGACCGTACAGCTTCGGTCGGGGCTCCAAACAACCTTGCGAATCTCATCCGGGTCCGTAAGTTCACGCATCAATTCAAGCGAACGCGCTCGGATCGCATCATGCTGTGTGTAGTACCACGAGAGCGGCATTCGCGGTGGCGTTGGCCACTTACCGGCGTACTGATCAATAGACGGTCCGCCCATCATCCGCTCTTCTAGTTCCATAGGAGTGTCCTGTCCCGCAGCGACAAGATGTAGCCAACCGGCTTCGCAGGCCGCGACATGGATCAAAATGGCGCCGATGCTATGTGAATCGGGATAGAGCTGCCACGTCAGCGTATCCTCATCAACATCGTCAAGCTCCCTTCGCATATTCTGCGTGCCAGCCTCAAGCAGCCCGAGCAGGAAGCCAATTTGTGCATGGTGGGCTTCGAGCGAAACGACGTCTCGAACAGGGTGACTCATCCGAATTCTCCTTTAATAACCGTTCTGCGTACGAACTCCCGACGGCTCGTAAGAATTTAGAGTTTAAAAATATACCGTGAACAAAGTGCGCATCGAGCGACAAACAGAATGCGTTTCCCATCGCTGCGGTTAATAGTATCCGAGGTGAAATCAGGGCCGGTAATCACGGCTCATTAAAGGGGAAAGAAACAAATTGGCTTCCAACAACCTGCATGAATATGACGGCTACATTGCCTCTCTGTTTGCTCCGATGGACCCGAGCCTGACATCGACACTTGCCGAAATGAAAAAGGAGAATGTGCCGAGCATCAACGTATCTGCGGTGGAGGGCAAACTGCTTCAGGTTTTGACACTCGCGACGGGTGCGAAGCGTGTTCTTGAGATAGGAACACTTGGTGGATTCAGCGGAATTCATTTTGCACGAGCATTGCCAGAGGATGGCAAACTGATTACGCTCGAGCTGGACCCACACCATGCGGAAGTCTCGCGTCGTAATTTTGATGCCGCTGGTGTCGGTCATAAGGTGCAAATCCTCGTTGCCACAGCAGCGGACTCCCTAAAGCGGCTCGTTGCCGAGGGGGAGGCCACATTCGATATCATTTTTATTGATGCCGATAAGGTAGGTTATCCCGAGTACCTGCGGCTCTCGCTGCCGCTTCTGCGTTCAGGCGGACTGCTGCTGGCCGACAACACGTTGCCGGATGCAGTATTGAATGAGGACGAGGCCGGCGCCAAAACTTATAATGCCGATGTATCGGTCGTACCCGAGCTAACTACTATCTTAATCCCGATTATAAGGGAACAGGGAATAGACGGACTAACGCTATCGGTGAAGAAGTAGGGGGCGGTAAGCGCTAGATTACGCCATAATGAGCCGTCGCAGTCAGTCCAAGATCTGGCCTCACCCTAAATCCCTCTCCATGTGCAGAATGCACCACCGACTTAAAGCTTAATTCGCCCATGGAGAGGGACTTCTGTCGCCTGCCGGTTGTCAGCAATCCTGACTAATGAGGCTTGCATGATTCAAATCCGCGCGACGTCCCTGACTTTATAGACTTCACCAACTTCAAAGACTTCATAGACCTGACCCACCTCATGCCAATTCCAGGCACCTTTTACGGTAGTACCGGTAGTTTTCTAACGTTACCTCTTCGGGCACGCCGTGGTCACAGGTAGCGATATATCCGCCGCGTGCCCGCATCGCAGGCAGGATCCTGGTCAGCATCGCGTCAATGTTGCTTCTCGTGGTCGCTAGAATTCGTTTATCGATCCCGCCAAAAATCGCAAGATCTGGAAACTGCACTCCAATCTCCACAACATCGCATCCCGAGGCTACTTCGAATGGACTCATTGCGTTCATGCCAATCTCCTTATACACTGGGATGACCGGCACAGCGAAACCATCGGTGTCGATGTGAATGTATAGCTTTCGGGTTTGATCGAGTTGGCGGGCGCGTACATTTGCGATTAGGTCTTGGTAGTAAGGAAAGAGGAACTCGCGCATCATCTTGGGTGAGATGAGCGGGCCGTGGTTATAACAAATATCCTCTGCCAGAAAGAGTTCGTCTAGAGTAACGTGCGCCTGATGGCGCGCAATTACGGCATCGGCCAGGTCCAACCATGCCTGCATGCATTTGTGGATTAGATCCGGCGCATCGTGGAATCGGTACATCAGATCGGCCGGCCCCATGAGGCTGCGGAGATACATGTACCCACCGATTAGCCCCTGGGATATCATCAAGCCGCGGCCAGCCGCGACTTTTGCGGTTTGCATTCTCGCTTCCAGGCCATCAAAGCGCCCGGGAGCATCGACCGCGAGACGCCATTTTACATTCTCTTCCCAGGTTTCGACGTCTTTGACAGGGTGGTCCAGATACTCAGGCATAAACCCGTCTCGACGGCCCTTAAAATAGAGAACGTGACGGCCAGCCCAGTCCTGTACAACTTCGTACTCTCCCCGGTCCTCAATCTGCTTCACCTCGAATGCCGGCTGGAAGGCTGCTTCGCACCAGCCCAGACTGCCGAGAGAGTGCTTACCCGAGGGATCGTAATGAAATTCGGCGGATAAATCTGCATGTTTTGGCAGTCCCTGCTCATACCACCTTTCCAGGCAATAGTAGCCGAACTCACGCTGAATAAGTGGGTTGCCGGGTGTTATCGCGTAGGTCTCACGCAATCGTCTGGCTTCAGGGGCCATTTCACCGAGCGGCATCAAGCTGTGGATGCCGTCGCACTTCGTATTCTGCATTGTCGTTCACTCACAACGTCAGGGCTTTTGATTTGATGCACCCTTTATAACCACATCATAATTAGTTGGCATAAAGATGTCAATAAAAGTCAATGAAATATCGCCAAAGCCATCATAACCGTTTGTGCCTACCAACTATTGGATCACGCAATTATGCCCTTAACAACTTCTCCGTGAACGTCTGTAAGCCGGAAATCTCTGCCTGCATATTTATATGTTAGCTTTAAATGGTCTATGCCTAGCAGATGGAGCATCGTTGCGTGCAGGTCATGAATGTGAACCTTGTCCTTAACGGCGTAATAGCCGTAATCGTCGGTGGCGCCGTATCGAAATCCTGGTTTGACGCCCCCACCCGCTAGGACTGTTGTGAATCCCTGCGGGTTATGATCTCGCCCATCGGTGCCCTGAGCACAGGGGGTTCGGCCGAACTCACCACTGATGACCACCAGAGTATCCTTTAGGAGGCCACGTGCTTTCAGGTCTTTCAGTAGTCCTGCGATCGGCCGATCTACTTCCGCTGCATTGCTAGTATGGTCCCTTTTCAGATCGCTATGCTGATCCCACTTGTAACTGTGCGTTATCTGAACGAACCGAACCCCACGCTCGGAGAACCGGCGCGCCATAAGGCACTGCCTTCCAAAGTTACGAGTCTTTGGATCCTCCATTCCGTAAAGCTTCAGTGTTTCCGGGCTCTCGCCGGTAATCTCCTGCAGTTCCGGCGCGGCCATCTGCATACGGAACGCAAGCTCAAAGGCATCGATCCTGCCCTGAATACCCTGATCCGGCCCGGTTTGAGCGAGCTTTTCGCGATTCATTGCATTAATTAGATCCAACTCTTTGCGCTGGACCTCACGGGGTGTTTCACTGTTCTGAATAAAGGGGAGTTTCGCCTGATCTGCGGAGATGGACGCATTGCCGATCGGCGTTCCCTGAAAGGCTGCAGGCAAGAATGCCGAACTCCAATTGTTGACACCGCCGTGCGTAAGCGTTGGGCAGACAGTGATAAACCCGGGCAGATTTTGGTTCTCGGTACCGAGACCATAGGTAATCCATGAGCCCATGCTTGGCCGAACAAAGGTATCGGATCCGGTATGAAGCTCCAAGAGCGCCCCGCCGTGGCGACTGTTTGAACCGTACATCGAGTTAATGAAGCAGAGGTCGTCGACGCAGCCGCCTAGATTGGGAAACAGATCACTAACCTCTATACCGCTCTTGCCGTAGTGCTTGAACTCCCACGGAGACTTCAACAGATTTCCGGTCGGGCTGGAGACAATTCTAGGCTTCTCGAACGGCAGCGGTTTGCCATGGTCCCGCGTAAGCAGCGGCTTTGGATCGAAGGTATCCACCTGTGATGGCCCGCCGTGCAGGAACACAAAAATCACCCGTTTCGCTCTGGCCGGGAACATCGGTGGTCGAGGCGAGAGTGGATTGTGTGCAGCCGCATCGGCACGCGCCTCCTGCTCTTGAAGCAGGCTTAGGAGCGCAACGCTTCCAAAACCCAGGCTGCTGGTCTGCAGCATTTCTCGCCGCGAAAGGGCTCGGTTCCAGTAGGAGTTCCAGTGCGAATTCATCCGATATATCTCCACTCGCAGGTCAATTACTCAGTCGACGTACATAAACTCAGCGGCCGAGAGCAGCGCTTTGCAGAAGCTCTGCCAGGACTTGATTTTGCGTGCGCCAGCATCGCCCTCTTTTGCAGCCCACTGCAAATTAACTGCGTCCATAAATGCAACTGCCCGACCAACTTCGGATGCGGAGGCTTGTCTGCCGTACGCTTCTTCGAAGGCAAGCCGTATGCGTCCTGCGGTATCGAGATCGGAGCGTTTCAGGAGATTCTCCGCCATCGAACGCGTCTGTTCCAACACGATAGGGCTATTCATCATAAAGAGCGCTTGTGGAGACACTGTTGTGGACGGACGATCTCCATTCATTACCGTTGGATCGCCGAAATCGAAGGCTGTGTACACATCGTACAGCGCACTGCGGACTACGGGCAGATATACGGATCGACGCAGGCTACTGTAGTTTACCGGGTCCGAATTTGCGGTACTGGTAACGTACTCTCGATCCTTGAACTTGAGAAGTGTTCCTTCCATGGTGCGATCAAGCCTGCCGCCAACAAACAAAATCGAATCTCGGATCTCTTCTGCTTCGAGCCTTCGCCGATCCGTTCGCCAGTGCAGCCGATTTTCAGGATCGATAAGGGCTGCCTTTGCATCGTACCGTGAGCTCATCTTGTAGGTATTGGAGAGCATAATCCGGCGGTGCAGTTGTTTGAGAGACCAGCCATCCTTGATAAAGGTCGTCGCAAGCCAATCCAGCAGCTTTTGATTGGAGGGCCGTTCACCAAGTCGCCCAAAGTTATCGGGGGTCGCCACAATGCCGGCGCCGAAGTGCCACCTCCATACACGATTTACAAATACGCGAGCCGTAAGCGGATGGTCCGGAGCGGTCAACCACTGCGCTAGCTCAAGGCGTCCGCTATGTGCTGCGTCTATCTTAAAACGATCGGAAGTTGCGTTTAATACAGCGGGAAACCCGCGTGCGCTCTCTTTGCCAAGCGTTAAATAGCTGCCTCTAAGGTGAACCTTCATGTTAACTGGGTTGCCCTCTGATACGGCCATTGCCCGCGGTAATTTCGGTTTCTCTTTCTCCAGAGCGCTTATGTCGGCATCCAGTCGCGTGACCTCAGCCTTTACACCGGCGGAATAGACTGAGACATTGTTATCCGGTATCTCGAAAGTAATTGCCGAGGTTGGTCCGTCTTTAATTAGCTGTTCGATCGCCTCGGAAAGTAGCTCAGGAAGAAGCTTCAGCTCCGCGGCTGCCATATCGGGCGTTCTGGTTTGCACCACGCCCTTCACCGGCATTACCAGCAGCTTATCGATATGCGGGAAGTAGCTGTCGCGCTCAAGGCGAACCCGGTTCTTTCCAGATTTGAATTGGAAGGCGCCTTCGGCTTTCCACTTCTGGGAGTCCGGATAGAAGCCACCCGTAACATCGCCTGCCGCCTGGGACGTTACCAAAACGCCATTGATGTAGATGCGAATTGGTCTGGAATCGCCGCTCGCATAACGAAGATCAATCTGGCATACAGATGCTTCGGACACGGTCACGTCATATTCGGTAAAGTTGGGATATTCGCCCTTGTTAACGAGCACACCGATGCCCTTACCGAACCCTGTTGTATCCTTCAGCACATTGCCTGAAGCGAAGTCTTCCGCTTCTATCAACTGTGCCGCCGCAGAGAGCCGTGTGCCTGAATCGCTCATAATTGGCTTTAGAGTCCGCTTATCCTGGCCCGAACGGATAACTGCAAGCGCAGCAGCTCGATATTGCGGCTCCGCGCTTTTTGCCTTTGCGAGGATCCCATCCTCTTCGTTTTTCTTCAGCTTGTTTAGTTCGTCACGCTTGGCGGCAATTTTGCTTTCGAACTGCTTTAGCCGATCCTGATCTTCCAGCGAAGCGAGCGGACGCTCCTGCCACTGTGCCATGTTCTTGAAATTCAACATGGTTTTGGTGGATTTAAAGATGCCGGCCAGCGCATAGTAGTCCGATTGCGGGAATGGATCGAACTTGTGATCGTGGCAGCGCGCGCATCCCAGCGTAACGCCCATAACGGCCTTCCCCAGGGTGTCGATCTGCTCATCGATGATGTCCTCTTCCTGCTTAACAGGATCGTCTTCGGCCAGCATTTTAGGACCAAGAGAGAGAAACCCCGTCGCAATGATTCGGTCGTTACTGTCTTTTTCGTACGGCGTATCCGGCAGCAGGTCGCCCGCAATATTTTCCTGAATGAATCGATCGATTGGCAGATCGTTGTTAAAGGCGCGAATCACGTAGTCACGATATCGCCACGCGGTGTTGTAAACAAGGTTTTCGTCGACGCCGTTTGAGTCTGCGTATCTTGCAACGTCTAGCCAGTGCCGTCCCCAGCGCTCTCCGTAGGCAGACGAAGCTAACAATCGATCGATGAGCCGCGCATAAGCATCGGGCCGCCAGTCAACAACAAAATCATTTACTTCCTCTGGTGTCGGAGGCAATCCTGTAAGATCAAACGTTGCCCGCCGAATAAGCGTCCTCCGGTCCGCAGTTGGTGCGGGCTTAAGGTGGCGTGCCTCAAGGCCAGATAGGATAAATGCGTCTAGTGGTGATCTGGGCCACCATTTACCCATTGCGCTTTTTTTTGGAGAAGCCGGGGATCGGAGGGGCAAGAACGCCCAGAAGGCAGTTGAGGAAGCCGTTTTAACGGCAGTGGCGCGCGGGAGCGCAGCAGCTTCCGGCCATGGGGCGCCTGCCCGAACCCAGGAAGTTAGCGCATCGATTTCGTTAGAAGTAAGCTTGCCTGCCGGAGGCATACGAAGGTTCGTGTCTGTATACCGAACACCTTGAATGAGCAGCGAGTGATCAGGGTCGCCAGGCACAATCGCGGGAGCGCTGCCTCCGTGAAGCAGTGCCGCTCGGCTATCCACATAGAGGCCGCCTTTCGATTGCCCCGCTGTGTGCGAGTGGCAAGAGTAGCAGCGGGAGGCGAGAAGGGGACGAATTCGCGTCTCGAACAGCTCGCTATTGTGGGACGGAGGTGTCGTCACAGATTGCTGCGCCACAGTCGCGATCTGCAGACCGGACATCAAAGCAAGCACAAGCATAGTGCAAAATGGCAGGTTGAATATACCGTTTCGGAGAAGAGCCAACGGAGCAGCCGCCTTTAAGCCAATGCGCATGTATTCTTTAACCCTCTTTTTATCAGGTGCTCGTACGAGTTATGATGGGGAATTATACCTTGGCGCGTCTGCCCAGGCGACAACCTCTTACCCTCGTGGAGATCTAAGTTCGTAGATTTCGAGGAATCGGGGCGCGAAAGGTCGAAACGTGCACGCAGGATTATGCCGCTCTAATCGGTGGCATACATACAGCTATGTACGAGCGTTCGATAATTAACATCTCATGCACGGATAACAAGGGGGATAACTGTGCCGAATAACATCTCGCGACGCGAAATGCTTCGATATACAGGAGCCGGAATTGGACTTCTGGCTGCTGGCACAGAAGGCTTGGAGCGTGCAAGCGCTTCAGAATCTGAAAGGACACTCGCAAAATCGTTTCCGATCGTAGATACGCATCAGCATCTGTGGGACTTTCGGAAATTTCGCCCACCCTGGCTAAAATCCGAGCCGAAGCTCAACCACAGCACCACCATGGCGGACTATTACCGAGCTGCCGCTGGCCTTAACATCATCAACGCCATCTATATGGAAGTGGACGTCGCACTAAGACAACAGTTGGAAGAGGCTGAATGGGTGATCGATGTCTGCAGAAAGCACAACACCCCAATGGCAGCGGGAGTTGTCTCCTGTCGCCCGGCGCTTCCCGGCTTCGAGACCTATGCGAAGCGATTTAAGTCAAACCCCTACATTAAAGGAGTGAGGCAGGTGCTCCAGGTTCCGGAAGCGCCGAGGGGCCTCTGTGTTTCACCCAGATTCGTTGAGAACATGAATCTTCTCGGCGAGCTTGGCCTTTCCTTCGACATATGCATCCGCCCTGGGGAGCTGTCCGATGGCATTCAGCTGGCAGATCTGTGTCCGGATACCCGGTTCATTCTGGATCACTGTGGCAATGCCGCCGCGCGAAACCCACATCAGGCGCAATGGGAAGAGGACATTGCAGAGTTTGGCAAGCGCAAGAACGTTGTCTGCAAGATCTCAGGCGTCATCAAAACGGTGAAGCCAGAATGGAACGCGGGCAAGGAGCTAGAGCATATCGTGCATCACTGCATCAAGAGCTTCGGCTCGGACCGCGTCATGTTTGGTGGTGATTGGCCCGTATGCAACAACACATCCAGCCTTCGCGGTTGGGTTGAGACGCTGCAATGGATCGTACGCGACATGCCTGAAGAGGATAGTCGAAAGCTCTTCGCAGGGAATGCTATTAAGTTCTACGGGCTGAAGCACGATAATACACACAAAGGCTGATTCAGCGTCGCTACCTATTGAACACAATTGATTGTGCCATCGGCGTCTGCAACAAGCAGTGCGGCGCCAGGTTCTCCAATGCCGGCAATCGATGGTAGGCCCGGGGTTGCCGGCAGATCAATAATCCGCCTCAAAACCCCATGCGCAGGATTGTTGCCTGAACCGATGCAGAAAATCGTTCGTCTGCTGGTATTGATAATCCGGCATGAGAAATAGGCTGCGCTGCAGAAATGCATTAGCAATCGTTGGCGCAAGTCTTCGTCTATGCCGTTAGATCCGCGTGCGCCATCCAATGCCCTTTTCGAGTTCGAAAGTGTGGATCTAATGCTGTTTGCTGCAATTCTGCTCATACTCTCTCAGCCGACTGCTGGCCCAACATGGTCTACCACAAACGGCGAGTTGACTGCATCCACTCCCGCCTATTCGCTGCACATGGATGGCGCAACGCTCGCGCCGAAAGCGCTGCTGCTGAAGGACAAGCCTGCAATCACGTTCGGCCACGAGGGCTGGTGGCGTTTAACGTTAGCCGACGGCAAAACGCTTACAGCAGGAGACAGCAAGCCGATCGTTCTTCGCACCGCGACGGATCTGCATTTGGCCTACAAAACACCTGACGCCAGAGTGACACTGAACCTCCATTTCGATCAATCGCACCTCGACATCCGAGCCACGGCCGAGCCGCTGAAATCGCAGATCATTGGCGTCGCGGCGCCGCCGGTCGTTGCTTTCGATCCCGCAAGCCTCAAACAGGTGAGCTTTCCTGTTGAGCTGGGCCGCGCTCTGCTTCCGCCATTCTTCAAGCGTCAGGCTGAGGAGAGTTATGTTGGCTGGACTGGCAAGTCGGCAGGTTCCTCTGGCGCAGAGGCTGCCGGTTTCACACCGGCGCGCGGCACCGATTACAACCAGCCAGCCGTCCCGACGACTCTAACCACAGCCGGACGTGAGTGGCTAGGCAATACGGCTGCGATGCTGCAGGGCTGGAGTGTTCGCTGCCCACGCGCACCAGAGGGCAAGCCGGACACCACGCTGATCGACACTCCAAGCGGACCTCTGCTATCACTTCAGACTATTGATGGAGGTTGGGGTGATGTAATACGCTGGGGTGGAGTATTTCAGACAGAAGATCTGCCCAAGATGGTGGCGGCGTCCGTTGCAACGGCGCAGGCTCTCTGGAACCGACCTATCGGACCAGCGGAGCGCGTTGCACCTCCCAGAGATTATCTGAACAAACCCAGACGAGAAGTCATGCCGAAGCAGATCGGCTTCATCGATCTTGGAGATGCGCCTCAACGGGCCGAATGGAAAGATTCCTTACAGCGACTCGAGGCTCCCGTTGTTATCATCTCAACGCCAAAGGCGCTGCGCGCGCATCTGCAATCGAAAGACTGCTGGCTGATCGTCAACCCATATGGTGAGCTGCTTCCCGCGGCGGAAGAAGACGCCAAAAGCACGGCACAGGCGATCCGAACCTACGTGACGAACGGCGGCGTCTGGCTGCACACCAGCGGTTACCCTTTCTTCGTGGTGATCAATCCGATTCGTTATCTGCAGGTCAATTCGAGTTATCCACCCGCATTCAGCGACTTCATTCATCTCAGCCTTGCTTCGGGCCAGATCAGTTGGTATGGTATCCAGCCAGCCGGCAAAATATTTATGCCGGTGGATCTCACTGCAGGTGGTTCGGAAACCGGCGGAAGCGCGTCTCGACAATGGATCACATGGATAGAGCCTGGTGTAGCCCGTGATCTTCCAGTAACGCGATTCGAGTTTGGCCTCACTAATCCTACGGCCGTCCGTAGTTATGGAGCCGCGAATGGGTTCACACGTCCGCTCGATGCCAAGGTAAGCCCGTCAACGCTTGCGGCGCTGAAGCGCAGCCTGCTCGTGCGTTATTCCAGCGCGAACTGTCAGGACATGCGCGCAGGATTGTCTCTGCTGCCAAAACCTGCTCTCGTGCACATCGCAGAGTACCTGCACGGTGGGTTCGACAAGCAGTATCCAGACCATCTTCCCCCTTCGAATTGGTTTGGTACCGAAGCGCAGTTCTCCGATCTGGTCCGAGAAATACACGATTCTGGCCGCCTGTTCATGCCGTACACCAACCCGACATGGTGGTGTGATGGCCCGGCCGGACCAACGTTTGTTCGCGAAGGGCAAGAGCCACTGCTCAAGGATGCCTCCGGGAAACCCGTTAAGGAGGCTTATGGCAGCAACTACGGCTGGTCGCTTTGTACATTTCATCCGGCAGCGCTTAAAGCCGAACAAGCGATTCTCTCGCAGTTCACTGAGCAGTATCCTGTGGATGTGCTCTTCCAGGATCAAATTGGCGCTCGCGGGCCGCAATACGATTTCAACCCGGTTTCGCCAACGCCCTATGCCTACATTCAAGGCATGATCGATATAGCAAAACGAGACAGCGCACAAGCGCCCCTCAGCACCGAAAATGGATTTGATGCCGTGATGAACTATGAGACGCAGTTCTGCGGTATCACCTGGGCGCTTGTCCCAACGGAGAATGGGCCAGATTGGCGCGGCATGTGGCGAGATCGCTACCCGGCTGACGCATGGCGCTTCGAGCCGCTTGCTCTCTGGCTTGGGCATGACAAGATACTCTTTGATCACCACGACCTGGGGCAGTTTGTCACCAACCGCGAGACCCTGGCCTGGACGCTCGCACTTGGCTATCAGCTTAGCGCGATTACCAGCCCATCCGGCTTGAAAGATGATCAGACGAAGCGCTGGATCGACTGGCTTGCCGCTATCCAGCGCATTACTGGCCCCGTAACCATGGGAGCGCCGCTGCTATCGTGGGAAGAGCCTTCGCCAGGTATCTATCGCGCTCAATATGGCGATGCACATATCATTGCGAACACAACCGCGAAATCATATGTACTGGATTCAAAAACCACACTCTCCGCTTTCGGGTTCCGGATCTCAGCCCCGGCTGCCGGGGTCGAAGGCGGCGATTACGATCGCTATGGAGGACAGAACTATCCTGCCCACCACGCTTTCGTTAAGTCGCGAACGGAAACGGCGGCGTATACGGGTGATCGATGACAAGTCGCATCACTTCACCTCACCCGCCCCAAGGCACAACAGCCTGAATTCATTGCCGGTGCTGCCTTCGCTTTTTTCCTGCAAAAGCTCCAGCCGGACGCGATGCGTACCAGGTTTGCCGGCATTGAGCCTGATCATGTTCCGGTATCCGCCCCACGTCTGATCGAACCAGCCATCCTCGATGGTTGGCGCGCCGCCATCGATAGTGACTTTCGCTTTGCCCATTGCGCCGCGGATCCGCCAGTAGCTCAGGAACAGAAACTGGCCATTTACCTCGAATTCGATCAAGCTGCCAGGCGTGGAGCTCATCCAACCTTTGTCGTAGCCATACTTCCCCGCATCGAAACGCCAGCCATTGTTCAGGGCAGGTTTCAGCGCATCCGCTTCCTGAAGTGCGGTGTACTGGTAAGCATCGGTTAGCGCCGCCGTAGGGAGTGCTCCTGGCGCCGCGATAGACGCTTGGGGCATTCCAGCAAGCGCGCGATCCAGAACCGTGCAGCATAGTTTGCCTGCATAACCGTGACCAAGGTCATTGGGGTGCACTTCGTCCGGGCTAATATCCGTCCAGGCAAGCCGATTCTGCTGAATCTCTGGCCAGAGCATGTCACGATAGCTCACCATAGGAAGCTGGTAGCGACTGCCGATATTGATCTCGGACGCCTGAGAATTTCCGCCGACCTTATTCATGAAGAAGAGCTGCATCACTGCAGGATGCTTGGGGCTGGCAAGGATCTGCCGAACAACACCCTCATAGGTCTCCGCGAAATCAGGAGTATCGCCGTCGTTTACTGCAAACTCAACCACCACAAGGTCCGGTTGCTTAGAAAGCAGATCGCGTTCGCATCGCAAACAACCATAGTTGGTGCCCGTGGCTCCGATGCCAGCGTTAACCAGCGTGAACTTTGCCTTGGGAAAATGGTTCGCCATCCATCTCACGACGTATGCAGAATAGTGCGCATCGGGAGACGAGGCGGACGCTCCTTGAGTGATAGATCCACCGATCACTCCGATTACGTAGTTACCGCCACTTTCCGCTGCCTGAAAGAGACGTTGAAATCGAGCAGGATCGCCTTCACTCACCGTCGCGCGAGCTAGCATGGGCGCTGGCAGTGGTTGTGCTAACTGGCTAAACAGTTGCTCGGCCTTTTCGTCGCGCGTCACTTCTACGTCGTCAAACCAGGCCGCGCCACTCCCGTAGAGTATCAGGTGAATGCCCATGGTCACGACATTCGTTGGGACCACCGCTGTAATCTTCTTTTGCAGCCAGTCTGGCGTGGAGCCCGTCGCCTGCGGTCCATTGATTACAGATAAACGGTTACCGCTTGCATCGAGCATCTCAATAGCGACATAGGCAGAGCGAGCGACATCGCGGGTCTTCATCCATGTGGATATCTGAAAATGCATTCCCGCCTTAACCGGTATCAGCGAGATATACGCTGGCCACCCAGGGTTATCCGCGGTGGGAATCGTGATACGGACCGAGGCAGCTCCACTGCGCCTGACCTCAGTATCTCGAGCGAACATCACATTCTGCATTCCCTGGGGGTCGGTCTTCCAATCAGTTGGCCCTCCCTTGGCATCGATCATTTCGAAGCCTGGGTTAGCGACAAGATTCGGCGGATCGGGAGACCGGACAACCGCAAGACAACAGGCAAGAGTTACCAGAAGCGCAAGGTTCATGGAATGGATCTCCCAGATAGTGTAATTGTCATTTCGGCGCACGTCAGAGAGTATCCTCCGAACCTCGAGAACGCGCGGAATTGGGTCGTCAGCAGGATATTCGACCGCCTACAGGTAACCCATAGGCAAAATTGAGAGGTCTTATCCATGAAGTTGTTCCGCGCGTTCATCCCCTTTGTGTTTGCACTCTCTTCGCTCGCCGCTGCTGCGGTGCAGAGCTCCGGTCAGCCGGAACCAAAAGCAACATCTCATCCTTTCGTTGCAACCGACAACGGTCGCGGAGCGATTGTCGAGGTCTCATCGGAGGGCAAGATTACCTGGGAGTACGCGACCGAGTTTCCGCAAGATGTGTGGCGGTTGAAGAACGGCAACTACCTTTTCACGAACGTCCGTGGTGTGAAGGAAGTCAGTCGAGACAAGCAGGTAGTGTGGGAATACAAATCGCCGGATGGCACAGAGGTGCACAACTGCCAGCCACTTGCCGATGGCAGCATTATGATCTGCGAGGGAGGAACGAAGCGCATCATCGAGATTGGTCGGGATGGCAAAATCCTCAAAGAGATTCCGGTGGTCTCCACCGTTGCCAGCCCTCATATGCAGTTTCGTATCGCGCGAAAGCTGAAAGACGGCCACTATCTTATCGCCTTTGTGGGCGAGCATGTTGTGCGCGAATTGGATGCCAACGGCGCCGTGCTGCACTCTATCCCAACGCCGGGCGACGTATTTAGCGCCGTGCGTTTACCTAACGGAAACACGCTCATCGCATGCGGCGACGGACACAAAGTTATCGAAGTGGATAAGCAGGACAAGGTGGTCTGGAGTATCGACGAGAATGAGATCCCGGGCATCCCACTGCGGTTTGTTGCGGGCGTGCAGCGGTTGCCTAACGGCAACACCGTTGTCTGTAACTGGGGCGGCCACGGCCACATCGGCCAGCAGCCATTGATCTTTGAAGTGACACGGGACAAAAAGGTGGTCTGGAAAGTAGAGGACAACACCCGGTTCCGCACCATATCCAACATCCAGCTTCTGGATATAAAGGGTGATCCGAGCAAAGGGCAGCTGCTGAGATAAAGTCTTTGAAGTCAATTATGCCTTATATACCGCAGTCGGCACAATCCACACCTCATCCGTTTGCCGGTGGCATGTGCTTCAACTAAAATAATGGACTGCAACTGGACCTCACTGAATGGATGCCTAGGTTAGAGGCTTTGATTGGAGACCGCAGGATGATATCGCGTCGGACTTTTGGGTGTTTTTGCGCTCAGGCATGTCTGCTTTTGCTGCACGTCGCTGCCTCCGCGCAGGGTCTGAAGTTCTCAGTTGCCTACCCGAGCACTGCGTACGCTGGCCCGTTCACCGGGCGAGTAGTGGTGTACCTGTCACGCACGAACACGGAGCCTCGCTTCGGTCCGAACTGGTTTCAGCCCGAACCGATCTACTCGCAGAAATTTACCAGCGTGAAGCCAGGTAAGGCGATGATCGTGGATGACTCTTCAGTTGGCTTTCCTGGCAAGCTGGGACAACTGACGGCCGGAGAATATTTCGTACAAGCGGTAGTGGACCGTAATCTAGGCGGGCGAACAATCGGAGGCAGCGCCGGCAATCTCTATTCTACTGCTGTCAAAGTGACCTGCGATCCTGCCGCCAAAACCACGGTTGCGCTGATCTGTGACAGGGTCGTTGGCCAGAACACGTTCCAGGATACGGACACCGTTAAGGAGGTTCGGGTTCTTTCCGCGCTCCTATCAAAGTTCTATGGGCGTCCCACTTACATCATGGCAGCCATCGCGCTGCCAAGGGAGTGGGCACAGATGCCTAACCGCAAGTTCCCGATACTCTACGATGTGCCAGGTTTCGGCGGCAACCACTATATGCTGAGCGGCCAGAGCGCAGTCAGGCCAAAGTTTCCACTCGATACGCCGTTTCTCTATGTAGTATTAAACCCGGAGTGCCCTACCGGCCACACCGTATTCGCGGACAGCGCCAATAACGGACCGTGGGGAAAGGCATTAACTATGGAGCTGATACCAGAGTTGGAGAAGCGGTTCCGTGCGATAGGAAAACCTGAGGCGCGATTCGTAACAGGACACTCCAGCGGCGGATGGTCGAGCCTTTGGCTTCAGGTCACCTACCCCGAAGTATTCGGAGGCTGCTGGTCCACATCTCCCGATCCTGTCGACTTCCGGGACTTCCAGCGTATAGACCTCTACGCTGCAAACGCCAATATGTTCACAGATTCGGGTGGGCAGCCCCGTCCAATTGCGCGCGCAGGCGATACTCCCACGCTCTTCTACAAGCCCTTTAGCGACATGGAGCGTCCAATTCGAGGCGAACAACTCGGTTCGTTCGACGCGGTGTTTAGCCCAAAAGGCGATAACGGCGAGCCCAAGCAGCTCTGGAATCGTGAAACTGGAGCGGTGGATCCGGCCGTAGCCGAAGCTTGGAAGCACTATGATATCGGTTTGACGCTGCGCACTCACTGGAATGAACTTGGCCCAAAACTCGCCGGAAAGATCCATATCTATATGGGCGATCTGGACACGTTTTACCTTGATGGTGCGGTGAGGCTGCTCAAAGTCGATCTCAAAAAACTAGGCTCAGATGCAGTTGTCGAAATAGTGCCAGGCGATCATGGCTCCATGATGTCCGATCAGCTCCGCAGCCGTATCGGCCAGGAGATATCATCGCAATTGGCAAAAGGATCAGGTCAATGAGGGGAACGTCAATTAGGTCGATGACGTCTTTGAAGTCGTTGATGTTAGGCGCAATGCCTGATGCTCCCAGTCCTTCAGGTCCTAAGTAGCTATCGCGAGGCACTTGTAACGCAGGATTTGCAATCTGCACTGGACAATTTAGCATCGTGTGATTTGTGGTTGAATTCAACCGCGACGCCTCACGTTGCGGCGCACGCTTGAGGTTGAATGTATGTTTCCGGTAAGTTGGCATATTTCCATGCTGGGCGCATTTCGAGCAGAACATGGAAGTCATGCGCTAACGCGATTTCGCACTCATAAAACGGCATCGCTGCTCGCTTTTCTGGCGTTTTACCGGGATCGGAGCCATCCGCGCGATGAACTTGCTGACTTGCTATGGCCGGACGTTGACCCATCGGCAGCGCGCGCCAGTCTTCGCACGGGCCTGAACTCGCTGCGCAACCAACTTGAACCTCCAGATAAACCTGTTGGCTCCATCCTCATTGCCGACCGCAGCTTCGTTCGATTGCAACCAGTCGCAGTCACCACTGACGTTGCCGCGTTTCGTTCCGCCCTCGTCGAAGCGAACGCTGCCGACAGCGCTCCACTAAAATTCGGGCTCCTTTCACGCGCAGTTAATATTTATGGCGGAGATTTGCTACCCGGTTTCTATGAGGATTGGGTGTTTACGGAACGTCAGCGCCTTGTTCAGCTGCAACTTGGGGCCCTCAGCCAACTTCGCTCTATCGCGGAATCTACAGGGGATCTGCAGTCTGCACTTGATTTCGCATTGGATGCTGCAGCGATCGAACCCACGTCAGAAGATCTGCAAAACGCTGTCATGCGTATTTATCACCGGTCAGGTCGGCCCGCAGAGGCACTGCGCCATTACAAGGATGTTGAAAGGATTTTCCGCGATCAACTGGATATGGAGCCGCCAGAAGAGAGCCGTAAACTGATTAAGTCGCTAAACCTTACACAGGACGCATACCGACAGGTTACGGTCAAACGAAGCCGACGTGGAAAGCGCATTGTCTCGGACGGAAGCGCTTCGAGTGCGCCTCGTCGCCCAGATGCGCCTGCACGTCCAACATCAATCCCAGAACCCATGTCTGCATTTTTCGGTCGTCAACAAGAGCTCGCACACATCGAGAACCTTTTGCTCAAAGGAGCTCACGCGCGTCCTAACTTCGGTCACGTTTCAACTCTGCGCTTGCTGACACTCGTTGGTCCGGGCGGCAGCGGTAAGTCTCGAACGGCGCTGGAACTTGCAGGGAGGCTCGCGCGAGCCTACAACAACCAGATCTGGTTCGTATCACTTGGCGGTCTGTCGCAGCAAGAGCAGATTCCGGAAGCGGTTCTTGATTCGATGCAACTGGCGCGCGAGATGGAGGGCGATTGGTACGCACCGATACGCAACCACCTATATAACGTGCCTGCGCTACTCGTTTTAGATAATTTCGAACACCTGGCCGATGGCGGCGCAACGTACGTTGAGCACCTTCTCGAGGGGTGTGGGGGGCTAGTCTGCCTTACGACTTCTCGAGTTCGATTGAACCTGCCGGGAGAACGGGTAATCAACATCGCGCCACTCCCTATTCCATCTCCTCTTGATCCCGAAAAGCTTCTCTCTTTGTTCGAACTATGTAAATGCCCCAGCATTCAGCTTTTCGTCGACAGGGCCCAGGCTGCCCGTGCCGATTTCCAGATAACTGAAGCCAATGCCAGCGATGTGGCTGAGCTTTGCCGCCATCTTGAGGGGATACCTCTGGCCCTTGAGCTGGCGGCTTCATGGGCACAGGTACTGACTCCACATCAGATGCTCGATCGCACCCGGGAGCGCTTACGACTGGCTGTTTCACCTCGAAAAGGCGGCTCTGAGCGTCATCGCTCGCTCCGTGCTGCAGTCGAGTGGAGTTATCGTCTTCTTAACGCCGAACATCAACTCCTGTTTCAACAGCTATCGGTTTTTCGAGGTGGCTGGAATGCGTTAGGCGCGCTCGCTGTATGCAACGCCAATCATCCATCAGCCGAAACAGTCGAGTACTCCGAGCATTCGATGCTGGAATCTTTGACATGTCTCGCGGAAGCTAGCCTTATCAATACTGAAGAGGTTGGATTGCTACGAGGTCCTGAGATTCGGTTCAGCATGCTGGAGACACTTCGGGAGTTTGGCCGCGAACTGCTCACCCAGCAAGAGTTCGACGCGTTGCGTGCCAAACACGCCTTACATTTCCTGGCACAGGCCGAGCAGTACTCTTTCGATATCCATACGAAGTTCCGGGATCACCTTGATCCCGATCTCGATAATCTCCGGGCAGCCTTGCACTGGAGCGCTACAACACCGGGACAAGGTGAAGTAGCGCTTCGCCTGGCAAACGCCATGTTCGGATTATGGGTCTACTGGGGCCACTTTACTGAGGCATTAGAGTGGATGGAGCGCGTGTTGGGCTTTGCAGTGCCAAGCAGCGACTTGCTGGCAGATTCGTTGAACACGGCTGGTAACATCTGCTTCTACATGAAAAACGGTGCGGCTAGCCTCGCGTATCACGAACGGCAACTTGCCGTGCGACGCGAAATCGGTGACGATCTTGGGGCCGCTAAAGCTCTGTCCAATATGGGTAATGCGTTAGTTACCATCGGAAAGTGCCAGGAAGCTCTTCCACTCCACGAAGAGAGCGTCGCCATTATTCGGCGATGCGTTGCAATCGACACATCCGTATCGGGAATGACTAGCGAAGACTGTATTCGGAAGGACCGGGCAGTAAAATACCTACCTGGGGCGCTCTTAAACCTTGCCGACAGTCTGGGGAATATAGGAGACGCGCAGGGCGCCAGTGATCGTTTATGGGAATCGCTGCGCGAGTATGCAAGACTTGGTGCTGACAACGGCGTTGCCAGGTGCTACATGGCGCTTGGAGAGCAAAAACGGCGCAAGGGTGATCTTGAGGCAGCGTGTGACTTGTTGGAACGGGCCATTGCAGCGTGCCCCGCAAGCGCACACCGAGAGGTCGCTCCGATCGTGTCACAACTGATTGAGATAAGAGAAGCGATAGCCTTAAGAACAACTAAATTCGACGATTAGCTAGCTTTTCGACACATCTGCATATTGAGTTTCCTGTATCTGGACAAAAAAAATGTCCTGCACTTTATTGGTGCAGGGCATTTTACGGTTTCTGTGACGATGCTGTTATGGTGCGTTGTTACACTGATCCTGTCTAAAGTTGCAAGCTCTGCGCTGATCCCGTGCGCTCGGGTTGGTTTCAAAGCTTGATGAAAACTCACACAGAAAAGCATTGCGACAGGAAAGGGCATCATTTACCATGATATCTATGACCCAGGTTTCGTTTCAGCAACGTCTTCTAGCCGGCGTCGCAGCTCTAATGCTTGCAGGAATTGGCACAACAGCGGAGGCACAAAGCGCTTCCTACTCTGTAACGGGATGGGATTATGAGCAACAGCCCGGACTAAATTCGCTGGGTTACACATTCACGCCAACGGTGAATGTGACGGTCTCCGCACTGGGTGAGTGGGTTCCCGGTACAGGCGCCCCGATCAGTGCCTCGTCATCGCTGGCAGTTCCAGGCACTCCTGGTACGGTCGGTCTTCCCGAGCAGGTAGGGATATTCGACAGCGCCGGCGATTTAATCCTTTCCACGACATTTACGGAGGCAACTGCCACACTCATCGGAAACCCGCTCGCTTCCGGGAGTGAATTCCGTTATGTGGACATCACAAGCAGTTACAGCCTGGCAGACAGAACGCTCACAGCGGGTCAGACATATACCATGGCGGGCACTTCCTACAACTCCTACTCAACCAACGCGACGAGCGGATACTTCGCCAACCCATTAATTAACATTACGTCAAACGGCCTCGCAAATTATGGCGACACGCTAGGCGGCGGCAGCCCGTTGGCACCGGCAAGCGACTTCACCTACAACATGTACTCCGTGAATTTTGAACTTAGCCCAAGTGGCAGTCCGAGATCAACTCCCGAACCCGGCAACATGGCCTTATTGACCGGCATTGCCATCGCCGGCGGCGCCTTCGCCCGCCGACGCGCCTTGCGCAAATAGCGCGATTAGCCCTGTACGGGCGAAGAATTGCACATCTACTAGCTGTCCCTCATCTACTTGCTCCGCTGGCGCAAGTAGATGAGGCAGTCCTTCCTTAATCCAATTACCTAAGACCAAAAATCTTGCGTTCCCTAGGGCGCCTCCAGTAACTCCAGTTTCACGTCATCCACCCTTAGCGTTAGGGTCGCATGCCCATCGAACTGCCCCTTTTCAATGCAGATGTCCCCTGTCGCGCCAGACGCATTCGCGTCAAAGCTGCACTCCAGGCGCTGCCAGGTACCCATTTTCGTTAAGTCGTATGGGCCTGTGCTATAGTTGCTAAGCCAGTGCCCGCCGGCGTCATTAACTCCCATTTTCAGATAAGGCGCAACTGCGATCCCCTGTAGCTTCTCCACCATCAGCCATCCGGAGAGTTTGTACTTGGCTCCCGGTACAAGCTCCTTAGGCACGCGAAACGATGTGTAATTCCATCCGGCTCCTATCGTTCCTGTCAACAGCATCGATGCCTTGCCTGTGTGAGAGGCAGTCCTATCTACCGATGCGGTAAGTCCTGCGAACGTACTCCACGGCTGGGCGACAGCAGCCTCGAATCCTTCGTCGTACACCGCTCCACTCTCATCTGAAGTCGCGATGCCCTTAAGTGTGCACATCTCATAACGCTGCTTCGTGTCCTTGCCTGCGACACCGAGAAGGATGTGCTGCCCCGTCTCTGGGAGAATTAACGAGACTTTAAGCCGATACTCGCCTGGCCTGGTGTCCGCTGGCACGCGAAGGACAGTGCGCACAGTCTCCTCCTCGCCTTGCCACCACTGAGTAGTTGGAACTTCAGGGAAGACAACTTCGGAAGCGACAATGTTGTCTGTAGCATCAACCAGCGTCCACTCGGTAGCAAAGCTTTCATAACACGGAGCGATACCATCATTCCGCCACGTGCTCTCCGCGAAGATCCTCGATGGTAGCTTACCATCGAGGTGAAACTGCGGCCGATACTTTACCTTCGTCACGACGAAACGATATCCGATCTTCTTAGCGATGCGCTGAAGTTCGTTTTTGACGATCTGCGGCGCCATCGTGAGGTCACCCAGATTGGTGTTCAAATAGCTGATGGGGGCGGCGATTGCCTTATCTATTGTCTTTCCAAGATCCCAGCCCTTCTTTACCATACCGTCGTAGCCATCATAAAACTCGAAGTTGCAGACCGTCCCGCGACGCGAGTATGGCTTGTATAGCCACTCACCGCAGTTATAGCTCGCGCCATCCGGCATAAGGCCATCCTGGCGGAAGCCAACGCCGTGTATCGCAGCATAGTCATCGATGGAGAGGTGATCATGACCACCGATATTTAGGAAAACGCGCGTGTGAGGGAAAGCCGCGGCAAAAGCATCAATAACTCTTCGGTATGCCTGTGCGTATTTCGTCTCAGAAAATCCGGTTTCTTCTAGCTGTTGCGGGGTCCAGCGCATCAGGTGCATCTCACCCCACTCGCCGATACAGCCGATATCTATGAACTCGAGCCCGGGGCGGCCATCGAGGTATTTCCCAAGCCGTTTGATAAAATCGCACTGGATATTGAGATATCGGTTATCCCAGAACACGGGATCAATCTGCTCCGGTGTATAGATGCCCACATGTTTAACGCCCGGCACGCCCTTATCGAAGATCCACTTGGGAGACACGTATTTCGTGTTCGAGTGCATACTCTCGGACATAAATCGAAATGCGAGCCGCTTGCCAGCACGTTTGACCCACGCATCGAAAAGCGGGCCAAAATAATCGTCAAATTTGTAAACGCCCTCTTCGGGATTTAGCTTAAACCAGTCGTCGCGGATGTAGGCGATATCGATCGTCTTGTTGAACCAGGGATCTACCGGCGGTACGAAGTTTGCGCCACCCATCGCATAGAGGCCCAGGTGGGGATTGAGGAGCACCGTATCCGGATCGAGGACTGGTACCGCTTCCGCATACTGAGGAATTTGGCCAGCCGGTGCAGAAGTCTGACACACTGCAACCGATGCTATAGCGATCAGCCCGGCAAGAGCCAGTACGGTGAACCTGGTAAACGCCCTGAAAAGGATACGAGTAATCATCGAAGACTCCTTATACAGGTATATTCGACGCATTATGTTGTATTAACTGCTCAACAATACACGCTGATCTGCCGGACTCACTACCCATAGGTGCTGGTTTCAGGACCATTTGTTGGCATTGCCAAAGGGGGCAAATGAGATGCGTTCGAAGCTATCTCAACTAACCGCATGGATGTTAGCTGCAGGACTGATTGGGCTGACGGCGCGATGCGAAGCGCCTGCCCTCGCATGTGCCGCCGTAGCATGGAAGGGCGCGAGAGTTAGCGTCGTTGATGAATCTGCGTTAATCGTGTGGAATGCCACGGCGCACCAGATGCATTTTATACGTCGGGCGACGTTTCACGCATCAGCAGACGAATTTGGCTTTCTGGTGCCAACTCCATCGCGACCAACGCTCTCTGCCGTTGATGATAATTTATTTGTGGGTATCGAGGACGCGATCAAGCCCAAGGTAATTGAACAGCGACTCACCGGTTTTGGCCTTGGCCTCGGAATTGGCAAGATATTCGCAGCGAGCAAAGAGGCTGCGCCGCAGGCGACTAAGAGTGCCTCAGTCCAAGTCCTGGAGACACAGCATGTCGCAGGTTACGATGCCGCAGTAATTGCCGCCTCCGACGCAGCGGCGCTGCTCCACTGGCTAAAAAAGCATGGGTATGAGTCCCGCCCGGAGTTGCAGTCATGGCTTGAGCCGTACATCAAGCTTCATTGGATCATTACGGCATTCAAGGTTTCAAAGGACCATGATAAGTCCACTACGGCAGCCTCCTACGCAGTACGGATGTCCTTCAATGCCGACCGCCCCTACTTCCCATATCGTGAACCTGAGGACGCTCGATCAATAAGCAGCGACGATAGCCCACGGTCGTTACGCGTATTTCTAGTAAGTTCGGGCAGGATGCAAGGCAGCCTGGGCGATCCGAAAAACAGAAGTCCGTGGGTGGGATCCCTTAAATATGCGAAGAGTTTGACTGATGCGGATTGCTCCACACTTCAACATCGCAGCAAGCTAACCGCGAATCAGTTCCCTGCTGGAGCGTGGTTAAACGCCTTTGAAGACCGCTCGAAGCCCCGGCTGGGCACGGATGATGTCTTCTTTTCAACCTCGAACAGCCAATCTTTCGTTGAACCAGCACCCATAATCCACACGATTGATGAACGGGTAATTGTTCCTCTAGAGGGTGTGGCCGCGGCAGCGATCGGCGCCATCTGGCTGATTAGTTTTGTGATGTCCGTGCGTAAGAAAGCGAAGGGGAGTCTTTGACGTCGATCATCACAAATAGGGTGCGCAAACAGCAATCGAATGTAATGGACAGTGTCCGTCCTGATACCGGGTCCCCTGTGTGCCCGAGCGTGCGATGGACGCAGGCACCATAGGGCTGCTCCTAAAACCTAACACCCAGAGGTGACGACAGGATGTTTCAATCGGTTCTGAACGCATTGCGCTATCCTATCTGGCAGGCGCCGATCGCTAGCCTCGCCGGACCGGAGCTGGCTGCTTCGGTTTCCATTGCAGGTGGAATGGGATCGATGGCTCTCACCTGGACGGAACCAGACGTTGCAGCATTCCAGATTCGGCAGGTATTGAGCCAAACCGAAAATCCTTTTTTCGTGAACTTTGCCCTCGCGTTCTCGCCAGTTGCACTTGAACCTGCCCTCAAGGCGGGCACGCGAATAGTTACATTTTCATGGGGCGATCCTCAGCCCTACATAGAAACAGTTCGGGCGGCAGGCGCTTACTTCGGAGTCCAGGTCACCAATATCGCCGGGGCAAGGCGCGCAATAGAACAAGGCGCAGACTTTCTTATTTGTCAGGGCAACGAGGCTGGCGGACACGTTCAGTCTAACCGTGCTCTGTGGGAATTGCTGCCACGTATTGTTGATGCAGCATGTGGAGTACCAGTGATCGCCGCGGGCGGTATCGCCCGGGGCCAGGAGATCGCCAAGTCGCTCTCGTTTGGGGCAGCAGGAGCCATTCTTGGCACTCGTTTTGTTGCGACCAGGGAGAGCCGCGCGCACGAAGATTATAAACGCCTGTTAGTTAATGCGACTGGTGAGACGGCGCTTACCGTATGCTTTGATGGAGGCTGGCCCTATGCCGCCCATCGTGTGCTCCGCAACAGCACGCTTGAAACGTGGGAGGCATCGGGCAGCCCTGCAGTCGGCAGCCGACCCGGCGAAGGTGACATCGTAGCTGCCACTGCCGATGGAGAGTCGATTTATCGCTACGA